>JAUNTY010000048.1 GCA_030538415.1 Neisseria sp. | reverse complement strand
TAGCGTAGCGGACTTGCGAAGCTAATGACGGAGCGGATGCTTTTGCGATGCAGCAGAAGGTATTTTGCAAAGGTCTCAATCTGTGTAGAATTAACCCGTTTGCGTGAATATGCCGCACCGCACCATAAAAAAGGATAATTTTTCATGTTCCAACACGTCGAATTCTACCCGGGCGACCCCATCCTCAGCCTCGTTGAAACCTATAACCAAGACCCGCGCGCCGAAAAAGTCAATCTCGGCATCGGCATTTATTTTGACGAACACGGCAAGCTGCCCCTGCTCGCCTCCGTGCGTCAGGCCGAAATCGAGCGCGCCGCCAGCCCGCAGCCTCGCCCCTATCTGCCGATGGAGGGCCTCGCCGAATACCGCAATGCCGTGCAACACCTGCTTTTCGGCCAAGACCACCCCGCGCTGGCGGAAAAACGCATCGCCACCATCCAGACCCTCGGCGGCTCCGGCGCGCTCAAAATCGGTGCCGATTTCCTGCACCGCTGGTTTCCCGAAGCCCGCGCCTACGTCAGCGACCCCACCTGGGATAACCACAAAAGCATTTTCGAAGGCACGGGCATCCAAGTCGGCACTTATCCTTATTACGACGCCGAAAGCGGCGGCGTGAAATTTGAAGAAATGCTGGCATTTTTTCTCGGCCTGCCCGAAAACAGCATCCTGATTCTGCATCCCTGCTGCCACAACCCCACCGGTGTCGACCTCAGCCCCGCGCAATGGGATGCTGTGCTCGAAATCGTGCAAACCCGCAAACTGATTCCGTTTATGGACATCGCCTATCAAGGCTTCGGCGATGATTTGAACCGCGACGCCTACGCCATCCGCCGGGCTGCGGCCTTGGGTCTGCCGCTGTTTGTGAGCAATTCGTTTTCGAAAAACCTGTCGCTCTACGGCGAACGCGTCGGCGGCCTTTCCGTCGTCTGCCCCGACGAAGCCGAAGCCCGGCTCGTGTTCGGCCAGCTCAAGCTCGGCGTGCGCCGCGTCTATTCCAGCCCGCCCGCCCACGGCGGCTACATTACTGCCCGCGTGATGAACGACCCGGCATTGTTTGCGCAATGGGAAAACGAAGTGTATGCCATGCGCGACCGCATCCGCCTGATGCGCCAAAAACTCCATGACGTATTGAGCGCCAAAATCCCCGACAGGGATTTCAGCTACTTCATCAGCCAGCGCGGCATGTTCAGCTACACCGGCCTCACCCCGGAGCAGGTGCAGCGCCTGCAAGACGAATTCGCCGTTTACCTCGTCGCCTCGGGCCGCATCTGCGTGGCAGGTTTGAACGAGGGCAATATTGATTACGTGGCCAACGCTTTTGCCGCCGTATTGAAATAAATGCTGCCAGCAGATGAAAGGCCGTCTGAAACATAAATTTCAGACGGCCTTTTTATAGTCGTTTCAATTTAGCTTGATACAGCGTTGCTGCGCCTTGCCGTACTATTTGTACTGTCTGCGGCTTGCTGCCTTGTCTCAATCTAAATTGAAACGACTATATATGATTTTAATGTATCCGCTTCAAAACGCCTCACCCACTTTCACGCCGCCCGCCACATCTTTCGGCGTAGCCAGTTTGGCCACGGCGGCTTGGGCGGCCTTGAATTCATCCGTGGCCATCATGGCCGCGGCTTTATCTGTACTCAAGGTATTGGCCATATACTGCCAGCGCGCAGCCAAACCGGGATTGGCGGGCATTTCAAAACCTGCGCGCAATTCGTCCACCAAATCGGGGCGGTTGCACACCAATACGATGTCGCATCCGGCGTCAAACGATATGGCCGCGCGCGCCTTGATGCCGCCTGCGCCGCTGGCGCCTTCCATGGTGAGATCGTCTGAAAAAATCACGCCGTCAAAGCCGATGCCGTCGCGCAGAATCGCTTTCAGCCATTTGGCGGAAAATCCCGCCGGTTGCGCGTCCACTTGCGGATAGACCACATGTGCAGGCATCACGGCGGCCATGCCTGCAGCGGCCAAGCGGCGGAACGGCAGCATATCGGCGGCCTCCAGCTCATCGAGGCTGCGCGTGTCTTGCGGCAATACATGATGACTGTCGCCCTCAACAAAGCCGTGACCGGGAAAATGCTTGCCGCAGCTTTTCATGCCGCCGCGGTTGAGTCCTTTTTGCAGCGCCAAGGCCAGCTCGGCCACGATTTCGGCGCTTTGGTGGAAGCTGCGGTTGCCGATGACGGCGCACTGCCCCCAATTCAAATCCAGCACCGGCGTAAACGACAAATCAATGCCGCAGGCGCTCAATTCGGTGGCGAGCACCCGGCCGACTTGTTCGGCTTCGGCCTTGGCCGCATCCGCACCCTGCTCATCCCAAATTTCGCCCAACACATTCATGGCAGGCAGGCGGGTGAAGCCGTCGATAAAACGCTGCACGCGGCCGCCTTCGTGGTCGACGGCGATAATCAGCTCGGGCGTGCGCACGGCCTTGATTTCGGCCACCAGCTTTTTCAATTGGGCAACGTTTTCAAAATTGCGGCGAAACAGAATCACGCCGCCAATAGCGGGATCGAGCAGGCGCTGTTTTTCTTCGTCGGTCAATACAAAAGCATCGACATCGGCCATTACCGGGCCGCGCGGAATATGGGGAATGTGCATGTTTTTTCTCTGGAGGAACAATGTTTCAGACGGCCTGATTGCCGTGAAACTTCAAATATATGGCCGGATAACCAAACAATGCGCGCAGGCTTCATCCTGCTGCTGCAGATTAGATTGTTTGAATTTTACGCCACCGTTGTATGAAAATCATGATGCGCTTGCTTCCATCATGTTTATGAAGCCGCCAAATGTTTCAGACGGCCTTAAAGGCCGTCTGAAACCCGTCAAACACCTTATTGCAAATTCATCGCCAGGAACAGGGTGTTACCGTCGCGCTGCACCAACAGCGGGATATTTTTGCCCGCGCCCTCAATCGCGCTGCGGAACGTGGCTTCGTCTTCGACATTGGTCTGGCCGATCGCCAGAATCTCATCGCCTCGGCGCAGACCGGCGCGCGCGGCCAAGCCGTCGACAGCCGTCACAATCAGGCGTTTGCTGCCGTTGACGTCACGCGTTTGCAGGCTCAGGCCGATGTTTTCGATGCTGAACGTCGGCGCCTGGGCTGCGCCTTGCCCGGCATTGCCGCCGCCGGATTCACCCAGCTCCACATTGCCGTCGGTCGAGCCCAGCTGCACTTTGATGTCGGTCTGCTTGCCCTTGCGCCACACGCCGAGGGTCACTTCCTTGCCCGGCGCCATCGCGCCCACCATCACCGGCAAATCGCTGGAAGCGCGCACTTCTTCGCCGTTGACGCTGCGCACGATGTCACCCACCTGCAGGCCTGCACGGGCGGCGGGGCTGCCGGGCAGCACCTTGGCAATCAGCGCGCCGCTGGCCTTGTCGAGGCCGAAGGATTTGGCCAAATCATACGACACTTCCTGGATAATCACACCGAGCTGGCCGCGTTGCACCTTGCCGGTGGCCTTGAGCTGGTCGGCCACATTCATCGCCACATCAATCGGGATGGCAAACGAGATGCCCATAAAGCCGCCGCTGCGGCTGTAAATCTGCGAATTGATGCCGACCACCTGCCCTTTGAGGTTGAAGAGCGGGCCGCCGGAATTGCCGGGGTTAATCGCCACGTCGGTCTGGATAAACGGCGTGTAATTCTCGTTGGGCAGGCTGCGGCCTTTGGCGGACACGATGCCTGCGGTCACGCTGTTGTCAAAGCCGAACGGCGCGCCGATGGCGGCCACCCACTCGCCCGGTTTCAAATCTTTGGCATCGCCGATTTTCACCACCGGCAAATCGGCGGCATCGATTTTCAGCAGCGCCACATCCGACTGCTGGTCGGAGCCGATTAATTTAGCGGTGTATTCGCGCTTGTCGTTGAGCAGCACCTTGATGTTGTTCATGCCGCCGACCACGTGGGTGTTGGTGAGGATGTAGCCGTCGGGGCTGATGATGAAGCCCGAGCCGAAATTCAGCTCGCCGTCGTCTTCCTGCTGCGGCATTTCGGGCATATTGGGCACGAGGCGCTTGAAGAATTCATAGAAAGGATCGTTGTCGGGAAACTGGCTCAAATCCATGCCGCTGTCGTTGCGGGCGGATGTCGCCGGCGCGGCTTTGGTGGCCTGGATATTGACCACCGTCGGGCCTTCCTGCTCCACCAGCTTGGTGAAGTCGGGCAGCAGCATGTTGACCGTGCCGTCATCGGTTTTGGTTTCGATGGTCTGCACCAGGTCGCTGCCCTGCTTGTCTTTTTTGCCGAAGAAGCTGTCGACCTTGTCGCAGCCGTTCAAAACCAGAGCGGAAGCCACCAGCAGCGCGATGTATTTTGGCGTTTTGTTCACAACGTTTCCTTTAGATTATGTGTTATGCAAACTAGAGGCAATTGTAAACGAAATCAAGCGCCTTTGCACGCAAACGCTTGTTTGAAAGAAGCTTTCCCGCCGCGATTTTACATCTTTTTAATATCAATCCGACAATCGTTTTCTGATAAACAATCAGGCCGTCTGAACACACCTACATGCTGACGGTTTTGGCCGGATACTCGCACAAATCATTGATGATGCAGCGCTCGCACAAAGGCTTTTGCGCCTTGCAGGTGTAGCGCCCGTGCAGAATCAGCCAGTGGTGGGCATCAAGCAGGAATTCCTTCGGCACAAACCGCATCAGCTTGTCTTCCACCTCGCGCACATTCTTGCCCGGCGCGATGCGGGTGCGGTTGGCCACGCGGAAAATATGCGTATCCACCGCCATCGCGGGCTGGCCGAATGCGGTGTTGAGCACAACATTGGCGGTTTTGCGCCCCACGCCGGGCAAGGCTTCCAGCGCCTCACGCGTGTCGGGCACTTCGCCGCCATGCCGCTCCAGCAGCAGGCGGCAGGTTTCCATCACATGTTTCGACTTGGTTTTATACAGACCGATGGTTTTGGTGTATTCCATTACGCCCTCCAGCCCCAAATCCAGCATGGCCTGCGGCGTATTGGCAACGGGAAACAGCTTGGCGGTAGCCTTGTTCACCCCCACATCGGTGGCCTGCGCCGACAACAGCACCGCAATCAGGAGTTCAAACGGGCTGGAGAAATTCAATTCGGTGGTCGGATGCGGATTGGCGGCGCGCAAGCGCTCGAAAATTTCCCGGCGGATGTGTTGGTTCATGATGGTTTCTATCGGTTATTACAAGGGGTTTTCAGGTTGGCGGCGATGCAAGCCGCTCCTTGCCTCATTCATAAAAACAGACTGACAAAGCGGAATTGCTTTAGCTTTTTGGTCAATCGCTCTCTTTGAGCCGAACCGAAAACAGTATGGATAATATGGCAAGACGGGTCACGCCGTCAGGCCGCCTTCTTTGGGTGGAAGCAGAGCCGCGCAATCAGCTTATTTGTGAACCAGCATTACCAGAGCGCGTCGAAAGCCGCGCCAGTCTGACGTCCGGCAGGCTGTTGCGATTCACGCTGCGCCTTGCGGTATGCCCACGGCGCCTGCGGGTTTTGCGCCTGCCACAAGCCGCGCCGCTGCTGCCGCGCCACGGCTTCCGCGTAGGCATATCCGGCATAATCCGCCTTGTTTTGGCCACGTTTGGCATAGCTCGCATAATGCCAGGCGTGGCCGTTTTCAATTTGTGCCAGCCCCACGTCTTCGCCGTTATCCCGCACCTGCGCCACGTCGCGGCGGTATTGGTCCTGCTCAAACACCAATACCTGCACCTGCCTGCCCGTCAACCGCTGCCGCAACGCATCGCGCGCCGCCACACCACCCGCCTGCTGAAGCTCGGGCGCGTCGATATAGGCCAGGCGCACGCGGCGCACGCGGCCGTTGCCGTCGGTCACGCGGATGGAGTCCCCGTCCGACACCGCCGTCACCCGCGCGGCAAAGCTGGCGGCGGCATCGGCTTCTGCCGCGCGGCGGCCGCTTTCTTTGACAAAATCAACCCCGGGCTGCAGCCACGACGGGATGCCCACCTCAGCCGCCTGGGTACCGAAAAAGCCGAGCAGGGCAAGCAAAAGATTGTACCAAAATGATGAATCCATAGTTTGTCTTTGGATATCCTGATGTTTCGCGCCAACTGATATAGTCGAAGAAATTAGATTCTGTGTCAATTGACCGTATCGCTTGGCCGGGCTAAAAGAAACAGGCCGTCTGAAAGGCTTTCAGACGGCCTTGCTGCCCAGCTCAGACGCTGCGGTCAGTGCGGTTTGATGACTTTGACGCCCTCTTCCGTACCCAATACCAGCAAATCGGCGGCATTGCGGGCAAACAGGCCGTTTTCCACCACGCCGGCAATCTGGTTGATTTTGTCTTCCATCGAGACGGGCTGGCTCAGGTTCAGGTTTTTCACGTCCACAATCTGATGGCCGTTAAACGTGGTGAAGCCGATGCGCAACTCAGGTTCGCCGCCCAGAGCCACAAGCTTGCGCGACACCATCGAGCGCGCCATCGGAATCACTTCCACCGGCAGCGGAAACTTGCCCAGGCGCGCCACGTATTTGCTCTCGTCGGCAATGCAGACAAAGGTGTCCGACATGCTGGCGACGATTTTTTCATTCAGATGCGCGCCGCCGCCGCCTTTAATCATTTGCAGCGAATGGTTGACTTCGTCTGCGCCGTCGAAATAAGCGGCCAAGTGCTGCACTTCATTCAGCTGCACTTCGGGAATATCGTATTTTGCCAACTGCTCTGATGTGCCCTTGGAAGTGGACACCGCGCCTTTTACCCGTTTGCCGCTTTTACCCAGCGCTTCGATAAACAGGTTGACGGTCGAGCCGGTGCCGATGCCGATGTATTCGCCTTCAGGCACGAATTCTACTGTTTTTTCCGCCGCCATGCGTTTCAGTTCTTCTTGTGTTGCCATTTGTTTGTCCTCTCTCGAAAAATTGTTTGCAGACTGGATTATGCTACCACTTTTCCACTGCCGATGCAGCAGTTTCATGCGTTCAGACGGCCTGCAGTAACACCGCCGCCTGCGCTTCAATCGCTTCCATGCGCCCCAGATAGCCGAGCTTCTCGTTGGTTTTGCCTTTGATGTTGACGGCATTTTCCGGCAAGCCCAAATCGGCGGCGATGTTGGCGCGCATGGCGTCGATGTGCGGGCGCAATTTCGGCTGTTGGGCGATGACGGTGCTGTCGACGTTCACCACCCGCCAGCCCGCCGCCTGCACCGCCTTATACGCCTCGCGCAATAAAAAACGGCTGTCGGCATCCTTGTTTTCCGCTGCGGTGTCGGGAAACAGCTTGCCGATGTCGCCCAAGGCCGCCGCACCGAGCAGGGCGTCGGTGATGGCGTGCAACAGCGCGTCGGCATCGGAATGGCCGAGCAGCCCTTTTTCAAACGGAATGACCACGCCGCCGAGTATCAGCGGGCGGCCTGCCACCAGTTGGTGCACATCATAGCCCTGACCGATGCGGATATTCATGATGAGTGTTCCTTTTTATGTGTTCAGACGGCCTGAGTGAATTTGCAGCGTATCGCAGGGTTTACTGACAGCGCAGCGGTGTCAGGAAGCCCCAGGCCGTCTGAACGGCATTTTTCAAATGATAAACCAACAAGATGACCGCCGTGTGTTTTCAGACGGCCTCTGTCAGATTGCCGTTGCCGAGGCTTGCGGTTTGCCAACGTTCAAATCAGCCCGGCGTGTCTGCCAGCAGCAGGCGCACGATGTGTTCGTCTTGCGGCAGCGTCAGTTTCAAATTGCGGCTGTCGCCCGCCACCAGCAAAGGCCGCAGACCCAGCGCTTCCACCGCGCTGGCTTCGTCGGTGACGGCGCCCAAGTCTGCGGCAGCCAGCGCCCGTTGCAGCAGGGCGGCTTGAAAAAGCTGTGGCGTCTGCGCCTGCCACAAGCCGTTGCGCGGCACGGTGGCGTCAATCCGTTGCGCAGCATCCGCACGCTTGAGCGTGTCCGCCACCGGCACCGCCAGAATGCCGCCTTCCGCCCGAGAGCCTGCTTCGTTTATCAGGCGGGTCAGGGCTTCGGCGGGCAGGCAGCAGCGGGCGGCGTCGTGTACCAGGATATTGTCTGCCGCCGCAGCCGCACCGCTTTGCAGCAAGGCGTTGATGCCGTTGCGCACGCTTTCGGCGCGCGTGTCGCCGCCGCAGCGCAACACGCTCAGTTTTGCATCGGAGGCCGTCTGAAACACCGCATCATCGGGCGACAACACCACCGCCACATGATCGATTTGCGCATGGCCGAGAAACACGTCCAACGTGTGCTGCAACACCGTTTTGCCGTTGATTTCGACATATTGCTTGGGTTTGCCCGCGCCGAAACGCAGGCCGACGCCCGCTGCGGGAATCAGCGCGATGTGGCGGCTCACGCTTCCGCTCCGGCCGCTTTCGGCCGCCAGGCGCAGTGGCCGTCGGAGGTTTTTTCCAGCGTATCCAGATAGGCTTCGTGTTCGGCCAGCTCGGCTTCGTCTGGCTTCAATACTTTCAGATAGGCCGGGCGCGGGATGCGGTTGGCCGCATCGGCGGCTTCCGCCTCGGCGAGGCCGTCGACCAGGCTGAACTGGCCGCGCGTCATCGCCAGATACACTTCGCCCAGCAGTTCGCAGTCAATCAGCGCGCCGTGATATACGCGCTTGCTGCGGTCGATTTCAAAACGCATGCACAAGGCATCAAGGCTGGCTTTCTGGCCGGGAAACATCTCGCGCGCCATCGCCAGCGTGTCGGTCACCTTGCAGCCCAATTCCTCAATCGAAGGCAGCCCCATGCGCTCGAATTCCATGTCCAGAAAGCCGACGTCAAAGCGGGCATTGTGGATAATCAGCTCGGCGCCGCGCAGAAAATCGGCGATTTCCTGCCCCACTTCGGCAAACACCGGCGCGTTTTTTTCTTCCAGCACATCGATGGTGAGGCCGTGCACGGCGGCGGCTTCCTCCGGCATGTCGCGCTCGGGATGGATATAGAGGTGCAGGTTGCGGTCGGTGAAATGGCGGTTGGTCATTTCCAGCCCGGCAAACTCCACCATGCGGTCACCGGCCTGCGCATAAAGGCCGGTGGTTTCGGTATCGAGAATGATTTGGCGTTGGCTCATGATGGCAGCTTTCTTCAAGTTCACGCGCATCATACTATATATAGCGAAATAAAATAAGAAAGATACAAGGCGGCAAGCCGCAGACAGTACAAACAGTACGGCAAGGCGCAGCTAACGCAGTAGATTTCTTATTTTATTTCGCTATGCTATAAAAGCCGCGCATTAAGGAAACTCCGACGTAAACCGCCGTGCCTTTCAGACGGCCTGAAACAAATCGGCAAGCCGCAATTTTTTGCATCCTGCGCCCACTCTCCGTATCATACGTTCAGGGTGCGCCGAAACACGGGCGCGCCGCCGAATCCGCGCACCGCCGACCGTACCTCTTTGTTTCTTTTCAGACGGCCTATTTTGATGATGAACTGCCTCGCCTGGAACACCCCGCCCGCCCCGGCCGACTTGGCCGCCGCCATCGAGGCGCACGCCGCGCCGCTGTATCTGATTGTGTGCCTGCAGAAAAACACGCTGCCCGTGTTCAGGCCGTCTGAACAGCCGTCGGCATGCGAACAAGCTTTGCAACAAGCCATCACCGCACAAACTGCCTGCCTGCAATTCAACGGCCCCAACGCGCTCAACGATATCCTGCCCGGCGTGCATCTGTGGCTGATACCGCCCGAACACACCGCTCGGCTGGCGGATTATTTTGCCGCACCGATTGCCTGGCAAACCGAAGCCGTGCCGCAAATCCCGACTCAAGCGCCCAAGCCTTGGTATGCTCCGCCCGCCGAACGCACCGCGCCCGAGCGTGTTATCGTTTTGGGCGCGGGCATCGCCGGAGCCGCCACCGCCTACGAATTGGCCGGGCGCGGTATACCCGTCACCGTCTTGGAAGCCGCCAAACCCGCACAAGCAGGATCAGGCAACCGCCAAGGGCTGCTCTATGCCAAAATTTCGCCGCATAACACCGAGCAAACCGAATTACTGCTGTGCGGCTACGGCCACAGCCGCCGCCTGCTGCAAAAACTGTTGCCGAATCAGGCATACTGGGGCGGCGACGGCGTGTTGCACCTCAACCACGATGCCGCCGAAACCAAACGCAATCAGGCTTTGGGCAAACAGCTTCACCACCGCCATCTCTATCGCAGCGTCGACGCCGCCGAAGCCGCCGCGCTGGCGGGCATCCCCATCGGTTCAGACGGCCTCTATTGGCCGCAAGGCGTGTGGCTGAACCCGCCCGCCTTGGTGAAAGCCCTGCTCGACCACCCGCTGATTACCCTGCATACCCACAGCCCCGCCGTCGCCGCCACACACGACGGCAGCCAATGGCAGGTCGATACGCCGTTTGCACGATTCAGCGGCAGCCATCTGGTCTACTGCCTCGGCGCACACAGCCCCGCCGCACCCGACCGCAACATCGCCGCCCTGCCTTACCAACTCATCCGCGGCCAAACCAGTCTCGCCGCCGCCACCGCCGCATCCGCCAAACTGCGCTGCGCCCTCTCCGGCGCCAGCTACATCAGCCCCGCCTGGCAAGGGCTGCACTGTTTCGGCGCCAGCTTCGTCCACAACGACAACGCAACCGACTGGCGCGAAGCGGAAGAAGCGGCCAACCGCCGCGAATTGGCCGCCTTGAATGCCGGATTGGCACAGCAACTGTTTTCAGACGGCCTCAACCACCATGCCCCCAAAGGCCACGCCGCCCTACGCTGCGACAGCCCCGACCATCTGCCGCTGGTCGGCCCGCTCGCCGATATCGCCGCCATGCAGCAGGCGTATGCCAAACTCGCGCTCGACAAAAACTACCGTATCCACACCCCCTGCCCCTACCTGCCCAACGCCTACATCAACACCGCCCACGGCAGCCGCGGCCTCGCCACCGCGCCGATTTGCGCCGCCGCTGTCGCCGCCGACATTCTGGCTTTGCCCAACCCGCTCTCCCCGCGTATCCGCGCCGCCCTGCACCCCAACCGCACCATTATCCGCGGCTTAATCAAACAACAGCCGTTATTGGAGATTGAATAAAACAAGGCCGTCTGAAAACTTTTTCAGACGGCCTTGTTAGTGGTAGCGTGGGCTCTGCCCACATTTCTGATTAAACCTCTCACCAAGGTTTCAGACGGCCTGAGGCTTTTGCAAAATACTTTTTTCTTGGAAATATCCATTACATCCGTCATTCCGGCGCAGGCCGGAATCCATTTCTCCAAGATTCAGTTATTTGATTTCAAATGGGTTTTCATGGCGTGCTATGGATTCCGGCCTGCGCCGGAATGACGGAGCGGATGTTTTTGCGACACAGCAAAAGGTATTTTGCAAAGGTCTCGACCTGCGGTGGTTTCATGGGCAGAGCCCACGCTACAGGATTAGCAAAGGCCGCCAGAATGGTTGGTGAGCTTGTCGAACCATTCAGACGGCCTTTATTTATAGTCGTTTCAATTTAGATTGAGACAAGACAGCAAACCGCAGACAGTAGATAGTACGGCAAGGCGCAGCAACGCTGTATCAATCTAAACTGGAACGACTATATTTATCAAAACAATCAATTCTTCATCGACTGCACCGGCGCGGGAATGCGGCCGCCGCGGTTGACGAACACTTCGCACGAGCCTTCCTTCACCGGCATAATCGGCGCATAGCCGAGCAGGCCGCCGAATTCGACGCTGTCGCCCACATCCTTGCCGGGCACGGGAATGATGCGCACGGCGGTGGTTTTGCTGTTGATCATGCCGATGGCGGCTTCGTCGGCGATGATGCCGGAAAGGGTGGCGGCGGAAGTCGTGCCCGGCACGGCCACCATATCCAATCCTACCGAACACACGGCGGTCATCGCTTCGAGCTTGTCGAGCGTGAGCACGCCCTGCTCTGCCGCGGCAATCATGCCTTCGTCTTCCGACACCGGAATAAACGCGCCGCTCAGGCCGCCGACAGCGCTGGAGGCCATCATGCCGCCTTTTTTCACCGCGTCGTTAAGCAGCGCCAGCGCGGCGGTGGTGCCGTGGGTGCCGCACACGCTCAAGCCCATTTGCTCCAAGATGCGGGCGACCGAATCGCCGACCGCGGGCGTGGGCGCGAGCGACAAGTCGAGAATGCCGAACGGAATATCCAGTATTTTAGCGGCTTCGTGGCCGATAAGTTCGCCCACCCGGGTGATTTTGAAGGCGGTTTTCTTCACCACTTCGGCCACTTCGGTAAGCGTGACCGCGTTGGAATTTTCCAAAGCCGCTTTCACCACGCCGGGGCCCGACACGCCGACGTTAATCACCGCATCGGCCTCACCCGAGCCGTGAAACGCGCCCGCCATAAACGGGTTGTCTTCCACCGCATTGCAAAACACCACGATTTTGGCGCAGCCGAAGCCTTCGGGGGTGATTTCGGCGGTGCGCTTAATGGTTTCGCCCGCCAGCTTCACCGCATCCATATTGATACCGGCGCGGGTCGAGCCGATGTTGATGGAGCTGCACACGATGTCGGTGGTTTTCATCGCTTCGGGAATCGAACGGATCAACACTTCGTCGGCGGGCGACATGCCTTTTTGCACCAGCGCGGAAAAGCCGCCGATAAACGATACGCCGATGGCTTTGGCGGCTTTGTCGAGCGTTTGCGCAATGCTCACATAGCTGTCTGCGCCCGTGGCGGCGGCGATTTGCGCAATCGGCGTCACGGAAATGCGCTGGTTCACAATCGGCACGCCGTATTTGGCGGATAAATGCTTGGCCGTTGCCACCAAATCTTTGCCGATGCGGGTGATTTTGTTGTAGATTTTTTGGTTGAGCACGTCGATATCGGGGTGGATGCAGTCGTGCAAATCGATGCCGATGGTGATGGTGCGCACATCGAAATTCTGGTCGGCCACCATTTTGACGGTTTCGAGAATCTCATTGGAATGAATCGCGGTTTTCATCCTGCCTCCTTAAATACGGTGCATGGCGTTGAAAATGTCTTCATTCTGCATGCGGATATCCAGCGCGAGCTTTTGCCCCTCGGCGGCAAACAAATCGAGCATTTCCTGACGGCTTTTCGGGCATTTTTCGGTATCTACCAGAATAATCATGGTGAAAAAATCGTCCATCAACTGCTGGCTGATGTTGAGGATGTTGAGTTGGTTTTCGGCGAGGATTTTCGATACGTCGTAAACAATGCCGACGCGGTCTTTGCCGATGACGGTAATCACTGAATTGCTCATGCTGCGTTTCCTTTATTTTGTTTGAAATGCCAAATCTTTTTCAGACGGCCTCAATTCAATCTATCACACCCAAGGCTTTCAGGCCGTTGAGCACGCCGTCTTCTTCCACGCTGGGGCAGACGTAATCGGCCAGCGCTTTCAAATCGGGATGGCCGTTGCCCATCGCCACGCCGAAACCGACGGTTTTCATCATTTCGATGTCGTTGAGGCCGTCGCCGAAGGCCATCACGTCTTGCATGTCGATACCGAGCTTTTCAATCGCGGTGCGGATGCCACGCGCTTTCGAACCGGCAGCGTCGAGCATGTCGATGGCCGTTTCATGCCAGCGCACGGTTTTGTAGCCGTGTTTTTCGGCTTCGGGAATCACGATTGCGTCTTTGTCGGCGCCGTAAAAAGCCAGCATCTGATACACGTCGTGTTGCTGATAATAATTTTTGTCGACCGGGTGCTCGGGCAGGATTTTCGACATCGCCGCCACCACTTCGGGCATGTCTTCCGAAACGGCGATGTTGTCGTTGGCCACAAAGGCATAGGCGATATGGCGCGCATCAAAAAAATCACACATCTGGCGCATGGCTTCTTTTTGCAGCGGATGCGTGTCCAACACTTCGCCGCGGTAACGGATAAACTGGCCGTTGATGGTGACCAACAGGTCGATGCCCGCCTCTGCAATCACACCGCGCACTTTGGCAGGAATCGCTACTTCGGGGCGGCCGGTGGCAATTGCGGTGATGATGCCGCGCGCTTTCAGGGCGCGCATGGCTTCTGCAATGGAAGGGCGCAGGGTGTCGGTGGTTTTGCGGTAAAGGGTGTCGTCGATGTCAAAAAATACGATTTTCGGGTTTTGCATAAATCTCTTTCTGCGGGCGCGTTCAACCGGCGAAGGCCGTCTGAAACATGAATATGGAAACGTGCCCATTATACCCGCTTCGAAACCGCATTCCGCAAGATGCGCCGCCTATTTCACTTGATTTCCATCAAAATCAGACGGCTTGCCTTAGCGGATTTTTTGCCGAACATGCATGCAAAAATTGCTTTTTAATCATTTTTACACGTATTTTCCTGCTTTTCAGGCAATTGAATTTGTTTGAACAATCATTTTTTGATACAGTTCGGAGGGCAAACACACTCAAACACACCCAAACAAACCATAAGGATAATTGGATGAATCAGAAAATCAGCGACTTTTTCCGTTCCGAGCCCGCTGCGGGCATCGTATTGATGATAGCCGCTTTATTGGGCATCATCGTCGCCAACTCGCCGCTCTCACCGCAATATTTCGGCACCCTGCAAAGCTACGTGGCGGGCATGAGCATTTCCCATTGGATCAACGACGGGCTGATGGCCGTCTTTTTCCTGTTTGTCGGCCTGGAAGTGAAGCGCGAGCTGTTGCAGGGCGAGCTTGATACCAACGCCAAACGCCTGCTGCCCGGGCTGGCGGCCACCGCCGGCCTGATTGTGCCCGCGCTGATTTACCTGATGTTCAACAACGCCGACGCCGAAGCATCCAGAGGCTGGGCGATTCCCGCCGCCACCGATATTGCGTTTGCGCTGGGCGTGTTGGCGCTCCTGGGCAAACGCGTGCCACTGTCGCTGAAAATCTTCCTCACCGCACTGGCGATTATGGATGATCTGGCCGCCATCGTGATTATCGCGCTTTTCTACACCGCCGATTTGGCGCCGGTTTACCTTTTGTTTGCCGCCGTGGTATTGGGTGTATTATTCATGATGAACAAACGCGGTATCTTCAAAAGCTGGCCGTATCTGCTGATGGGCGCGCTGCTGTGGTTTTTGGTATTGAAATCGGGCATCCACGCCACGCTGGCGGGCGTATTACTGGCCTTTGCCATTCCGCTGCGCACGCCCGAAAGCGCCGGTGAGCCGCTGCTGCTGAAGTGGGAGCACGCGCTGGCCAACTGGGTGGCTTTTCTGGTGGTGCCGGTGTTCGGCTTTGCCAACGCGGGCGTATCGTTTGCGGGTTTCAGCATGGACGTGTTCACCCAGCCGGTGGTGCTCGGCATCGCGCTCGGCCTCTTTTTGGGCAAGCAAATCGGCATTTTCGGGCTGGTATGGGGCATGGTGAAGATGGGCTGGGCGAAGCTGCCCGAAGGCGCCACCTGGCTGCAGGTTTACGGCGTGGCGCTGTTGTGCGGTATCGGCTTCACCATGAGCCTGTTTATCAGCCTGCTGGCCTTTACCAACGTCGAGCTGCAAGACTACAGTAAAGTCGGCGTATTCCTCGGTTCGGCGCTGGCCGGTATTTTGGGCTATATCGTATTGCGTTTGGCGCCGCCGAAAAAGCAGGCCTGAAGATCTGATTATTAAACCACAAAGGCCGTCTGAAAGCGTTCAGACGGCCTTGTTGCTATAGTCGGAGAAATGAGATTCTGATACAAGGCGGCGAGCCAACGCCGTAGCAGAAACTCATTTCTCCGACTATACTAAAACCAGCGCCTTGCGCGGCGGCAATATCTTTCGTAGCGGCGGCCGAACTTCGCCGCCAGCACCCGCTCTTCCGGCAGAATCTGAAAACGGGTGATGTAGCCGGCAAACACCGCCAGCCACAGCAAACCCGGCCAGCTGCCCAGCCACAATATCCACGCCAACAGCCACGCGGCCATCGCCAGATACATCGGATTGCGGCTGAAGCGGTACACACCGCCCGTTACCAAACGGCGGCTTTCCGTAGGCCGGTGCGGGTGCACGGTGGTGCGCATGCGCACAAACAGGGCGATTGCTGAAAAAACCAGCATCAACCCGGCCAATGCCGACAGCAAGGCCAACACCCGCAACACAGGATACGGCCTGCCCAAAGCAGGCAGTGCCACGGCTGTCAGCCATGTCAGCAAAGCGCAAACGGCAGCCACCACCAGCGGCGGCACTTTCAATTCCAAGGCATTCATATGCAGATTCCCGCGCCCCAAGTTTGATGGTTCACCATACCACAATCCGGGCCGTCTGAACGCTTTTCCAGATTGTTGATGCAATCCGCCGAAAATTAAGCAAGCGCCGCTGCAGGTAGGGCAGTAATGCCCGACAATCCGAGGCCGTCTGAAAACTTTTCCAAAGCGAAAGAATGTCGGGCATCCCTGCCCGAGCTACCGTTAGAAATGCCCCTGTTTGGCGTCTTGCAAATAAAGGCCGTCTGAAAACTTCGCTGCGCTCGTTTTCAGACGGCCTTTCGCTGCCGGGTTATTTCAGTATATTTTTAATCACGCCCATCACGCTGCGGGAAATGGCGCGGGTCACCTGCTTGTTAATCTGGTCACCCACCGAGTCGGCCAAATCATAGGCCACGCCCTGATTGGCTTTTTTGCGGCTGCCGAACAAACCGCCCAGAAAACCGCCGACCACGCCGTCTTTCTGCGGTGCGGCCGCGGCGGTTTTCTCGGCCTTGGCCTGCTCTTTAGCGGCGGTTTCGGCAGCAGCGGCTTCGGTTTGCTGCGCTTCCAGCTCGGCCAGCGCTTCGTAGGCGGAATAGTTGTCTACCATGTCTTTGTAATGACGGTAGAGAATGTCGCTTTGGTATTTGCCATCGCGCTCGGCGGCGGGCAACGGCGTGAGGCTGGATTGCGGCGGTAACACCAATGCGCGCTCCACCGGCGTGGGCATGCCTTTTTCATCGAGGAAGGAAACCAGCGCTTCGCCCACGCCCAATTCGGCAATGGCCTCCACCACATTGATTGCAGGATTGATACGGAAGGTTTCGGCAGCGGCCTTTACCGCTTTCTGATCGCGCGGGGTAAAGGCGCGCAAGGCATGTTGCACGCGGTTGCCGAGCTGGCCGAGGATGGTGTCGGGCAGGT
The DNA here is from genome assembly GCA_030538415.1 of Neisseria sp. Lineage (GTDB taxonomy): Bacteria > Pseudomonadota > Gammaproteobacteria > Burkholderiales > Neisseriaceae > Neisseria. Next base: position 5,709 of record JAUNTY010000048.1, on the reverse strand, counting down.
CGAGCGGATTTTGGGTGACGAAATACACGCCCACGCCTTTGGAGCGGATCAGGCGCACCACTTGCTCGATTTGCGAGACCAGCGCGGGCGCGGCATTGTCAAACAGGATATGCGCTTCGTCGAAAAACATCACGAATTTCGGCTGCGGCAAATCGCCCACTTCGGGCAGTTTTTCAAACAAGTCGGCCAGCATCCACAGCAAAAACGCACTAAACATGCGCGGGCTGCGCATCAGCTTTTCCGAATTGAGGATGTTAATCACGCCCTTGCCGCCTTCGGTCTGCATCCAGTCTTCCAGATTCAGCGACGGTTCGCCGAAAAGATTGACGGCGCCTTCGTTTTCCAAGGTGAGCAACTGGCGCTGAATCGCGCCCACGCTGGCGGCGGACACGTTGCCGTATTGGCCGCGGTATTGGGCGGCATTGTCGGCCACGTGCTTGAGCAGGCCGCGCAGGTCTTTCAAATCAATCAGGTGCCAGCCGTTGTCGTCGGCCACGCGGAACACGAGGTTGAGCAGGCCTTCCTGCGTGTCGTTGAGGTTCATCAGGCGCGAGAGCAGCATCGGCCCCATCTCAGAAATGGTCACGCGCAGCGGAATGCCGGTTTCGCCGAACACATCCCAAAAGCGCACGGGAAAGCTTTGCAGCCATTGCTCGCCCAGATTGAATTCGGCGATGCGTTCGCCCACTTTGCCGCTGTTTTCACCCGCATTGGCAATGCCCGACAAGTCGCCTTTCACGTCCACCAGAAACACGGGAATGCCGGCGCTGCTAAACGCTTCGGCCATGCGGCGCAGGGTCACGGTTTTACCGGTACCTGTGGCACCGGCAATCAAACCGTGGCGGTTGGCCATCTTGCCCTGGATTTCAAGGCTTTTGTCGCCCGCACGGGCAATCTGGAAAGTGGACATGCTGATTCCTTTTACAGGGTTGATTGGCAAACACCGTATTGTACTGGCGAATGAAAGCACTGTACAAATTCACGCTTTGAAAGGCCGTCTGAACGGCAAAAATGCCACAAAAAGGCATTAATCGAAAAGCCTGTCGTTCAGGCTGAGGTCTTTTGCAAAATACCTTTTGCTGCATCGCACAAGCATCCGCTCCGTCATTCCGGCGCAGGCCGGAATCCATCGCTCGCCATGAAAACCCATTTGAAATCGAATAACTGGATCTTGAAAAAATGGATTCCGGCCTGCGCCGGAATGACGGATGTAATGGATATTTCCAAGAAAAAAGTATTTTGCAAAGGTCTCAGGCCGTCTGAACGCCTTTCTGAAGTGTGAGCATGTCGGGCATCACTGCCGACCTATATAGTGGAAGAACTTAATTTTTAATACAAGGCAGCAAGCCGCAGACAGTACAGATAGTACGGCTAGGCACAGCAACGCGGTAGTAGAAATTAAGTTTTTTCACTATAGTCGGAGAAATTAGTTTCTGCCACGGCGTTGGCTCGCCTTGCCATACTATCTGTACTGTCTGCGGCTCGCCGCCTTGTATCAGAATCTAATTTCTCCGACTATACAGCGGGGGTTTCACGCATAAAGGCCGTCTGAAACCCGATGTTTTCAGACGGCCTTGTCTTGCTATTATGGTATCAAGCTACATCGCGCCGTAATTCGGCCCGCTGCCGCCTTCGGGGCACACCCAATTGATATTCTGGGTGGGGTCTTTGATATCGCAGGTTTTGCAGTGCACGCAGTTTTGCGCGTTGATTTGCAATTGCGGCTTGCCGCCCTCTTCGACGATTTCATACACACCCGCCGGGCAGTAGCGCGTTTCCGGCGCGGCGTATTCGGCCAGGTTTACATCCAGCATGATTCTCGGGTTGGCAAGTTTGAGATGCGAAGGCTGGTCTTCTTCGTGGCTGATGTTGGCGAGAAACACGCTGCTCAAGCGGTCGAACGTCAGCTCGTTGTCCGGCTTGGGGTAATCAATCGGGCGGCTGGCGGCGGCCTTGCGCAGGCTGCTGTGGTCGCTGCCGTGGTGGGCAAGCGTCCACGGCATTTTGCCTTTGAATACATGCTGCTCGAGCGCGGTGTAAGCCATGGCGGGGAAAAGCCCCCATTTGAACGCAGGCCGGATATTGCGTACTTTGTGCAGCTCGCGGTAAAGCCAGCTTTGCTCAAACAAATCCTGCAAATTAGCCGCTTCTTTGCCGCTGTCGAACGATTCGCCCTCTTCCAATGCGCCAAACACGGCTTCGGCGGCCAGCATGCCGGATTTCATGGCAGTGTGGATGCCTTTGATGCGCGGCACGTTCAGGAAACCGGCGCTGTCGCCCGCCAACACGCCGCCCCTGAAGCTGAGCTTGGGCAGGCTCTGCAAGCCGCCTTCGCTCAAGGCGCGCGCACCGTAGGCAATGCGGCGGCCGCCTTCGAAGGTTTTGCGGATGTCGGGATGGGTTTTGAAGCGTTGAAACTCTTCAAACGGCGAAAGATACGGGTTTTGGTAATCCAGCCCTACCACAAAACCGACCGCCACCTGATTGTTGTCGAGGTGGTAGATAAACGAGCCGCCGTAGGTTTGATGATCCAGCGGCCAGCCGGTGGTGTGCACCACGAGGCCGGGTTGGCATTGGCTTGCGGGCACTTCCCAGATTTCTTTGATGCCGATGCCGTAGGTTTGCGGCTGGCTGTCGCGGTCGAGGGCGAATTGTTTGACCACTTGTTTGGTGAGCGAGCCGCGGCAGCCTTCGCTGAAAATGGTTTGCTGCGCCCACAATTCCATGCCGGGCTGGAAATTGTCGGTGGGCTCGCCGTTTTTGCCCACGCCCATATTGCCGGTGGCGATGCCTTTCACCGAGCCGTCGGCGTGATACAGCACTTCGGCGGCGGCGAAGCCGGGATAGATTTCCACACCGAGATTTTCGGCCTGCTCTGCCAGCCAGCGGGTGAGTTGCCCCAAGCTGATGATGTAGTTGCCATGGTTTTGAAAGCTCGGCGGCGTGGGCAGCTTGTAGCCTTTCTTTTCGGTCAGGAAAAGCACGTGGTCTTCGGTGGCGCTGCGGCTCAGCGGAGCACCCTGCTCCTGCCAATCGGGCAGCAGCTCGCTCAGGCTTTTAGGGTCGATTACTGCGCCGGAAAGAATGTGCGCGCCTACCTCCGAGCCTTTTTCCACCACACACACGCTGGTTTCGCGCCCTGCTTTTTCGGCCAGCTGTTTGATGCGGATGGCGGCCGAAAGCCCCGCGGGGCCCGCGCCGACAATCACCACGTCGTATTGCATACTGTCGCGTTCGATGGTTTCGGTCATATTGTGTTTCCTGAAATATTATTCTGATTGATGTGCGGTAATTCGAGTGGCAATAATGCTCACTGCATAGTTGAAGCTCAAGCTGCTTGCGGGCGGCACGCCGAAACATTCAGACGGCCTCTGCATTCCAAAATATGAGGGATTATACAATATCGTGTCGGCGCTTCAAGCGAATAAGGGCTCCACCGGCAAAACGCTTTATCCTGCAATGCAACAAACATCCGAACGCCATCAAAATAACAAGGCCGTCTGAAACGTTTCAGACGGCCTTTGATGCCTTTATCCGCTTAGCGGCTGTAATGCACGAATGCATAGCCGATGCCTTTCGCACTTTGATGCGCTTCACGGCTTTGCTGCCGCCAGATTTCAGCTTCAATCGGCGGGAAAAACGCATCTCCCTTCACACGCAAATCCACCTCGGTAATGCGCAAATCGGTGGCCAGCGGCATGGCTTCGGCGTAAATCTGCGCGCCGCCCATGATGATGATTTCCGCTTCATTGCCGCACATTGCCAAGGCCGTCTGAATGCTTTTTGCCAGTTCGGCACCTTGCGCCGGATAATCGCCTTGGCGGGTAATCACGATATTGCGCCGCCCCGGCAGCGGTTTTTTCGGCAATGATTCCCAGGTTTTACGCCCCATCAGCACCGGTTTACCCAGCGTATATTGTTTGAAAAAAGCGAAATCTTCAGGGATATGCCACGGCATATCGTTATCCGCACCGATGCAGCCGTTGGCGGCCACAGCGGCAATCAGGGTGATTTTCTGCATGCGTTTTCCTGTAGGCAAGGTTTTCAGACAGCATCGGCAGGCCGAACGACGGGCGGCTCAAAAACCGTACGGGTTTTCGAATCTGCCATCCGCCCGGCTTGCCAGGTTGGTATATAGTGGAAAAACTTACTTTAATACAAGGCAGCAAGCCGCAGACAGTACAAGTAGTACGGCCAGGCGCAGCAACGCGGTAGTAGAGTAAGTTTTTTCACTATAGTCAGAGAAATTATAGTGGTTAAACTTATAGCCGTTCCAATTTAGTTTGATACAGCGTTGCTGCGCCTTGCTGTAGCAGCAACTCATTTCTTCGGCTATAAAATATCAGGCTTTATCGCTTTTTTGTTTTTTCGGCAGGATAAAGCGGATGCGCAAGCCGTTGGGTTGGATGTTTTCGGCAATAATCTTGCCGCCGTGCTGGCCGACGATGTGTTTGGTAATCGCCAGCCCCAGGCCGGTGCCCTGTTTTTGCGCGCTGCTGTCGGCACGGTAGAAGGCGGTGAAAATATGCGGCAGCTGCGCTTCGTCCACGCCCGGGCCGTTGTCGGTGACGTCCACCAGCCAGTTGCGGCTGTCCTGATACAGCCGCACGTTGATGGTGCTGCCTTCGGGGCTGTAGTTCATGGCATTGCGGATAACATTGTCGAATGCGCGGTAAAGGTAGCTTTCGTTGGCCAGCAGCTTGGCGGTTTCCGGTATTTTGTCCGCCTGCATCACCACGTTTTGCCGGTTTTTCTGCGCAATGGTCTGACAGTCTTCAACCAGCTGGTTCAGAAAAGGCACCAGCGCGAGGTTTTCTTTTTCCAGCGGAATATTCGAGGTTTCCAGCCGCGACAAGGTCAGCAGCTCGCCCACCAGCGCATCCATGCGCGTCAGCTCGCTCTCCAGCCGCTGCAGATACTGCTCCTGCTTTTGCGGCTGCGACTGGATCAGGCCGACAATCGCCTGCATCCGCGCCAGCGGCGAGCGCATTTCGTGCGAAACATGGTGCAGCAGGTGGCGCTCTTTGGCCACCAGCTTTTGCAGCTGTTGCGCCATTTTGTCAAACTGCTGCGCCAGATGGGAAATCTCATCGTCGCGGTCGTCCATCTGCTGGGAAATGCGGGTTTCCAGCTCGCCGGCGGCCAAACGGTTCATGCCCACGCCGAGCAGGCGGATGGGCTTGGTGATGTTATTGGCCAGAATATAGGCCAGCAGCAAGCCCACCAGAATGATAAACGTGAGAATAATAAATTCGTGCCAGATGGGCGCCAGCTGCAGGCCGGGAATAAACAGCGGGCTGGGCGGACGCTGGATTTGCTGGCTGTCCCAGCCGCGGATGAAAAACAGGTATTCCTCACCCCAGCGGTCGTATTCGATGTGCGCCAGCGGCGAATTGGGATGCTCGCTGGCGAATTTGCGCGCGCCTTCAATCAGGCGCGGGTCGATTTTGCGGTTGAGGATGTCTTTTTTATTGTCGCCGGTAATCACGAATACGTTGTTGGCGACCGGATTGTCTTTCCATTCGCTCATGATTTCGCGCGCACCCTGCTCGCCGCGCACGTTAAAAGCGGAAATGATGCTGCCCAGCAGCGTGGTTTCGATGGTACGCTGCTGCTGGAAATGGTTTTCGGCAATGGTGTTTTGCACCAGCCAGAAAGAAAAACTCGCCACGAATATGGCGCAGATAATCACTGCGCAAAACGTGGCGA
>JAUNTY010000047.1 GCA_030538415.1 Neisseria sp. | reverse complement strand
TGTACTGTCTGCGGCTCGCCGCCTTGTATCAGAATCTCATTTCTCCGACTATATTGTCTTGTCGTTATCCTGTATTGCCTGCTGTCTTGTATTGAAGTGTATTGTGCAACGATGGGGCAGCGGGCTGCCCGGGAAAATTTATGCTTGCCATTCTCACCATTACCACACCGATTTTCATCATCATGGCGATGGGCTATTTTGCCGTGCGCTTTGAATTTTTTACGCGCGACCAGCTTTCGGGCATGGGCAAATTCGTGATTCGGGTGGGCTTGCCGATGCTGGTGTTCAGCGCCATCGCCACGCGCCCGATTGCCGATGTGATGAACGTTACTTATCTTTTGGGCTATGCGCTGGCTTCGCTGCTGTCGTTTATGGCGGGTTGGGGCATCAGCAAATGGCGCGGGCAGGACGGGGTGTTGGCGGCGCTCAACGGCCTCGGTACGGGGATGTCGAATACCGGCTTTATCGGTTATCCCTTGTTGGCCATGGCCATCGGCGGGCCTGCGGCGGTGTTTTTCGCCATGAATGTGCTGGTGGAAAACATGCTGATTCTGCCGCTGATGTTTGTTCTGATTGATGCGGCCAGAGGCGGCGCCAACATCGGCGCGCTGCTGCTGCGCATCGCCAAAAACCTGCTGAAAAACCCGATTATCGTGGCGCTGCTGGTGGCGCTGGTGTTTGCCGTATTCGGCATTCCCGTGCCGGCGGTGGTGGAGCGGGTCACCTCCATGCTGGCTTCGGCTTCTTCGCCGCTGGCTCTGTTTGTAATCGGCGGCGGGCTTTACGGCATGAAAGTACGCGGTGGGTTGACCGATGTGGCGGTGATGACCTCGGGCAAGCTGTTGTTGTTTCCTTTGCTGGTGGTGTCTTGCTTGTGGCTGTTTGGTGCCGATGCGGATACGATTTTTGCGGGGGCGCTGTTGGCCAGCGTACCGATGGCGAGCATGTATCCGCTTTTCGGCCTGCAATACGGCTTTGAGCGCCAAACGGCGGCGGCCATGCTGATTACGACCTTGCTGTCGTTTTTCTCGATTTCATTGGTGTTGATGATTGGGCATTGAGTGTTTGCAGGCCGTCTGAAACTGCTGCGGCTTTCTGCTAAAATGGATTATTGTGGTTTCAACAGGAAAAGTAATGGCTGCCAATGATAAAATCCGCGCTGCCACCCGCAATGCTTTTGTCTGCATCGCGCTGATGATGTTGGCTTTTTTGGTGTTTGTGCTGGTGATGCTGGTGCCGTTCGGGCTTTCGGGCGCACATCAGGTGCAGGTGGTGCGCGCCGCTCTGTATGTGCTGCTGGCTTTTGCCGTATTGGGCGGCGGGTTCAGCCTGCGTGTGGCGTGGTTGAGAAAGCGGGCGGGGCGGTGAGTGCGTGGTTGTATCTGCTGGTGGCCATCGCTTTTGAAATTGTGGCCACCACGTTGCTGAAAGCGAGTGACGGTTTTACCCGCCTAGGGGTGGGTGCGGCTTCTATTGCCTGTTATGCGCTGTCACTTTACCTGTTGTCGCAGTTGTTGCGCGCCATTCCGATAGGCATTGCTTATGCCTTGTGGTCGGGTATCGGCATCGTGGCCATTTCGATTATCGGCCGCCTGTTTATGAACCAGAAGCTCGACACCGCCGCCGTTATCGGCATTGCGCTGATTGTGTGCGGCGTGTTGGTGATTAACTTATTTTCCAAAGCAGGAACGCATTAAATGAACAACCAGATTCCCGAAGAAGTCCGCCTGCAAAACAGCCGTGCGGCGCTGACTTTGATATACGGCGGAGAAGCCAAATCGCTGCCGGCCGAATTTTTGCGTGTGTATTCGCCGAGCGCCGAAGTGCGCGGTCACGGGGTGGGGCAGGAAACGCTGCAAACCGGCAAGGCCGACGTGACCATCATGGGCTTGGAGCCGGTGGGGCAGTATGCGTTGAAAATCACCTTTTCAGACGGCCATGACAGCGGCCTTTACGACTGGGATTATTTATATAAATTGGCCTACGAATACGATACAATGTGGGCGGATTATTTGCGCAAAATCGAAGCGGCGGGTGCATCGCGCATACCGTCTGCCTTGGATGAAACGCCTGCACGCGCGGCTCAAGCCTGCGGCTCGGGCGGTTGCGGCAAACATTAAGCAGAATTTTCAGGACAAAACATGAGCGACAACAAAACCCATTTCGGCTTCAAAACCGTCGATGAAAACGAAAAAGCCGGCAAAGTGGCCGAAGTCTTCCATTCCGTAGCCGGTAATTACGACATCATGAACGACGTGATGTCGGGCGGTCTGCACCGCGTTTGGAAGCATTTCACCATCAATACGGCGCACCTCAACAAAGGCGACAAAGTATTGGATATTGCAGGCGGCACCGGCGATTTGTCGCGCGGTTGGGCAAAGCGTGTGGGCAAAGAGGGCGAAGTGTGGCTTACTGACATCAATTCCTCCATGCTCACGGTGGGCCGCGATCGTTTGCTCAACGAAGGTATGATACTGCCGGTATCGCTGGCCGATGCGGAGAAACTGCCGTTTCCCGATAATTATTTCAACCTCGTTTCCGTTGCTTTCGGCTTGCGCAACATGACCCACAAAGACGCGGCTTTGAAAGAAATGTACCGCGTATTGAAGCCGGGCGGCACGCTCTTGGTGTTGGAGTTTTCCAAAGTATTTAAACCGCTTGCCCCCGCTTATGATTTGTATTCCTTCAAACTGCTGCCGCTGATGGGCAAGATGATTGCCAAAGATGCCGACAGCTATCAATATCTGGCCGAATCCATCCGCATGCACCCCGACCAGGAAACGCTCAAGCAGATGATGCTGGAAGCCGGTTTCGACAGCGTCGATTACCACAACATGACTGCCGGCGTGGTTGCGCTGCACAAAGGCATCAAGTTTTAACAGGCATTGATGCAGGCCGTCTGAAACCCGGTTTCAGACGGCCTTTGTTTGGTTTGCGATGTTGTGCAAGATGGCGGTTTTGCAACAATATTGCGCCGCCCGGCGGGGTTTGCGGGTAAAAAAAGCTTATTGTCAACAATCCCGGTTTGCAGCACCGGTGTTATTGTGTATGATTCGGTTAAATTCCAATTAACACAAAATAACCTGAAAACGAAAAAAAGGAAACATGATGTTGAAAAAAACTGTCTTCGCAGCAACTGCGTTGGCCGCCGCCCTGATGCTGGCCGCCTGCTCGAAAAATGAAACCCGACAGGCCGCAACCGGCGCGCCGGTTGCCGAAAAAGCTTACGTGGTGGCCACCGATGCCACTTATGCGCCGTTTGAATTTCTGGACAACGGCCAGGTCGTCGGTTTTTCGCGCGATATTCTGGATGCGGTTGCCGCCAAGGAAGGCATCAGGTTTGATTATGCCAACACGCCGTGGGAAGGTATTTTCGCCACACTCGACAAAGGCGACAGCGATATTGTATCGTCCAGCGTGACCATCACGCCCGAGCGCCGCAGCAGCATGGATTTTTCCGACCCTTATTTTGAAGCGTCGCAACTGATTGTGGTGGGCGACAAAGGCGGCGATATCAACGGGCTGGCCGATTTGAAAACCCGTTCCGTATCCGTGCAGACCGGCACCACCGGCGATTTGGCAATGCAGAAATTCCAGGGTGTCGACAGCAAAAACATCAAGCGCTTCGAAAATATGCCGCTGGCGCTCAAAGAGCTGCTGACCGGCGGTGTGGATGCTTCCGTGGGCGATAACGGCGTGGTGCAGAATTTTGTCACCAACAACCCGGATGCCAAGTTGCGCACCCTGACCGATCCTGCGTTTGAAAAAGAATATTACGGCTTTGCCGTGCGCAAAGGCCGCAGCGATGATTTGCTGGAAAAGCTGAATGCGGGCATTGCCGCCATCAAGGCCGACGGCACTTATCAGCAAATCTACGACAAGTGGTTCAGCAATGAAGCAGCCGCATCAGCCGCTTCGGATGCCGCCGCCTCGGCAACGGGCGACGCGAAATAGGGCGCAGTTGACCGTATTGCAAAAGCCGTCTGAAAAGGCGGCTTTTGCTGTTTGGCTGCCGGGTTCAGACGGCCTGTTGCGGCTTGAAGCTTTCTATAGTGAAAAAACTTACTCTACTACCGCGTTGCTGCGCCTGGCCGTACTACTTGTACTGTCTGCGGCTTGCTGCCTTGTATTAAAGTAAGTTTTTCCACTATACAAGCCCGCAACGCCGATATGAATCTTTCAGGCCGTCTGAAACGGCGGTTGAAATTTCGGGTACAATACACCATTATTATTCGAAGCGGTTTTCGCGTAGCCGAAGCGCCGTTTGCGACAAACACCTTCCCAAAGTCTGCCTATCATGATGAACAAAGACCAATTTGCCGACAATCACTTTATCCGCAACATCATCGACGAAGATCTTGCCAGCGGCAAACACACCGCCATCCACACCCGTTTTCCGCCCGAGCCCAACGGCTATCTGCATATCGGCCACGCCAAAGCCATCTGCCTGAATTTTGGTTTGGCCTATATTTACGACGGCCTCTGCAACCTGCGCTTTGACGACACCAATCCGGAAAAAGAATCCGAAGAATACGTGCGCGCGATTAAAGAAGACGTGCAATGGCTGGGCTTTCAATGGGCGGACGAGCCGCGTTTTGCTTCGAATTATTTCGACCAACTTTTCGACTTCGCCGTCGGCCTTATCAAAGACGGCAAAGCCTACGTTGACGATTTGAATGCCGAAGAAATGCGCGAATACCGCGGTACGCTCACCCAGCCCGGCAAAAACAGCCCCTACCGCGAGCGCAGCATTGAAGAAAACCTCGACCTCTTCATGCGCATGAAAGCCGGCGAATTCCCCGACGGCAGCAAAACCCTGCGTCTGAAAATCGACATGGCCTCCGGTAATGTGAATATGCGCGACCCGGTGATTTACCGCATCCGCCGCGTGCACCACCACAATACCGGCGACAAATGGTGTATCTACCCGATGTATGACTACACCCACTGCATTTCCGATGCCATCGAAGGCATCACCCATTCGCTGTGCACGCTCGAATTCGAAGCGCACCGCCCGCTGTATGACTGGGTGCTCGACAACATTCCGATTCAAAGCCACCCGCGCCAATACGAATTTTCGCGCCTGGAGCTGCTGTATTCCATCACTTCCAAGCGCAAGCTGAATCAGCTGGTTTCGGAAGGCCACGTCAAAGGCTGGGACGACCCGCGCATGCCCACCATTTCCGGCATGCGCCGCCGCGGCTACACGCCCGAAGGCCTGCGTCTGTTTTCCAAACGCGTGGGCATTTCCAAATCGGAAAACGTGGTCGACATGGCGCTGCTGGAAGGGGCGATTCGCGAAGAGCTGGAAGACAGCGCCCCGCGCATGATGGCGGTGCTCAATCCCGTCAAGGTGGAGCTGGTGGATTATGACGAAGCGCTGACCCAAAGCCGCAGCGCGCCTTATCATCCGCATCATCCCGAATTGGGCGAGCGTGAAATTCCGATTGCAAGGAATATTTACATCGAAGCCGACGATTTCAGCGAAAACCCGCCCGCAGGCTGGCAACGCCTCACCGTCGGTGGCGAAGTGCGCCTGCGCTACAGCTACGTCATCAAGTGCGAAGAAGTGGTGAAAGACGCGGGCGGCCGCATTGTGTCGCTCAAATGCAGCATCGACCACGATACGCTGGGCAAAAAGCCGGAAGGCCGCAAGGTCAAAGGTGTGATTCACTGGCTTTCCGCCGAACACGCCGAGCAGGCAACCGTGCGCCTGTATGACCGCCTGTTTACCGAAGCACGCCCCGATGCCGTGCGTGGTGAGGATGGCGAATACCTGCCGTTTACCGATTTTCTCAACCCCGATTCAATGACGGAAATCAGCGCGTGGGTAGAGCCGGTGGCAAAAACGCTGCCGCCCGAGAGCCGTTATCAGTTTGAGCGCCTGGGTTATTTCGTGACCGACCGCCAAGACCACACGCAAGACGCGCCGGTATTCAACCGCACCGTGACGCTGAAAGATACTTGGCAGGCCAAATAAAACCTGTTCGAAAAAGCAGGTGGTGCAAACCGGCGCGGCGCAGTTGCCGAATCGGAATGCGGCGGTATGAAGGCCGTAATACCGCGTTGCCTCGCTGTTTCGAGCGCCGGGTTTGGCCGGAGCATTTTTCTTTTTATCCCGCATCTGATGCCCGTCCGACCATCATCCGGCTTTTTCAGCCTGACGGCGGGCAAGGCGGATCAGAAATTTTTAGGCCGTCTGAAACTTATGCCGAAAACGCCCGATGCCTTTACCCGGCTGATTAATGCCCTGAAAGTGCTGCCCAATGTCGGCCCCAAATCAGCCCAACGCATGGCTTATCAATTGTTGCAACACAACCGTGAAGGTGCGGCCGAGCTGGTCGGGGCGCTGCAGAATGCGCTCAATCAGGTGCAGCATTGCCGCAGCTGCAATACTTTTTGCGAAAGCGGTTTGTGTGAGATTTGTGCCGATAATGAGCGCGACGCCAGCCGCCTGATGATTGTGCACATGCCTGCGGACGTGTCGAGCATGGAGGCGGCCCGTTGCCATGACGGTCTCTATTTTGTGCTGATGGGGCAGATTAATCCTGCCCAGGGCATGGATTTGGGGCATATCGCGCTGGAAAAACTGGTGGCGCGCCTGCAGGGAAGCAGTGTGGAAGAAATCATCATTGCAACCAATTTCACGGCGGAAGGCGATGCCACGGCATATGTGCTGTCGGAGTTGTTTAAAGAGCTGCCGTATAAAGTCAGCCGCTTGGCGCGCGGCATGCCGTTGGGCGGCGAGCTGGAATATGTGGATGCAGGCACGCTGGCGCAGGCCGTGTATGAACGGCGCTTGCTGAAAGAGTGAGGCCAAGGCCTTTGCAAAATACTTTTTTCTTGGAAATATCCATTACATCCGTCATTCCGGCGCAGGCCGGAATCCATTTCTCCAAGATTCAGTTATTTGATTTCAAATGGGTTTTTATGGCGGGCTATGGATTCCGGCCTGCGCCGGAATGACGGAGCGGATGCTTTTGCGATGCAGCAAAAGGTATTTTGCAAAGGTCTCAGGCCGGCTTGAAGTAATCGGTTTCGTTGCGCCTCCGCCGGATTGGCGGCTTTTTTGTGCGGGTATGAACCGGTGTTCTAAACCGGATTGTTTCGACGTTGCCGCGCTGTCAGGAAGCCAGCATGGGCAACAATGCTTCCCAAACCGGCGGCAAGGCGGTGAAGCCGTCGCTGGCCATCAGGTGGCCGCCGTCGGCTACCCAGCTAATCGGGCTTTTCAGCCGCCCGGCCATGCTTTCGCTCAATGCGGGCGGCACATGGCTGTCGTTTTCGGAAATCACGCAATGCACGGGCATGTCGATGCGGCGCAATACGTTGAAGTCGGGTGCAGAAGCGCTGATGTATGCGTTTAGCTGCGGTAAGGCCGGAAGCGGGTCGGCAAAGCCTGCGGCGAGCACGAGGCCGCCGAGTTTTTCGGGTTGGTGGCGGCTGAGAAAATGCAGCAGGGTGATGCAGCCGAGGCTGTGGCCGACAAGAAAAATGTGTGCGTCGGGCGCGCCGATGAATTGGTCAAGCGTGAGCTGCCAGGCGGCCGCGCTAGGGCTGTCGGGATGCGGCAGATGAATGGCGCTGGCTTCTGCGCCGTGCTCGCGTATTTTGGCCGAAAGCCAGTCGAACCAATTGCCGTTGGGATTGCCTTCGTAGCCATGAACGATAAATACGCGTTGGGTCATCGGTTTGTCCTTGGGGGTTTGGGGAAGTTTATGCATTGGCAATACAGCATATACCATAATCCATCATGAATAAGGGTGCAAGTATAACGGCAGCTAAGGCCGTCTGAAAAAATATAGTCGTTTCAATTTAGCTTGATACAGCGTTGCTGCGCCTAGCTGCAATACCTGTACTGTCTGCGGCTTGCTGCCTTGTCTCAAGCTAAATTGAAACGACTATAATAAACGAAATAAAATAGATTTTTATTTTTCAATTGCTTGTGTATATTAAATACTTTCCAAACCATTGTTGCCATAAAAATGCCCGCTGCGAGCGGGCATTTTTATGGCTTTCGGTTTAGAAATAACCGGCCTTTTTGCGCTCTTCCATCGCTGCTTCGGATACGCGGTCGTCCATGCGGGTGGCGCTGCGCTCGGAGATGGTGGCGACAGCGGTTTCGGCGATGATTTCAGACGGCGTAGCGGCGGTGCTGGCCACGGGGCAGGTGCAGGAAATATCGCCGACGGTACGGAAACGCACGCTGCGGATTTCGCTTACATCGCCATCGCGTTTGGGTGTGAGCGGGGTAACCGGCACCAACAGGCCGTTGCGCTCGACCACTTCGCGCCGGTGGGTGTAGTAAATCGGCGGCAGGGCGAGGTTTTCACGCTCGATGTATTGCCAGATGTCGAGCTCGGTCCAATTGGAAATCGGAAACACGCGCATGTTTTCGCCGGGGAAAAGGCGGGTGTTGTAAAGGCTCCAAAGCTCGGGGCGCTGGTTTTTCGGATCCCATTGGCCGAATTCGTCGCGGAAAGAGAAAATCCGCTCTTTGGCGCGGGCTTTTTCTTCATCGCGCCGCGCGCCGCCCATCAGCGCGTCGAAGCCTTGCTCTTCGATGGTTTCGAGCAGGGTGACGGCTTGGGCGGCATTGCGCGAATCGGTTTCGCGGCGCAACACCACGGTGCCTTTTTTAATCGAATCTTCCACGCTGCCGACCACCAGTTGCACACCGGTGCGCGCCACGGTTTCGTCGCGAAATTGAATCACTTCGGGGTAATTGTGGCCGGTATCCACGTGCAATAGCTTGAACGGCAGCTTCAATTCGCGCCCCGGAATCCGAAAAGCCTTAATGGCGAGCGAAAGCAATACCACCGAATCTTTGCCGCCCGAAAACAGCAGCGCCGGGTTTTTGGCTTCGGCAATCACTTCGCGGATGATGTAGATGGATTCGGCTTCGAGCCAGTTGAGATGTTGGTTTTGGATAGACATGCGGTTCTCTTTTTCAGATGGCATCAATGAGCGCTACTTTAAACAGGCCGTCTGAAAAAGGGAAAGAATGCTTGGTTATCATGAAATGCGCTTTGGTTATATCAAAGGCCGTGACCTTTGCAAAACGCCCCAGCCCGTCGCGCCCAGCGCAGGCGGGCGCCCAGTGCAAAGCTCAGCTTTGCTTGTCTGTTGATTTTGTAATTTTAAAAACCCAATATAAATCAATATATTGGGTATTCAGGACTGGTGAGTTTAAGCTGAAGCTGCGCTTCAGACTGGGCACCTGCCTGCGCGGGTGCGACGGCTATTTTTTTGCAAAGGTTTCAGGCCGTCTGAAACGGCGCAAAACGGTTTCAGACGGCCTCTTGATGACTGCGGTGATTTAGAAGCGGTTTACCCACTCGGCCAGTGCGTTGCCGAAATCGGCGAGAATGCGTTTTACGCTGGCGTTGTTGATGTCGCCGTTTTCGTCCAGCGATTTATGGATGGTGTTGAGGTAAGCTTCCATCGGCAGGCAGGGTGCGCCCAATACCACCATGCTCTGGCGGATTTGCAGATTGGCGGCCATACCGCCGGTGCTGGCGGGTGAGGCGGTAATCACGGCGACGGGTTTGCCGCTCCACACGCTTTTACCGCCCGGGCGCGAACAAACATCGATGGCGTTTTTCAGCGCGGCGGGCATGCCGCGGTTGTGTTCCGGCGATACGAACAACACGCCGTCGGCCTGTTGCACCTGATTGCGCAGGCGGGTGTAGGGTGCGGGAGAGTCGTCGTCGAAATCCTGGTTGTAAACCGGTAAATCGCTGATGTCGGCGATTGCAAACGACAAACCATCGGCGGGGTTGGCCACGATGTATTCGGCCACTTTGCGGTTAAACGAATCGCGGCGCAGGCTGCCGAGCAGAATCAGAATGTTTTTCATCAAGATGCTTTCTTTGGTGTGGAAAAAACGCTTACAGCATACGCGTTAAAGATGAAAAAGAACAGAGGCCGTCTGAAAAGCTTTCAGACGGCCTCTGTGTGATTTGCGGCAGATTATTTGTGCAAACCGCATTCTTTGCTGTTTTGGCTTTCCCACCACCAGCGCCCGGCGCGGATGTCTTCGCCGAGCTTGACCGGGCGGGTGCAGGGTTCGCAGCCTATGCTGGGGTAGCCCTGGCGGTATAAATCGTTGAGCGGTACATCATGCTGCTGCGCGTATGCCCACACGTCGGCTTCTTCCCAATCGAAAATCGGGTTGAATTTGGCGATGTTGCGCGCGCCGTCGTGCTCTTCAAAAGCCAGCTCGCTGCGGGTGGCCGATTGGCTGCGGCGCTGGCCGGTGAGCCAGGCAGGTGCGGCGGCCAGAGCACGGTTGAGCGGCTCGATTTTGCGGATGTGGCAGCATTGTTTGCGCCGCGCGATGCTTTCGTAAATCGACGCCATGCCGAAATCGCGCTCGAATGCGGCGGCGGCTGCGGGCAGCGGTTGGTAAACTTCGATTTCGGTTTGGTAGTGCGCATTGGCGGCGGCAATCAACGCTTCGGTTTCGGGATTGAGCTTGCCGGTGTTGAGGGTGATGATGCGGATAGGCAGGGCGAGGCGGCAGATTTGGTCGGTAATCACCATGTCTTCCACCGCCAGGCTGGAAGCAAACACGGCTTGCGGATAATGCGCGGCGATGTGTTGCAGGCGCTCGGCCAGTGTGTTTGCAAGCCCGCCCTCGCGTGCAAGTGCGGCGGCGTCGGGCGTGGGGATGCGCCAGAATTCGGGTTTGGCCATGGTAAGGCTCCGTTGCTTTTTATAATAGGGGCATTGTCGGCTGCCGGGGCATGATTGGGAAAGAATGGTTTTTTATGTGCTTATAACCAACTGTTTTGAGGCCGTCTGAACGCATATAGTCGAAGTTGTAGTTTCTGTTACGGCGTTGGCTTGCCGCCTTGTATTGAAACTTACCCTCCGACTATATAACGAAATCTGCTAAATAAAGCGGAAACGATTCTTTCCGTTTCGTTTCAGACGGCCTTAAGATAAACGCCGAGTATCCATCTATGCAAAGCAGATTATGAACCATTATCCGATTTACACCGATTTGAACCGCCGAGCGGTATTGCTGGCGGGTGCGGGGCACGTGGCCGAGCGCAAGGCCGAGAGCTTGCTGAAGGCGGGCGCGAAGGTGAGGGTGGTGGCCGATGCGCTCAACCCGCAGTTTCAGGCATGGCGGCAAACGGGTGAAATCGAATGGCTGGGCGCGGATTTTCAGACGGCCTTTCTGGATGATGTGTTTCTCGTTGTGGCCGCCACCGACGACCACGCGCTCAACCGTCAAATTTTCGAAGTCGCCGAAGCCAGGGGCAAATTCTGCAATACCGTGGATACGCTTGATTTATGCTCGTTTACCGTGCCCGCCGTGATAGACCGCAGCCCCTTGCAAATCGCCGTTTCCAGCGGCGGCACCGCGCCTGTGTTGGCACGCAAATGGCGGCGGCAGATTGAAACGCTGCTGCCGCAACACACGGGCAGGCTGGCGGCCTTGGCGGGCAAATGGCGGCCGGCAGTCAAAACCGCCATTGCTGATATGGGCGGGCGCCGCCGCTTTTGGGAGCAATTGTTCGACAGCCGTTTCGATACTTTGGTGGAGCAAGGCCGGGAAGCCGAAGCGGAGGCTGAATTACAGGCGCAATTGGCCGATTATCAGCCGCAACAAGGCGAAGTGGTGTTGGTGGGGGCAGGCCCCGGCGATGCAGGTTTACTCACCCTCAAAGGTTTGCAAGCGATACAGGCGGCGGATATCGTGCTTTACGATGCTTTGGTGTCGGCAGAAATCCGCGCGCTGATTCGCAAAGATGCCGACAAAATCTGCGTCGGCAAACGCGCGGGGCTGCATCAGGTGCAACAGCAAGAAACCAACCGCCTGCTGGTAGAACACGCGCAACAAGGCAAGCGGGTGGTGCGGCTCAAGGGCGGCGATCCGTTTGTGTTTGGGCGCGGCGGCGAAGAGGCGCAGGTGTTGGCCGCCGCCGGTATTCCGTTCCGCATCGTGCCGGGCATCACCGCCGCGCTCGGTGCCACCGCTTATGCCGGGATTCCGCTCACCCATCGCGACAGCGCCCAAACCGCGCTGTTCATCACCGGCCATTGCCGTCCCGACGGGCAGGAGCTGCATTGGCAAACGCTGGCGCGCGGCAAGCAAACGTTGGTGATTTACATGGGCACCATTAAGGCCGCAGAAATTGCCGAACAATTAATCGCCCACGGCCGCGCCGCCGATACGCCGGTGGCGGTGATATCCAACGGCACATTGGACAAACAAAGCGTACAAACCGGCGTGTTGCGGGATTTACCCGCATTGGCGGCGCAAGCCGAACGTCCGGCTTTGATGGTGATTGGCGAGGTGGTGGCGTTGCGGGATGAATTGCGCTGGTTTGGCGAGGATGAAAGAATTTGAACGACTTGCCGCTCGGTGCGATATAGTGGAAAAACTTAATTTTTAATACAAGGCAGCAACGATGTATCAATCTAAATTGGAACGACTATATATAGGTTGAGGCCTTTATTTTGAGGGTGTTTTACGGTTACGAATGACTCAGCGCAACAGTTTTTTCAACCATGCGAGTTTTTGCGGGGTAAAGGGCGGATAGCGCAACGGAATATCAGGCCAAGCGCTGCGCTTGAATACGCTTTTGTAATGGGAAAAAGTTTCGAAGCTCTTTTGGCCGTGATAGCTACCCATGCCGCTTGCACCCACTCCGCCGAAAGGCAGGGCGGAATTGGCCAAGTGCACCAGCGTGTCGTTGATGCAGCCGCCGCCAAACGATATTTCTGCCAGCAGGCGCCGCTCGTTGGCGGCGGAGCGGGTAAAAGCATAAAGCGCCAAGGGCTTCGGACGTGCCTGAATCTGGCCGATGGCATCGCTCAAATCACTGAAGCTCAGCACCGGTAGAATCGGCCCGAAAATCTCTTCCTGCATCACCGGGTTTTCCCAGCCTATGCCATCGAGCAAGGTGGGCTCGATTTTGCCGGTCTCATCGTTGAAGCCACCGCCGCAAAGGATTTCGCCTTGCTGCAAAAAAGCTTTCAGACGGCCGTAATGCCGCTTGCTGATGATTTTCGGATAATCGGGGTGTTGCAGCGGCCGCTTGCCGTAAAAAGCTTCGATTTGCCGCTTTATTTCCGCCAAAAGGGAAAGCTTCACATTTTTCTGCACCAATAAATAATCGGGCGCCACGCAGGTTTGCCCCGCATTGATGCACTTGCCCCACATGATGCTTTTGGCCGCCTGAACCAAGTCGGCGCTTTCATCTACGATGCAGGGGCTTTTGCCGCCGAGCTCCAGCGTTACCGGAGTGAGGTGTTCGGCGGCGGCCGCCATCACGATTTTGCCGACGGATATGCTGCCTGTGAAGAAAATATAATCGAATTTTTCTGCCAGCAAGGCTTCGTTGGTATCGATGCCGCCTTCTATTACGGCCAGATAGGGCGTCTGAAAATAGCGCGGCAATATTTCCGCCAACAGCTTTGAGGTATGAAAGGCATGCTCTGAGGGCTTCAGAATCATGGTGTTGCCTGCGGCCATCGCTCCGGCCAAAGGCGCGATAGAAAGATAAAAAGGGTAATTCCACGGTGCGATATTCAACACATTCCCGTAAGGCTCCGGGCGGATTTCACTGTGACCGCGAAACAACGTGAGCGGCGTGCGCACTTTTTGAGGGCGGGCAAGGCGGGGCAAATGTTTTAGCTGGTAGCCGATTTCTTCGAGCGTGGTGCCGATTTCGGTGAGATAGCCTTCAAAAGCCGATTTGTTTAAATCGGCATGCAACGCTTTGATAATGGCGCTTTCGTTTTCCTTTACGGCGCGTTGCAGCGTGGCCAATTGGGTTTGGCGAAAAGCAATCGGGCGGGTGGTGCCGCTTTGAAAATATTGGCGTTGCTGCGCCAACAGGTTGGAAATTTCTGCTTTACTCATGGCGAGTCTTGCGGTGTATGGTGTAGATTTATGCCATTATAACGAATAAAAGCCGGATCGCCTGATATGCAAAACAAAGGCCGTCTGAAAGATTTCAGACGGCCTTTGGATTCCGTAAATGTTTCGTTTAACCCAATGCCTTGCGCGCACCGGCAAACAGGCGGTACCAGCCGGAGAGCTCGCCCCAGCCTGCGGGCGACCAGCTCATTTGCGTGCTGCGGTACACGCGCTCGGGGTGCGGCATCATGATGGTGACGCGGCCGTCGGCGTTGGTCACGCCCGCAATGCCCAGCGGCGAGCCGTTGGGGTTGAGCGGGTAGGCATCGGTGGGCTGGTTTCGGCCGTCCACATATTGCAGGGCGATGTTGAGGCCGTCTGAAACGCTGCCGCCCAAATGGGCGAAGTCGGCGCGGCCTTCGCCGTGGCTGACCACCACCGGCAGGCTGGAACCCGCCATTTCGGCCAGAATCAGCGACGGCGATTTCGGTACGTTGACCATGCTCAGACGGGCTTCAAACTGCTCGCTGGCGTTGCGCTTGAATTTCGGCCAGTTTGCCGTGCCGGGGATGATTTCGGCGAGGTTGCTGACCATTTGGCAGCCGTTGCAGACGCCCAAAGTAAGGGTGTTGGGGTTGGCGAAAAACGCGCTGAATTGGTCGCGCAATTTGGGGTGGAACAACACCGATTTCGCCCAGCCTTCGCCCGCGCCCAATACGTCGCCGTAGCTGAAGCCGCCGCAGGTTGCCAGCATTTGGAAGGTTTCCAGATTCACGCGGCCGCTCATCAAATCGCTCATGTGCACGTCGTAGGCATCGAATCCGGCGCGGGTAAAGGCGGCGGCCATTTCGATTTGACCGTTCACGCCTTGTTCGCGCAAAACGGCGATTTTCGGCTTCGCGCCGCTGGCGATAAACGGCGCGGCGATGTCTTCTTTAACATCGAATGTGAGGTCGGCAAAGAGGGCGCTGCGCTTATTGTCGCCGAGCAGGGCAAATTCGCTGTCGGCGCAGGCGGGATTGTCGCGCAATCTTTGGATGGCATGGCTGGTTTCCTGCCAGGCTTGTTGCAGATTCAGACGGCTTTCTTCCAAAATCACGCTGCCGTTGGCGCGTAAACGCAAGGTTTCGTCGGTGGTGGGTGTGCCGATACGGGCAACTGCTTGAGTCAAGCCGTTGGCGGTAAATACAGCCTCAACCGCAGCCAAATCTTGTGCGTTGATTTGAATCACCGCGCCCAATTCTTCGTTGAACAACGCGGGCAACACGCCTTGTGCTGTGAGGGCGGTGACATCGACATCGAAACCGCAACGTGCGGCAAACGCCATTTCCGCCAGTGTCGCAAACAAGCCGCCGTCGCCACGGTCGTGGTAGGCCAGTAATTTGTCTTCGGCGATTAACTGCTGAATGGCATTGTAGAAGCCTTTCAGACGGCCTGCATCATCCAGATCAGGCGCTTCGCCGGTGAGATTGTTATAAACCTGACCCAAAGCCGAGCCGCCCATACGCGCGCGGCCAAAACCCAAATCGACGGCCAGCAACACGCTGTCTGCAACGTTTTTCAATTCGGGGGTCACGGTTTTACGCACGTCTTTCACCGGCGCAAAGGCGGAAATAATCAGGCTCAGCGGTGATACCACGGATTTTTGCTCCGCGCCGTCTTGCCAGACGGTTTTCATCGACAGCGAGTCTTTGCCCACCGGAATGCTCAAATCCAAAGCCTGACAGATTTGCGAAGTGGCTTCGACGGTGCGGTAGAGTTTTTCGTCTTCGCCCGCGTTGCCGCAAGCCGCCATCCAGTTGGCGGAGAGCTTGATGTTGCCGATGTCGCCGATGTTGACGGCGGCGATGTTGGTAATCGCTTCGCCTACGCACATGCGGCCGGAAGCGGGCGCGTCGAAGAGGGCGACGGTCGGTTTTTCACCCATAGACATCGCTTCGCCTTGATGGGTGTTGAAGCCCATCATGGTCACGGCGCAGTCGGCTACCGGCGTTTGGTATTTGCCGACCATTTGGTCGCGGTGGGTCATGCCGCCGACGCTGCGGTCGCCGATGGTAATCAGGAAGTTTTTCGCGGCAACGGCGGGCAGACGCAATACGCGGTAGGCGGCTTCTGTCAAGTCGATGCCGTCTGAAACGAAGACTTCGGCGCTGCGGCTGACGGTGTTGTCGCTGCGGGTGGTTTTGGGCGGTTTGCCGAGCAAGACGTTGAGCGGCAAATCGACCGGATTGTTGTCAAACAAATCATCGCGCACCTGCAAATGGCCGTCGTCGGTGGCTGTGCCGACCACGGCAAACGGGCAGCGTTCGCGCTCGCAGATGGCGCGGAAGGTGTCTAAATCTTTTTCTAAAATCGACAGCACATAACGCTCTTGCGATTCGTTGCACCAGATTTGCAGCGGATTGAGGCCGTGTTCTTCCAGCGGCACACTGCGCAGCTGGAATACCGCGCCGCGGCCGGCATCGTTGACCAATTCGGGGAAGGCGTTGGAGAGGCCGCCCGCGCCGACGTCGTGAATCGAGACAATCGGGTTGTCGTCGCCGAGCTGCCAGCAGCGGTCGATGACTTCTTGCGCGCGGCGTTCGATTTCGGGGTTGCCGCGTTGCACGGAGTTGAAATCCAGGCTGGCGTCGTTGGTGCCGGTATCCATAGAGGAAGCCGCGCCGCCGCCCAAGCCGATGAGCATGCCCGGGCCGCCGAGTTGGATTAATAATGCGCCTTCGGGGATTTCGTCTTTATGCGTTTGCTGCGCCTGAATACTGCCCAAACCGCCGGCAATCATAATCGGCTTGTGGTAGCCGCGCACTTGGCCGTCGAATTTGTCTTCAAAGGTGCGGAAATAACCCAAGAGGTTGGGGCGGCCGAATTCATTGTTGAATGCGGCACCGCCAATCGGCCCTTCAATCATGATGTCCAAGGGCGAGGCGATGTGATCGGGTTTGCCGTAGGCTTGTTCCCACGGCTGCTCCATGCCCGGAATATTCAGATTGGAAACGGTAAAGCCGGTCAGACCCGCTTTCGGGCGGGAGCCTTTGCCGGTTGCGCCTTCATCGCGAATTTCACCGCCTGCGCCGGTGGCTGCGCCTGCAAACGGCGCGATGGCGGTCGGGTGGTTGTGGGTTTCCACTTTCATGATGATGTGGGTGTCTTCTTCATGGAAGCGGTAGCCGTGATTTTCAGCAGCGTGCGGGTAGAAGCGTTCGACTTTCGCGCCTTCGATGACAGACGAGTTGTCTTTATAGGCCACGATGGTGCCTTCGGGGTGCGCTTCGTGGGTGTCGCGAATCATGCGGAAGAGCGACTTCGGCTGTTTTTCTCCGTTCAAGACAAAGTCGGCATTGAAAATTTTATGTCGGCAATGCTCGGAGTTGGCCTGCGCAAACATCATCAGTTCGACGTCGCTGGGGTTGCGCTTGAGGATTTGATAGTTTTCCACCAGATAGTCGATTTCGTCGGGCGAGAGCGCCAAGCCCAGCTCGCGGTTGGCCTTGACCAGCGCTTCTTTGCCCTCTGCCAATACGTCAACGGTGGCAAAGGTTTCCGAATCAATGTGGCGGAACAGCTGCGCCGCTGCGTTGATGTCGGTCAACACGCTTTCGGTCATGCGGTCGTGCAGCAGTGCTGCCCATTGCTGCTTTTGTGCTGCAGTCAATTCGCCTTCAATCCACACCGCCATGCCGCGTTCGATGCGTTCAATGCCTTGCAAACCGCAGTTTTCGGCGATGTTGGTGGCTTTCGATGCCCACGGTGAAATGGTGCCGATGCGCGGGGTAATCAAAAATAAATGCAGGCAGCCTGACGCTTGCGGCGCGTGTTCCACGCTTTCGGCGGCGAGCAGGGCCTGCAGTTTTTCAACGGTAGCGGCATCGAGCGCTTCGGGGCTGCTGGTGAAATACCAGTATTCGCTATTCAATCCGGCTTGGGGCAAACCGGCGGCAGCGGCTTTTTGCAGCAGTTTTTCAACACGGAAATCGGACAAGGCAGTTACGCCGCGCAAGGGCAAAACGACAGACATGGATTCGGCTCACAAAGGCGGTTGGAAGAAGCTGGATTGTACGCGAAATTCGCTTTTGCTGCTTGGGTATTTTTGCGCCAACGGCATGAAAATAGTCAACAATTTAGGCGGCCCGGAAATATCAGAAAATGGCCGCCGACGCTGATTGTATAAAGACGGGCTTTGTGTTAGCTTCTCTTTACCGTTGTGTGGGCAAATATACTTTTGAGGAGAGAAGATGAAAAAAATCGAAGCCATTATCAAGCCGTTCAAACTGGACGACGTGCGTGAGGCATTGACCGAAATCGGCATCACCGGCATGACGGTTACCGAAGTGAAAGGATTCGGCCGCCAGAAAGGGCATACCGAGATTTACCGCGGCGCGGAATATGCGGTGGATTTTCTGCCGAAAGTGAAGCTGGAGCTGGTGTTGGCCGACGAAGATGTGGAGCGTGCGATTGAGGTGATTGTCGAGGCAGCGCGTTCGGGCAAAATCGGCGACGGCAAGATTTTTGTGCTGCCGGTGGATGAGGCGGTGCGTATCCGCACCGGCGAGCGCGCGGATGCGGCGGTGTAGACCGGATTCCGACAGATTGCAACAGGCCGTCTGAAAGCTTTCAGACGGCCTGTTGCCGGTAAAAAGGCAAAAAAAAGGTGTGGTACGAAACCACACCCAAACACACACACATCAAGAGGAAAGAGATAATCAGCTTTCCGGGCTGCTGCCGCTGCGGTCAGCCTGTTTTTTGACCCAGAAAAATAAAAAGGTTGCAATCACAATCACAAACAAAATCGTGATGAATGACAAAATGCCTACCGGCGATTTGAATAATTCGTTCAACAGCTCCATGTTGCGCTCCCTTTGCGTTATGGTTTGTTATTGATTTCATTGTTGACTGGGTGTGATTATAGATAAAAACCATTATCAGGCTTTGATGCAAGTCAAGGTTGGCGCGCTTGATGTGGAAAATGTCGGTTGTTTTGCGGTTTTTACTGCAATTGCGCCTGAGATGCAGGCAAACCACGCTAATCCGCATCAGGCGGAGCCGGTGCGGTATGAATTTGCTGCTGTCCGGGCATAAGCAAAACCGCCTGCATGGGCAGGCGGTTGGTGGCGGAAACGGCTTAGGGTTTCCTGATATCTTGCGAGGCTTTTTAACGCGGCAGATGTGTTTTCAGGGGCAAAAAGCACCCGTAAATCGACACCGCTGCGCTGTCAGGAAACCCTAGTGAGCTGCTGAAAAAGCGTCTGAAAAAAAGGCTTCGGGCGGTAGGCCGCGTTCGGTTTCGAGGTGTTTTTGTGCGCCTTCTATCATGTCGGTGGAGCCGCAGGCATACACTTCATGGTCGGAAAGGTCGCTGTAATCGGCGGCCACATGCGCCTGGATATAGCCGCGCGCGCCCTGCCAGCCGTCGTCGGGGCGGGAAAGTACGGGGGTGAAACGGGCGTCGGGCAATTGCGCAATCAGGTCGGCGGCCTCCTGCAGGCGGTACAAATCGGCTTCCCGGCGCGCGCCCCAGTAAAGGTGCACGCTGCGGCTGCTGCGGCTGTCAATCAGGTATTGCAGCAGGCTGCGGATGGGGGCAAAGCCCGTGCCGGTGGCCAGCATGATAATGGGCTTGTCGCTTTCATTCAGGGTAAACGTGCCCAAGGGGCCGCGAATGCGCAGGATGGCTTTTTCCTTGACGACGGCTTCTCCGCCAAACAGCATGCCTGAAAACAGACCGCCGTCGCGTTTGCGGATGTGCAGCTCCAGCATGTCGGCGTGCTCGGGGCTGTTGGCGATGGAATAGCTGCGGGTATGGTTGTCTTTCAGCAGCAGGTCGATGTATTGCCCTGCCCAGAATACAAACGGCGGCGCTTTGGGCAGGGCGAGGGTGAGGATGGCGACGTCGTGTCGGAAATCAATGCTGAATACGCGAGCGGGCAGGGTTTTCACCGGCGGGGCGTCGGCGCCGTTGTAGCCCGGCACGTTCAGCGCCACATCGCTTTGGGCGGTGCAGCAGCACATCAGAATCTTGCCTTGCGCCGCTTCTTCCGCGCTTAGCGCCAGCTCGGCATGCGGGCCCTGCACCACTTCGCCGCTGACCAGCAATGCCTTGCACTGGCCGCAAATGCCGTTTTGGCAGGAATGCGGCAGGTTGAGATTTTGACGCTTAGCGGCGGCCAGAATCGGCTCGCCTTCGTTGACGGTGAAACAGGTTTGGTCGGGCGCGAGGGAGACGGTGTGGGGCATGATGACTGATGCAGAAACAGGTAAAAGCAATATTATAACGAATTTCGTTCAACATTGCTGGTATGGCGGCGGATTCTATTTTAGAATAAACATTCTTTCCGTAAGGCGAAATAAGAGGAATAAGCGATGAGGAAAACTTTACTGGCTGCAGCATTGGCGGCATTGGGATTAAGCGGCTGCAACAGCCTCGGCGGCAAAACGCCGCAGGAGATGATGCAGATTTCGATGGCGCGCAGCTTGAAGCAGGATTCCAGCTATAACTTTAGTGGTGAAGCGCGGGTGTATCTGAGCAATCAGGAAGACGGCGTGGCACCGGGAACGGCTGCAAAACCGGCACTTCAAACGAAGGAGGGTGATGCTGCCGGAAACACAACGGCGGCGGCAACACACGATGCCGATGCCGCCATGTCTGATGAAGCGGCAAGGGCGGCGCATCAGGCTGCTGAAGATGCGCTTTATGACTATCTTGGCGACGGCGTGGCGGATTCGCTTGTCTCCGGCAATGCATTGATGGAAGGGCTGGGCGGCAAGATGGCCGACATGATGCAGGAATATCCGGCTTTGGCGAATTATCTGCAAAACGGCCGTCTGAAAATGAGCGGCGCGGTAGATTTGCGCGAAGAGCTGATGGAATTCACGCCCGAGCTGGTTTTGGCCGGACGCAACGAGCAGCTGGCGGTGAAAATGCCGCTGCTGTTCAACGGCAAGGATATGAGCATAACCGCCGATTTGCCCGACAGTGTGCCGCTGATACTGAATTTTCTGGTCGGCTCCGACATGCGCGAGCGCCTGATTCGCGAGCCGGTGCGTATGGCGATTTCTGAGGAAGACAAAAAAGGCATGCCGGTGCGCAATGCCGTCAAAGCTGCGGTTTATGCTGCTTATAAGGCTTACGGTGAATTGCCGCCGGAAGCCTTCCGCTTCAAGGAAATGGACAGTTTCGGCAAAGAGACAGGCAGCCGCTACCGGCTGGAGCTGATGATGAACAGCCGCATCACACGTGCCTATTATGATGCCATGTTGCGTGAATTCATCAACAAACTCGATGAGTTGGAGCAGTCTTCGCCCGAGGCGGGGGCGACAGCCGAAGGTTATGACAGGGTACGCGAAATGAGCCGCAGCATGGTTGCCATGATTAAAAGCAGCGATGCAGACAAGATATACGGCGGCCCGATGTTTGCCAGCTTTTATCTCAACGGCAAAGGCCGTTTGGTGGGCTTGCGCCAATATGCGCAGCTGAATGGCAGCAACAACAAGGCGCTGAATATCGATGGCGGCGTGAAGCTGTATAATTTCGGCAAACCGGTATTCACGTTCAAACCGCAGGCGGCTAAAACCATCGGTTTTAAAGAATTGGCAGCTGCCATCAGAAAGCAGACGGAAGCCAGATATCAGGCGCGCTACGGCGGGCGGTATGATGCCTCTGATGATATGGCAGACATCCCGGTGCCGCAGGAGCCTGATGTAATTGAAGAAAAAGTGTTGTCGGAATAAAGCGCCGGCTTTGTAAAATATTCTCAATCGCCGCTCCGCTTGCGCGGGGTGGCAATCTGATTTCTGAAAAGCCTGAGGCTTTTGCCAAAGATACCAACAAGGCCGTCTGAAAGTGTTTGCTTTCAGACGGCCTTTTCAATAGCGTTTATACTGCTTATTGGCTTTTATCGCCGTCAGCGGTTTCTTTGGCAGCATCGGCGCCTACTTTGACCAGCTTCACATCAAAAACCAGCGTGCTGTTGGGGCCGATTTTGTCACCCATGGCACGGTCGCCGTAAGCCAGTTTGGCAGGCACGAAGAAAGTGTATTCGCCGCCTTCTTTCATCAGCTGCAAGCCTTCGGTCCAGCCCGCAATCACCTGGTTGAGCGGAAACGTGACCGGCTCGCCGCCGTGTTGGGCGCTGCTGTCAAACACGCTGCCGTCAATCAGGCGGCCTTCGTATTCCACGCTCACCACGTCGGTGGCTTTCGGCTGCGCGCCGGTGCCTTCGGTTTTCACTTGGTATTGCAGGCCGGAGGCGGTGGTTTTCACGCCTTCTTTAGCGGCGTTTTCTTTCAGGAAGGCTTCACCTTTTTCAAGATTGGCTTTGGCGTCTTCCACCAGTTTGGTTTGTGCTTTTTGCTGCTGTTCGGCCAAAAAGGCCATCATTACTTCCTGCGCCTGCATTTCGTTCATTTTCGGCTCTTTGCCGTCGAGCATGGTCTGCACGGCTTCGTTGAAGAGCTTGATGTCGATGTCGGTGCCCTGGTCTTTCATCTGCTTGAGCGTGCGGCCGATGTCCACGCCCATGGCGTAGCTGGCTTGCTGGGTCGGCGTACCGAGGTCGGATGAGGCGGCGGCAGAAGCTTCCTGTGTGCCTGAGGCGGCATTTGTGGCGGCGGTTTCCTGTTTGCAGGCCGCCAAGGCGAGTGCGGTGGCCAGCGCCAGCGCGCCGAGTTTGAAAGTTTGATTCATGTCGGGTTCCTGAAAGGGAAAATGAAAAGAATCATTATAACCAAGTTTTCGTTAAGATGATTATCAGAATGTAATAATCAGGCCGTCTGAAAAGATTTTTCAGGCGGCCTGAGACCTTTGCAAAATTCCTCTGCCCGTCGCACCCGAGCAGGCGGGTGCCCAGTGCAAAGCCTAGGGCTTCCCGACAGCGCAGCGGTGTCATGTATCATCATCTTTTTCGCGCTAAAAATACATCTGCTGCGTTGAAAATGCTCGCAAGGTGTCCAACCTTGCTGTGCTTTTCGCCTTGCATCTGCACTTTTATCACAAAAAATCTGAATAATTCTGAATTGTCAGGAAGCCCTAGCTTTGCTTGTCCCCTCATGGCTTGAATTTTAAAATACAATATAAATCAAAATCT
>JAUNTY010000046.1:21352-23413 GCA_030538415.1 Neisseria sp. | reverse complement strand
CTGTCTGCGGCTCGCCGCCTTGTATCAGAATCTAATTTCTCCGACTATATAGTTGAACGGCACATTTTTCATACAAGGCAGCCAGTCGCAGACAATACAACAATAGTACGGCAAAGCGCAGCAACGCCGTATGAAATGCACGTTGTTTGGCTATCAATTTTCAAAATAAAAAATCCCACTATACGATTAAGTGGGATTTTCAGGCTGATATCAATCAGCTAATCAGCGTTTTTTACCGGTAACGGTAGCAACAGCCAGATTGGCGTTGCGTTTCAGAGAAACGCTTTCCACACCCGCCGGAAACTGGATATCAGACAAATGCAGAATATCGCCCGCAACTACCGAGCCGCAATCCAATTCCAAAGCAGCAGGAATATTTTCCGGCAATGTAGTGACTTCAACGCTGGTCGCCAACAGGGAAACACGGCCGCCCTGCAGTTTCACTGCCTGAGAAGATTCCGCATTGACAATGTGCAACGGCACGCGGATTTGCAACGGTTTACCGGCTTCAACAACCTGAAAGTCGATGTGTTGCACTTCCTGACGGAACGGGTGCATTTGGAAATCGCGTACGATAACATCCTGGGTTTTGCCGTTGAGGGACAATTTAATCAGGGCAGTATGGAACGTTTCTTTTTCCAGCGCGTAATATACGGTTTTGTGGTCTACAGAGATAGCTACCGGTTCCTGGTTTTCACCGTACAATACAGCGGGGGTTTGGCCTTCGCGACGCAGGCGGCGGCTCGCACCAGTGCCCTGTGCTTCGCGAACGGTGGCTTGAATTTCGTATGACATGATAAATACTCCAAATAAATAAAACAGTCGTCATCGGCCGCGACCAGCTTAAGACGACATCGGGGTGTTACGGCAGAAAAACACTGCCGCTTGTCAGCACATCTTCATTGAAAAGATATGAAACAGACTCTTCGTTGCTGATGCGGCGAACCGTTTCGGCCAACAGGCCGGCAATGGTTACCTGGCGGATGCGGCCGCATGCGCGGGCGGCATCAGACAAGGGAATGGTGTCGGTTACCACCACTTGGTCGATATCGGATGAAGCCAGACGGGAAACGGCTTCACCGGAAAACACCGGGTGGGTGGCATAAGCCAATACGCGCGAAGCGCCGCGCGCTTTCAGAGCCGAAGCGGCCTTGCACAAGGTATTGGCGGTATCAATCATATCATCGACAATCAGACAGGTTCGATCCTGAATATCACCGATGATGTTCATCACTTCGGCCACATTGGCCTTGGGGCGGCGCTTGTCGATAATGGCCAAGTCCACATTCAATACCTTGGCCACCGCACGGGCACGCACCACACCGCCGATATCCGGGCTGACTACTGTCAGATTTTCAATCCGCTGCTGCTGGATATCGTTAATCAGAATCGGTGTGGCATAAATATTGTCGACGGGAATATCGAAAAAACCCTGAATCTGGTCGGCATGCAAGTCAACGGTCAACACGCGGTCGATACCGGCGGAATACAGCATATTGGCCACCAGCTTGGCTGAAATCGGCACCCTAACCGAGCGCGGGCGGCGATCCTGGCGCGCATAACCGAAATACGGAATCGCAGCGGTAATGCGCCCAGCAGAAGCGCGCTTGAGCGCGTCGGCCATGGTAAGGATTTCCATCAGGTTGTCATTGGTCGGCGCACAGGTAGGCTGCAGAATAAATACATCGCGTCCGCGCACATTCTCAAGCAGCTCGATAGCCACTTCGCCGTCTGAAAACTTGCTCACAGACGCATCGCCCAATCTGATATCCAGATGCTTCACTACTTTTTGAGCCAGCTCGGGATTGGCATTACCGGTAAACACCATCAAACTATCATATGCAGCCATATCTTCATCACCTGGATTAATCAGTCGGTTTCGCTCAGAAAACATCACGCTTCCTTTAGCCCAAGACTCGGGTCGGAAGCGCTATTATACCCACTCTGCCCTGCCATATAAAGCACCAAGCGACTTTAATCCTGACAAGTGTCGTGAAAACGTAATAAAAGCGTGCAAGTGGACTTACACGCTTTTATTTTGGCTGGGGAGGAAGGATTCGA
>JAUNTY010000046.1:0-21252 GCA_030538415.1 Neisseria sp. | reverse complement strand
ACCTTCGCATGCTGGAATCAAAATCCAGTGTCTTAACCGCTTGACGACTCCCCAAAAGGGTGTTTGGCTGGGGAGGAAGGATTCGAACCTTCGCATGCTGGAATCAAAATCCAGTGTCTTAACCGCTTGACGACTCCCCAACACTTCAAACTCTAAATATCAAGCAACGGATGCCGGGCCAGCCCTGCCACACAATATGCTTCATATTCATTTGAAATCCGGTCATATACCGCTTGCGCATCCGCCTGCTTGCCAAAAGCGATAAACAAACACGCTCCCGAACCTGTCATCATAGGCTTGCCGTAGCTGCCGAGCTTTTGATAGGTTTGCAAAACTTCCGGATACGATTCCAAAACCACCGCCTGCATATCATTTCGAAACGGCTGCAGCGATTGGAAAGTCGGCATTATGCTGGGTTTGGAATCCCGTGTCAAGCGCCCGTGGGAAAAAATTACCGCCGTGCTGACGTGAACCGGCGGCTTCACCACCACATACCACTGCTCCGGTATGGAAATTTCACTCAATTGCTCGCCCACGCCTTTGGCAAATGCATTTCTGCCGAATATGAAAAACGGCACATCGGCCCCCAACTTCAAGCCCAAGCCGATTAATGTTTCGCGCGGCAGGCCACAACGCCACAGGCAGTTTAAAGCCAGCAGCACGGTAGCCGCGTCGGAGCTGCCGCCGCCCAAGCCGCCGCCCATGGGGATGTTCTTTTCCAGCCAGATATCCGCGCCTTTGCTCACGCCCGTATACGCCTGCAACGCAGCTGCTGCGCGATAGGTCAGGTCGTGCTCGGGCGTTACGCCTTCGGCAGGGGTATGCAGCACAATCCGGTTATCGTCGCGCACGGCCAGATAAACCGTATCATACAGCCCAATCAGGCAGAAAATACTTTCCAAATTATGATAGCCGTCGCTGCGCTTGCCGGTAATGCGCAAGTCCAGATTCAGTTTGGCAGGCGCGGCAAAGGCCTGCGCCCGTTCGGGAACTGCTGTATTCATGCTTGTTTTTATCCTCGTGCGGCGCATTGGCCGGGTGCGTTGCCGGTGGCAGCCACGGGCGCCATGTCGTCAAACACCAGCCGCAAAGTCAGCTTGGGGCTTTCGAGCAACAAGATGCGCGGGGTACCGTCGGCTTTGAGGGTGCGGGAAATCGTCCACTCAAATTGCTGCAAACGGCCGTCGGGCAGCAACTGATACGCTGCATCTTTTACCCACTGCCCATTGGCCCACACACTCAGATATTGCACCGGCATTGCAAAGCCCAACAGGCGCTCGCTCAATTCTTCCGCCGAACCCGCCTGATAAACCTGACCTTTGCCGTCTACCGCCAACACGCCTTGGCTGTCTTCGCAAAGCTGGCCGAGCGTATTGCCCAAAGGTGTGTTTACATTGATGGTTTGCACTTGGTTTTGATAAGTCCAATCGAAATTGGCATAAGAGCCTTTTTCATTCATGCGCACGGCCAGGCGGCCATCGGCGGCAAAATCAGCGATATCGGTTTGCGCACGCCAGCTTTCCGGCGATGCAGGGCGGGTTTGCGCACAGGCCGCCAGCAACACGGCAACGCTGCACAATAGCCATTTTGAAACAGTATTTTTCGTCATTTCCAACCTGTTCGAATGAGTTTTTATAAAGGCCGTCTGAAAGCATTATTTGCTGTTTTCAGACGGCCTAAGCTTGCTTTTACTTTATCTTTTGACCGCAGCGGCAGCCGGCAGTTTCACGCCCAGGCGCTGGATGGTACGTTTCAACAGCGCAACATTGCCTTCCATTTTCAAACCTTGGGCAAATACGCTTTTGGCCTGCTCCTGCTCATCCAATTTCCACAATACTTCGCCCAAATGCGCCGCCACTTCGGCATCGGGATATTGTTCAAACGCATATTGCAGATAAGGCAAAGCCGCCTGCGCATCGCCTTTGAGGTAATATGCCCAGCCCATGCTGTCGTTAATCGCGGCAGATTCCGGCTCCATCTGGTAGGCCGCCTGAATCAGGCCGAAAGCCTCATCCATATTATAGGCAGGCAGCGAAAGCATGGTATAGCCCAAAGCATTCATGCCGTTGGCGCTGCCCGGATTCAGCTCCAGATAACGGCGCAAATCCGCCACTGCTTTTTGCGGCTGCTGCAGCTTGTCGGCATACACCATGCCGCGCTGATACAGCATATCGCCCAGCTGCTCCTCTGCATCAGGCTGCTTTTCCGTCTCGGCAATCAGCTTGTTCAGCTCTGCCAGCGCCTGCGTGGGATTGTCGTGTTTCGACAAGGCAAACAGATACACCCGCTGCAAATCGGCCGCGCTGAAAAAGCGCCCCTGCTGCTCGGGCAGGCGTTGGGCGCGACGGGTTTCGGCCAGCGCATTGCGCCAGTTTCCCTGCTCGGCTTCCATGGAAGCGCGCAATACCGCCTTGTCAAACACGTAATCGGCAGCCGTGATTTTGTCTGCCCAAACGCGCGCCTGTGGATAATCCTTGGCCTCGGCATTGCGCATCGCGCCGATAATGGCCGCGCGGCTCTGCTGCTCTTGCGTGCCGTAGGTATACGCCTTGTCGAGATAGCTGTTGACCACCGACAAATCATCCCCGCGCGCCACCGACAGCAACGCGGCCTGAATATACAAATCCGCATTCGGGCTCTGGTTCAACAAGGTCTGCAACCGGCTGTACGCCTGATCCATTCTGCCTGATGCAATCAGGCTGCTGACTTCCAGCTCCTGCCACATCGGCGACAAATTCTGCGTATTGGTTTCGGCAAAAAAACGGTTAATCGCCTCGGGGCTGCGCTGCGCCACCAGACGCAGAGTCAGCTCGGTTGGCGGCAAAATTTCAGCGTCCAGCCCGGCCAGCGTCTGCAATGCCGACACCGCATCTTTTTCCTTGCCGTTTTGCGCGCTGAACACGGCATCGGCAATCGCTGCTTCCGGCATGTCGGGATATTTTTTGGCAGCACGGTGCACCGCCCTGCCCGCCTTGGCCGCCAGATTCGGCTGCTGCACGCTCATTTGCGCCAGCAACAGAAAAATCCTGCGTGCCTGCGTTTCGTCCGCATGCGCCAGCACATCATTCAGATTGCGGGTGGCTTCGTCGACATTGCCCGTCACCAGGCTGCGTGCCCAAGCCATGCGCTTTTGCGCCTCGCCCGGCACCGGCTCGATTTCGCGCCATTTCTGAAAAATCGCTTCCGCCTGCGCATAAGCATGCAGCGACACTGCCATATCCATCGCCCGTTCGGCCACTTCCGGATCCTTGGTGCGGTCGAGCATCACCATATACGTGGCCAGCGCCGTGCCCGCTTCGCCTTTCTGCAAGGCCATTTCGCCGCCGAGCAGGGTAAACATATCGTTGGCACGGTCGATGATGATGCCGCGCCGCTGATATTCCGAAGCGCGCTCTTCATCCGTATAGCGGCTGGGCTTGCTGATGGTTTTCCAGTCTTGCGGCAGCGTTTCCACCTGCGCAGACGCCGCCGTGGCGGCATAAGCGCCGCTGCTGCAGACCAGCAGAAAAGCAACCGCCACGGGGCGCACACGGGTTTTCCAGAAAAACATAAAATATCCTTCAGTTCATTCAGTAATACCCACTCATAAACGAATTGTCAGGATGCCCTAGGGCTTCCTGACAATTCGTTTATGAGGGGATTTTTGTTCCTGAAAATGCAGGTGCAAGGCAAAAAACGCAGCAAGATTGGACATCTTGCGAGCTTTTTAACGCGGCAGATGCGTTTTCAGGGGCAAAAAGCAACCGTAAATCGAATTGTCAGGGTGCCCTAGCAGCAAAGTTGTATCGTTTATGAATCGGCATAAGGCAAACCTGCCTGAGTACACGCTACTGTATCACAAGCCCGCGCCTTTGTTGACGATGCTGCCGCATACTGTTCACATATTTACCAGAGCTTAACAAGCATCCTCCTGCTCCGGAGGCCGTCTGAAAGGCAAGGCAGCACCAAACCGCTGTTAAAAAACTGCCGCCTGCATTAACATAAAGCCCATCAACATCATTGCGACGCCTCATGACCCAAACCGAACTCGCCCGCTTTTTCGCCCACGCCGCAAGCTATCCGGCCACCCTGCGCGAGCAGCGCAACCGGATTCTGCAAACCGCACAGCACCGCGAAGCCGCCGTCTTGCTGGCCGCCGTATACCGCGAGGCAGAATGGCAGATTCTGCTTACCCGCCGCGCCGACACCCTGCGCCAGCACACCGGCCAGATTGCCCTGGCGGGCGGCAGGCGCGACGGCAGCGACAACAGCCTCGTTTGCACCGCCCTGCGCGAAACCCGCGAAGAAACCGGCATCGATACCGGGCTGTGGCAAACCTTTCCGCAACTGCCGCCTTACTACACGCCTTCGGGCTATGCCGTATCGCCCGTGCCTGCCTTATGCGAAGAAAGCCCGCCCACCCGCGCCAATGCTGCCGAAGTAGCCGAAATTTTCTATCTGCCGCTTGATTTCGCCTTAACGCAGGAAAACTACGCCAGTCGCGCGTTCACCCACCAAGGCCGCACCCTCAGCGTACCCGCCCTGCCTTATCTGCATTACGATATTTGGGGGCTGACCGCCATGATTCTGTATGATTTGGCCGAACGTTATCATCATTATCAAAAGGCCGTCTGAAAAGTCTGCAAACGCGTTCAGACGGCCTCAACCAAAATCCTGCACAAGAGCAAACCGCAAACCCGTCGTAGAAGGCCGTAGGGCTTCCTGACAATTCGATTTACGGGTGCTTTTTGCCCCTGAAAACGCACCTGCTGCGTTAAAAAGCTCGCAAGATGTCCAATCTTGCTGCGTTTTTTGCCTTGCATCTGCATTTCCATGGGCAAAAATCCCCTCATAAACGAATTGTCAGGAAACCCTAGCAAACATGCAAGCCGATTCGCTCGATATTTAAAATCCGCCAACCGCCCTTATGTATCCCCCCTGTTTTTACCGATTGCGAACCATCATGCCCGAACTGCCCGAAGTCGAAACCACCCTGCGCGGCATCAGCCCGCACATCCGGCATCAAACCGTATCCGCCGCCATTGTGCGCCAACCCAAACTGCGCTGGCGCATTCCCGACGATTTGGCGCAAACCCTGCAAGGCCAGGCTGTGCTCGAATGCACGCGCCGCGCCAAATATCTGCTGATTCGCTTCGCCACTGGCGTGTTACTGATTCACCTCGGCATGTCGGGCAGCCTGCGCATTTTTACCGCAGGCGACGAACGCATCGACGCGCCCGACAAACACGACCACGTCGACATCGTTTTCACCAACGGCACGGTTTTGCGCTATCACGACCCGCGCCGTTTCGGCGCCGTATTGTGGTTTGCCGGTCCCGCCGAACACCATCCCCTGCTGGCCGCGCTCGGCCCCGAGCCGCTGTCGTCCGAATTCAATGCCGACTATCTTTATGAGAAACTACATGCGCAAAAACGCGCCGTCAAGCTGGCACTGATGGACAACGCCGTAGTAGTGGGCGTGGGCAATATCTACGCCAACGAAAGCCTGTTTAACGCGCGCATATCGCCCAAGCGCCCCGCCAACCAAATCAGCCGCCGGGAATGCGCCCTCTTGGCAGAAACCGTCCAAACCGTATTGCAGCGCGCCATTGCCACCGGCGGCAGCACCCTGCGCGACTTTGTCAACAGCGACGGTCAAAGCGGCTATTTCCAACAAGAATACAATGTGTATGGCCGCCACAACCAACCCTGCCCCGAATGCGGAGGGCTGATTCATAAAGAAAACATCGGCCAGCGCGGCACGTTTTACTGCAGCCATTGCCAGAAATAGTTTCAGACGGCCTTTTTATCTGCAGGCCGTCTGAAACCGTGTGCACGAGATATGATACGGCTTCCCCAATCTTTCAGACGGCCTCTTTGATTAAAGCAGATAAACAACAGACCGCATGCCGTCTGAACACAAACCCCGTTACTCAGCCATCGCTTATTTTTATAAACCCGCAACAGTTTGGCACGTTTCATATTTTTACCTGCACGCGCCGCGCAGTTGTAATATAATCCGAAAATTAGACTAAAAATCCTAATCCACAGAATATCCATCCATGTCCCAACCCA
Source organism: Neisseria sp. (assembly GCA_030538415.1). GTDB lineage: Bacteria > Pseudomonadota > Gammaproteobacteria > Burkholderiales > Neisseriaceae > Neisseria. Next base: position 15,198 of record JAUNTY010000046.1, on the reverse strand, counting down.
AAGCACCCGTCATCAAGCGTCTTTCCCGTCTCGCCCGCATGGCCGCATGGCTTTTGCGCACCGGCCGCAATTTGCGCAGCATCGATGGCAACGACGACATTCAGCGCAACCGCGCCCTCACCGATTTGGGCGCCGGCTGCCTTGCCGCGCTCGACATCCGGCTGGACGTGCGCACGCCGCCCGGCCACCGGCAGGAGCAAGGCGCGCTCATCGTTTCCAACCACGTCTCCTGGCTGGATATTTTCGCCATGAGCGCGCTCGCACCGGCCAGCTTCATCGCCAAACAGGAAATCCGCGACTGGCCCGTGCTCGGCAAAATGGGCACCAACGCGGGCACGGTGTTTATCAACCGCAACGCGCGCAAGGAAATCGGCCCCACCAACGCCGCCATCGCCGATGCGCTGACCAAAGGCCGCAACGTCAGCTTTTTCCCCGAAGCCAAAACCACCTTGGGCGTGGAGGTGATTCCGTTCAAAGCCGCTCTGTTTCAGGCGGCCATCGACAGCCGCGCCACCATCCAGCCGATGTCGCTGCGTTATTACGACCAAAACGGCAAACGCACCACCGTTCCGTCATACGCCGGTAGTATGAATCTGTTTAAATCACTCTGGCGCATCGTTTCCATGCCCGAGCTGGTGATTCGCGCAGACTTTGCCGAGCCCGTCGACACCGCCGCCCATCCGGAAAAAGACCGCTATGCCCTGAGAGACATGGCAGAAGAATTTGTACGTGCAAAAGTGATGGAAGACAGCCCGCTCAACGGAGAGGCCGTCCCTGCGGAAAAAGACACCCGCGCACAAAACGCCGCCTGAAGCCGGTTCGGCAAACACCGTGGCCGCACCGCGAATATAGTCGGAGATGTGGCTTCTGATACAAGGCGGCGAGCCGCAGACAGTACAGATAGTATGACAAGGCGAGCCAACGCCGTAGCAGAAACTCATTTCTTCGACTATATCAGGCCGTCTGAAAAGCGCCCTCACAATGGCTGCCCTTGCTTTTTGCCACACCGCGCCCATCTTCATAATTGCAGAAGTTGGCACAAGCGCCTTAAAATAGCTTTTTATAATTAATATTATTTGAACTATAAATTATACAAATTGATAAAAGCGGACTATACTCAGCATATCAATTCGATACACCCCTAACCTATCTCAAGGAGAATCAAATGGCTTTAGTAGACCACACCGGCAAACCCGTACCGAGCTGCACCTTCCACACCCGCGTAGGCGACAGCTGGAAAGACGTAACCACCGACGAATTGTTCAAAGGCAAAAAAGTAGTCGTATTCTCTTTGCCGGGCGCATTCACCCCCACTTGCTCTTCCAGCCACCTGCCCCGCTACAACGAGCTGGCCAACGCGTTCAAAGAAAACGGCGTTGACGACATCTTGTGCGTATCCGTAAACGACACTTTCGTGATGAACGCCTGGGCTGCCGATGAAGAATCAGACAACATCACCATGATTCCCGACGGCAACTGCGAATTCACCGAAGGCATGGGCATGCTGGTCGACAAAAACGACCTCGGTTTCGGCAAACGCTCATGGCGCTACTCTATGCTGGTGAACGACGGCGTCGTAGAAAAAATGTTCATCGAGCCGGAAAAAGAAGGCGACCCCTTCGAAGTATCCGATGCCGACACCATGCTGAAATACGTGGCTCCGGAATGGAAACCGCAAGAATCCATCGCCATCTTCACCAAACCGGGCTGCCAATTCTGCGCCAAAGCCAAAAAATCCCTGCAAGACAAAGGCCTGGCTTACGAAGAAATCGTATTGGGCAAAGATGCCAGCGTGGTATCCGTACGCGCCATCACCGGTAAAGTAACCGCCCCGCAAGTATTCATCGGCGGCAAATACATCGGTGGCAGCGAAGAGTTGGCCGCTTACCTGGCTTAATCCGCCAATCCGAATCAGGGCTGCCGCGGCAGCCCTCCTGAATAGCTTTAGGGTTATTCAGGCAGCGGCCTTCGATGGAAGACCACTGCCTGAATAGCTCTATTTTATTAAGCGCCAAGCGATATTGTTTTCAGCTACGGCATCCATAGCTTTTTTATGGCATATGATGTTGATACAGACATTCCAAGGCCGTCTGAAACGCCGGCCACACCCGAAAGGATAAACAATGAAAAAAATTCAAGCAGATGTAGTAGTCATCGGCGGCGGCACCGCCGGCATGGGCGCATTCCGCAATGCCCGCCTGCACACCGACAACGTATACCTGATTGAAAGCCATGTGTTCGGCACCACCTGCGCCCGCGTCGGCTGCATGCCCTCCAAGCTGATGATTGCTGCCGCAGAAGCCCGCCACCACGCGCTGCACACCGATCCTTTCGGCATCCATCTGGATAAAAGCAGCGTGGTCGTTAACGGCGAAGAAGTGATGAAGCGCGTGAAATCCGAGCGCGACCGCTTTGTCGGCTTTGTGGTGAGCGATGTGGAAGAATGGCCGTCTGAAAAACGCATCATGGGCGCGGCCAAATTCATTGACGAACACACCGTACAAATCGACGACCACACCCAAATCAGCGCCGAGCGCATCGTGATTGCCACCGGCTCGCGCCCGATTGTGTTGCCGCAATGGCAGGCTTTGGGCGACAAGCTGATCATCAACGATGATGTATTCTCATGGGACACCCTGCCCGAAAGCGTGGCCGTGTTCGGTCCGGGCGTTATCGGTTTGGAGATCGGCCAGGCATTGCACCGTCTCGGCGTCAAAGTACACATTTTCGGCCTCGGCGGCATGCTCGGCGGCATTTCCGACCCGGTAGTGCTGGCGGAAGCCAAAAAGGTATTCGGCGAAGAGCTCACCCTGAATCTGGATGCCCAAACCGAAGTGAAGCTCAACGATGAAGGCAAAGTAGAAGTGCGCTGGAGCGAAGCCGGCGAGAGCGGCGTATTCACCGCCGATTACCTGCTGGCCGCCGTCGGCCGCCGCCCCAACACCGACCAAATCGGTCTCGAAAACCTCAACATCGAGCTCGATGAGCGCGGCGTACCGAAAGCCAACCGCCTCACCATGCAAACCAGCATTCCGCATATCTTTATCGCAGGCGATGCTTCCAACCAGCTGCCGCTTTTGCACGAAGCAAGCGACCAAGGAAAAATCGCCGGTGAAAACGCAGGCGCTTACCCGAACATCCAAAACGGCCTGCGCCGCAGCACCATCGGCGTGGTGTTCACCAGCCCGCAAATCGCCGCCATCGGCCTGAAATACGCCCAAGTAGAAGAGCGTTATAAAAACATGGAATGCGTGGCCATCGGCGAAGTTTCCTTCCGTAACCAAGGCCGCAGCCGCGTGATGCTGGTCAACCAAGGCTATATGCGCGTGTATGCCGAACAAGGCACCGGCCTCTTCATCGGCGCCGAAATCGTCGGCCCCGCCGCCGAACATCTGGCGCACCTGTTGGCTTGGGCGCACCAGCAAAAAATGACCATCGCCGAAATGCTGGACATGCCGTTTTACCATCCGGTTATCGAAGAAGGCCTGCGCACCGCCCTGCGCGATGTCAACAGCAAGCTGCAACTGGGTCATCAGGCACCGATTGATTGCGCCGAATGCCCGGGCGACTGAGACAACAACACCCAAATACACACACAAGCATTGGCCGTCTGAACGTTTTCAGACGGCCTTTTTTTGGCAGCCAAGCCGCACAATCATACCAATTCATCAAAATATAGAGGGAAAACTTACCCTACTACGGCATTGCTGCGCCTGGCCGTACTATAGTCGGAGAAATTAGATTCTGATACAAGGCGGCGAGCCGCAGACAGTACAGATAGTACGGCAAGGCGAGCCAACGCCGTAGCAGAAACTAATTTCTTCGACTATATCTGTACTGTCTGCAGCTTACTGTTTTGTATCAAATATTAAGTTTAACCACTATATATGGTAAACAAACTTAAACCTGTTTTCCTTCATCACCATTCATTAAATAAAAATAAAGTTAAATAAAAGGCCGTCTGAACGCTTTCAGACGGCCTTTACACATCAATCAAACATTTCTCAAGGGCGGCGCACCAAACGGTAATAGGTTTCGCCGTTCTGAATATAACCGAGCTCAACGCGGGCGATTTCGGCAATGGCGTCCTGGCCTTCGGCCAAATCCATCACCTCCGCCGCCAACGCAGTATTGCGCAGGGCGAGCGCCTGGTTTTTCTCTTCCTGCACTGTTACCTGACCCTGCAGGTGCCACATGTCGCGCCAACCGCCTTTGGAAAGCCAAAGGCTGTATTGGAACCACGCAATGGCGGCGATTAAAACCAGCGTCACCCACTTCATGCTTTACGCCTTATTTGCCCAATTGATAAAAAGCGGCTTTGCCCGGGTAGTAGGCGGCTTCGCCCAATTCTTCTTCAATGCGCAGGAGTTGGTTGTATTTGGCCATGCGGTCAGAGCGGCTCAGCGAACCGGTTTTGATCTGCATGCAGTTGGTGGCCACGGCCAAATCGGCAATGGTGCTGTCTTCGGTTTCGCCGGAGCGGTGGCTCATCACGCTGGCGTAGCGGTTGCGTTTGGCCAATTCAACGGCTTTGAGGGTTTCGCTCAGGGTGCCGATTTGGTTCACTTTCACCAAGAGCGCGTTGGCCACGCCTTTTTCGATGCCTTCGGCCAGGATTTTCGGGTTGGTGACGAACAAGTCGTCGCCCACCAACTGCACTTTGCCGCCGAGTTTTTCGGTGAGCAGCTTCCAGCCTTCCCAGTCGTTTTCGTCCATGCCGTCTTCGATAGAGATAATCGGGTATTTGGATACCAAGTCGGCCAGATAATCGGCGAATTCAGCGCTGGTGTAGGCTTTGCCTTCGGCTTCGAGGTGGTATTGGCCGTCTTTGTAGAATTCGCTGGAAGCGCAGTCCATGGCAAACAATACGTCTTCGCCCGGAATATAACCCGCGGCTTTCACGGCTTCTTCCATCAGTTGCAGCGCTTCTTCGTGGCTGTTCAGATTCGGTGCGAAACCGCCTTCATCGCCGACGGTGGTCGGAAAACCTTTGCTGTCGCACAATTTTTTCAGCGCATGGAAGATTTCCGCGCCGCAGCGCAGGGCTTCGCGGAAGCTTTCGGCGCCCACCGGCATAATCATGAATTCCTGAATATTCAGGCTGTTGTTGGCGTGTTCGCCGCCGTTAATCACGTTCATCATCGGCACGGGCATCGCCATCGGACCGGCACCGCCGATGTAGCGGTAGAGCGGCAGGCCGGCGTCTTCGGCGGCAGCGCGGGCAACGGCCATGGATACGGCCAAAGTAGCATTGGCACCCAAACGGCCTTTGTTGTCGGTGCCGTCCAAATCCAGCATGATTTGGTCGATGTAAGACTGCTCGCTGGCATCCACGCCGATCAGCGCTTGGGCGATTTCGTTGTTGACATGCTCGACAGCCTGCAACACGCCTTTGCCCAGATAACGGCTTTTGTCGCCGTCACGCAATTCCAACGCTTCTTTCTGGCCGGTAGACGCACCTGAAGGTACGGCCGCACGACCCATCACGCCTGATTCGAGCAATACGTCACACTCTACGGTGGGGTTGCCGCGTGAATCCAAAATTTCGCGGGCGAAAATATCAACAATTGCGCTCATGCAAGTCTCCTGAATGAAAAACTACAATAAAGATTCTTTCAGACGGCCTTCTTCTGCTTTGGCAATCAGGCCGTCTGAAGCAATATTACAAGGCGGGATTATACTGATTCAGGCCGTCTGAAACGAGTATTTTCCCACATAAATATGAAAAACTTGTGCAACATCAATCTCTGTCATACAAGAAATGGGTTGCCGCTTAGGTGCAACCCATTGTTCCGTCTCGTCAGCGCACGTGGTAGTTCGGCGCTTCCTTGGTGATTTGCACGTCATGCACATGCGATTCGCTCATACCTGCCGAAGTGATTTCTACGAATTCGGCTTTTTCATGCATGTCGCTGATGGTGGCGCAGCCCAGATAGCCCATGCTGGAGCGCAGGCCGCCCATCAATTGATGGATAATCTGCACAATCGGGCCTTTGTAGGGCACGCGGCCTTCGATGCCTTCGGGCACGTATTTGTCGGTGCTGTCCACTTTATCCTGGAAATAGCGGTCGGAAGAGCCTTGGCTCATCGCGCCCAGCGAGCCCATGCCGCGATAGGATTTGTATGAACGGCCTTGATACAGCTCGATTTCGCCCGGCGCTTCTTCGGTACCGGCAAACATGCCGCCGAGCATCACGCAATGCGCGCCCGCGGCCAAGGCTTTGGCAATGTCGCCGGAGAAGCGGATGCCGCCGTCGGCAATCAGCGGCACGCCGGTGCCTTTGAGCGCTTCGGATACATTGTGAATCGCGGTGAGCTGCGGCACGCCGACACCGGCCACGATGCGGGTGGTGCAAATCGAGCCCGGGCCGATGCCCACTTTCACCGCGTCCGCCCCGGCAGCCACCAAATCCAGCGCAGCTTTGGCCGTGGCGATATTGCCGCCGATGACCTGCACTTGCGGGTAATTTGCCTTCACCCATTTCACACGCTCGAGCACACCCGCGCTGTGGCCGTGGGCGGTATCCACCACCAGCACATCCACACCGGCTTCCACCAGCGCTTTCACACGCTCATCGGTATCCGCGCCCACGCCCACCGCCGCGCCTACGCGCAAACGGCCATCGGCGTCTTTGTTGGCATTCGGAAATTCAGTGGTTTTCAGAATATCTTTTACCGTAATCAGGCCTTTGAGCTCCCACGCATCGTTGACCACCAAAACGCGCTCGACTTTATGGTCGTGCATCACATCGCGGGCTTCTTCGATGCTGGTGCCTTCCGGCACGGTTACCAAGCGCTCGCGCGGCGTCATGATGGCGGATACGGGCTGGTCGAGACGTTTTTCAAAACGCAGGTCGCGGTTGGTCACCAAGCCCACCACTTTGCCGTTTTCCACCACCGGCAAGCCCGACATCTTGCGCTTGCGTTTGGCCTGCATTTCCAGCAGCTCGCCCACCAGCATGTCCGGGCCGATGGTGACCGGCTCTTTGACGATGCCGCTCTCGTGGCGCTTCACCTTGGCCACGGCGTTGGCCTGGCGCTCGGGGGTCATGTTTTTGTGGATGATGCCGATGCCGCCTTCCTGCGCCATCGAAATGGCCAGCTTGGCTTCGGTTACGGTATCCATGGCGGCAGAAAGCAGGGGGAGATTGAGGGTGATGTTGCGGGTGAGCTGGGTTTTGAGGGTAACGTCGCGCGGCAGCACTTCGGAGCGGGCGGGAACCAGCAAAACGTCGTCAAAAGTATAGGCTTTTTCTACGATACGCATGATGCTTTCAGACTTTCAGTTTGTGCAAGATGCACGGCATTGTAGCAAATTTACGCTGGGATTGGCAGCCGTTTACATAAATAAACCCAATACTTTATCATGACATCTGCGTCTGAAAACAGGTACAATAAAGGCCGTCTGAAAACCCTCTGTAAAAGAACCGGATTATGCACATTACTTCCCTCACCAAACTCGCCCTTGCCGCCACCATGTTGGCTTCCGCCCAGCTTCCTGCCGCCGAAGTGTTTACCTGGAAAAACAGCAACGGTGCCAACACCTATTCCGACGTGCCGCGCAACCTCAAACCCGCGCATGCCAACATGGTCAACGTGCGCACCCGCAGCGTCACCCCGGCAGCCCCCGCGCAGCCTGCCGCGCCTGCCGACGGCGGCAATTCGCTGGCCGACCAGCAAAAACAGCTCAGCGACGAAATCGCCCGCCAAAACAAACAGGTGGAAGAGCAAAATAAAAAAATCGACGAAGAAAACCGCCTGCAGAAAGAAGCCAACTGCAAAACCGCACGCATGAACCGTCAGTTTGCCGAAAGCGCGCGCATCAGCAATCGCGCCGCGCTGCTGCAACGCTACGACAACGATATTGCGCAATTCTGCAACTAACCCTTATTTCAAATACACAACAGGCCGTCTGAAGCGCACAAGCATTCAGACGGCCTGTTGCAATTGCCGTATAATCAGGCCGTCTGAAACTTTTTTACCACAGCCGCCGTGAGCACACCGTTCGACATCGACATCTTTCTCAAAAACCTGCCCAACCTGCCGGGCGTGTACCGCATGCTCGACCAAAGCGGCAACGTACTCTACGTCGGCAAGGCAGTGAACCTCAAGCGGCGGGTGTCGAGCTATTTCCAGAAAAACGACCACTCCCCGCGCATCACGCTGATGGTAAAGCAGGTGCATTCGGTCGAAACCACCGTTACCCGCAGCGAAGCCGAAGCGCTGATTCTGGAAAACAACTTCATCAAAGCCCTGTCGCCGAAATACAATATTCTCTTCCGCGACGACAAAAGCTACCCCTACTTGATGCTCAGCGGCCATCCCTACCCGCAGATGGCCTATTACCGCGGCACGCTGAAAAAGCCCAACCAATATTTCGGCCCCTACCCCAACGGCTACGCCGTGCGCGACAGCATCCAGATTCTGCAAAAAGTATTCCGCCTGCGCACCTGTGAAGACAGCGTGTTCGAACACCGCGACCGCGCCTGCCTGCTGTATCAGATTAAGCGCTGCTCCGGCCCCTGCGTCGGCCACATCAGCGACGAAGATTACCGCGCCAGCGTGAACGAAGCCGTCACCTTTCTCAACGGCAAAACCGGCGAACTCACGCAAACCCTGCAACACAAAATGCAGCAGGCCGCCGCCGCGCTGAATTTCGAAGAAGCCGCCCGTTACCGCGACCAATTGCAGGCGCTCGGCCTCGTGCAGAGCCAGCAGTTTATCGACAGCAAAAACCCCAACAACCCCAACGACATCGACATCCTCGCCCTCGCCCTCGAAGGCGGCACCGTGTGCATCCATTGGGTCAGCATCCGCGGCGGACGGCACGTCGGCGACAAAAGCTTTTTCCCCGACGTGCGCCACGATCCCGACCCACAGGCGCAAGACTACGCCGAAGCCTTCGTTGCCCAGCATTACCTCGGCAAAAGCAAGCCCGATATCATCATCAGCAACTTCGCCCTGCCCGAAAGCCTGCAAGAAGCGCTCATTATGGAACACGGCAAACAAATGCAGTTTGTCACCAAAACCATAGGCGAGCGCAAAGTATGGCTGAAAATGGCCGAACAAAACGCCCGCCTCGCCATCGGCCAACACCAGCTGCAACACAGCAACCAGCAGCACCGCATCGAAGAGCTCGCCCGCGTGCTCAACATGGATTCAGACGGCCTGCAACGGCTCGAATGCTTCGACATCAGCCACACCCAAGGCGAAGCCACCATCGCCTCCTGCGTGGTGTATGACGAACAAAACATCCAGCCCGGCCAATACCGCCGCTACAACATCACCACCGCCAAGCCCGGCGACGACTACGCCGCCATGCGCGAAGTGCTCACCCGCCGTTACGGCAAAATGGCCGAAGCCGAAGCCAACGGCGAAGCGGTGAAATGGCCCGACGCCGTTTTAATCGACGGCGGCAAAGGCCAAGTCGGCATGGCGGTGGATGTGTGGCACGAACTCGGCCTCACCATCCCCATCATCGGCATCGCCAAAGGCCCCGAGCGCAAAGCCGGATTGGAAGAATTAATTTTGCCCTTCACCGGCGAAACCTTCCGCCTGCCGCCCAACAGCCCCGCGCTACACCTTTTGCAAACCGTGCGCGACGAATCGCACCGCTTCGCCATCACCGGCCACCGCAAAAAACGCGACAAAGCCCGCGTCACCTCATCGCTGAGCGACATCCCCGGCATCGGCAGCAAACGCCGCCAAGCCCTGCTCACCCGCTTCGGCGGCCTGCGCGGGGTGACCGCCGCCAGCATTGACGATTTGGCGCAAGTCGAAGGCATCAGCCGCGCCCTGGCGGAAAAGATTTACGAGAGCCTGCATTAAGCCACGCGAGTTCGAGATAAAGGTTTTGATTCATTCTTTGACTTTCATATTCAAATAAAACAACCTGAGACCTTTGCAAAATTCCCCTGCCCGTCGCACCCGCGCAGGCGCACTACTGTCCGGAATAAATCTCAGAGGCCGAGGCCTTTGCAAAATACCTTTTTCCTTGAAAATATCCATTGTATCCGTCATTCCGGCGCAGGCCGGAATCCATTTCTCCAAGATTCCGTTATTTGATTTCAAATGGATTTTCATGGGGAGCGATGGATTCCGGCCTGCGCCGGAATGACGGGGCTGATGCTTTTGCGATGCAGCAAAAGGTATTTTGCAAAGGTCTCTATTTGTCCCAAGCCCACGTTAAGCAACCATGAACAATGAAGGCCGTCTGAAACGTTTCAGACGGCCTTTCCAATAAGGAAGACAAGGCAGCAGCCTTGTATGGAAAATGTGTGGTTCGGCTATGATTGATTGTCTTTTATGCTATTCGCCCAACAGCAAAAACGGGTTGGCACCGCCGCGCCGATAGCCGTCTTCACCCACCAGGATATCCAGCGCCAGCGAAGCCAGGTCGTCGGCCAGCGGGTCGGCATATTGCTGCTTGTCGAGGCGGTAGAGTTTGCGGTAGCTGTGGCAGGATTCGCAGCTTTCGGCGCGGGCGGCGGTCAGGGCGGGCGCCAGATCCGGGCTTTCTTCGGGATCTATTTCCTGAATGCGCATGCCGCTGCTGTCGCCGCAACTGGGGCATTTGGCGCGCAGGGCATTCCAGCGGCTGTTGCAGTGCGGGCAGTGCATATAGCGGAACCCGGCCAAGTCGCCTTTGATCAGCACCAGGCTGCCGACAGCTTCGGTGCCGCAGCAGGGGCAGTTGACCCGCTCTTCCACCGGCGGCACGTGGTCTTCGCTCAACTGAGCCGCCCAGGCCGTCCAAATCACCTGCAAGGCAGCCTGCACCCAAATCGCAGCGGCGCGGTCACCGTGCTCTATCCGCCCGCCCAACACCCGCCCGGCCAGCGCTTCGGCATCGCCGGGCGCGAGCGCGGTCAGCTTGTCCAGCTCCGCCTGCACGGTCGCGCCGACGCTGCCCCGCACTTCGGCCAGCAGCCCGGCCAACACGGGCACAAAATCGGCAGGCACTTCCGCCGCAGCGGCAGCCGGCAATACCGTGTTACCGCGGTAAAGTTCGGGCAGCGCGAAAATCCTCCCTTGCCACAGCCGGTGCTGGGCGTTGCTCAACACGGCCAGCAATTCGAGGTAAACGCGCCATTCGCTCCTGTCGCTTTGCGCCAATTCCTGAAAACGGACGGCGCGTTCTTCAAACACGTTTTGCGCCGGTGCCAGCCAAAACGGGGTATGGAACAAGCCTTTTTTGATGGCTTCGACGGGTTTGACGGGAATGGTGTTCATAATGGCTTTCTTGTTGTCGTGATGCATTCAGACGGCCTGCTCAATGCGAGGCGTCATGTCGATATAATCGGCTTGCGTGTAAATCGTAAACTGCTGCGGCCTGGCAAAACCCACCAGCGTGATGCCCGCCTCTTCCGCCAGCCGCACCGCCAGAGCCGTCGGCGCCGACACGGCCACCAGGCAGCCGACGCCGAGCATGGCCGCTTTGGCCACCATTTCATAGCTGGCGCGGCTGGAAATCAGGGCAAAACCCTGTTGCCAGTCAAGCCCTTGCCGGGCACCGAAACCCAGCAGCTTGTCGAGTGCATTGTGGCGGCCGATGTCTTCAAACAGGCGCACAATCTGTCCGTTTTCCACCCAAGCCGCACCGTGTACAGAGCCGGTTTGGTTGCGCAGGGTCTGATGCGCGTGCAGATGCGACAAGGCCGTCTGAATGTCGTTGCCCGAAATCACGCCGCTGCGCGCCACCGGCGGCAGCGCCTGCCGCACCGAGGCGAGGCTGTCGATGCCGCACAGGCCGCAACCGCTGCGCCCGCTCATGCTGCGCCGACGCGCTTTCAATGCCTGAAAACGCGCCGAGGCAATGTCCAGATGCACTTCGATGCCGTTGCAGCCGCTTTTGGTTTCGATATCGTAAAGCTCGCCGGGATGGCCGAGAATGCCTTCGCTGAGGCTGAAACCCAGAGCCAGCTCGGCCAAATCGGCAGGCGTTGCCATCAATACCACGTGGGCAATGCCGTTATACACCAGTGCCACCGGCGACTCTTCGGCCAACACATCATCGGTAGCCCGGGTTTCGCCGTTTTCCAGACGGCATACCGGATGGATGTGGTGTGTGGGAGGAAAATTCATGTTTTAATCATTCGGAGCATACCAGGCCGTCTGAAAACGACAGCCAACTGCTTATTATAGCAATTTATCGCCCGAAAATCTTTTCATCCCCATGCATCAAAGCAGCCTGACGGTGTTATCGCCAAACAACGCATATAATCAATTGATACAAAATAAACCAAGGTTGACCATACAAATAGTGCAATCTCAAATTGCGGATTACATTTTCTTACCCGCATCCGCATTCATCAGCCATGCAAAGTCTGCTAAAATTTTTAACATCAGAAAATAAATTGATATCAGCTATCTTTATCACAAGCAGCGACCAAATACCGACTTTTCCGGAAGCCCCCTGCTTCCATTCCCTGTTGCTGCAACAGCAGCAAGAAAGCAAACGTCATGAGCAAATTCACCCAATCCCTGCTGACCGTATCCGCGTCATTGGCATTGGCTGCCTGCGCTGCATCATCAGACAAGCCCGCTGCCGCACCTGCCTACAGTCTGGATTTTGCCCAGCAGAGCGCCACGCAAAAAAGCGTCGAAATCAACGGTCAAACCGTGGCCTACCGCGCCTACGAAGGCATCGTGTATGTGAAAAACCCGGTCGATGCCGAATATCAAACCCTCAATATTTACGTGCCCGAAGCCTATTACCACGGCCAAAGCATTGACGGCTACAGCGCCGATACCGCACCGGTTTTCCTGCCCAACCAGATTGGCGGCTACATGCCCGCCAAGCCCGGCACGCCCGGCACAGATTCCCGCACACAACAACCCAACGCCGCGCTGGTGGCGCTGTCTAAAGGCTATGTGGTCGCCTCGCCCGGCGCACGCGGCCGCACTGCCGCCACCGGCAAGGCGCCCGCCGCCATTGTTGATTTGAAAGCTGCCGTGCGCTATCTACGCGCCAACGACCAAGCCATGCCGGGCGACGCCGCCAAAATCATCTCCAACGGCACCAGCGCGGGCGGCGCACTCTCCGCCCTGCTCGGCGCCAGCGGCAACAGCCATGATTACGAAAGCCGTCTGAAAGCGCTCGGCGCCGCCAATGCGCCCGACGATATTTTCGCCGTTTCCGCCTACTGCCCGATTACCGACCTCGACCATGCTGACATGGCCTACGAATGGCAGTTTAACGGCATCAACGACTACAAAAAAATGAACATCACCATGCTGGATTACAACGTGAAACGCGAGCTGGTGCCGGGTACGCTCACCGCCGCCGAAATCACCTTGTCCGACCAGCTCAAACCGCTCTACCCCGCCTACGTCAACAGCCTCGGGTTGAAAGACGAGCAAGGCCGCGCACTCACCCTTGATGCCGACGGCAACGGCAGTTTCAAAAACCACATTGCCGGGCTTCTGGCCGCTTCCGCACAAGGCCAACTTGATGCCGGCAAGGATTTGTCCGACCGTAACTGGCTCACCATCCGCAACGGCAAAGTCACCGCCGTGGATTTCGACCAATACGCAAAAGCCGCAGGCCGCCAGAAAACCCCGCCCGCTTTCGATGCCGTTGATTTAAGCGCCGGAGAAAACCAGCTTTTCGGCAACAAAAACACCGACAAACAACACTTCACCGCCTTCAGCCAAGCGCACTCTACCGTAGCCGATGCCACCCGTGCCGACGCACAAACCGTCAACATGATGAACCCGCTCAACTACATCGGCAAACACAGCAGCAAAATCCCGCAACACTGGCGCATCCGCGTCGGCACCAATGACCGCGACACCTCGCTGGCCGTATCCGCGATTTTGGCGGCCACATTGCAAAACCACGGTGCCCAAGTCAATTACGCCCTGCCTTGGGATGTGAGCCACAGCGGCGATTACGATTTGGACGAACTGTTTGCCTGGATGAAACAAATCTCTGCGGCAGACCGCTGACAGCCGTTCCAAACGGATGGGCGCCCGAATGCAACATCTTGTTGCCGCACCGCCCACAAACCTGAGGCCGTCTGAATTATTTTTCAGACGGCCTCAGATTTTTGTAACAAAATAGCCGTCGCTCCTGCGCAGGCGGGTGGCCCAGTCTGAAAGCACAGCTCCAGCTCAAACTTGTCAGCTTTGGGAATGAACAACCTCATGATTCAAATTGGTTTTTTATAATCAAAAAGTGGACAGGCAAGCAAAGCTGCGCTTTGCACTGAACCCTCGCGGGTGCGGCGGTTGTTTTTTGCAGCCTTTCAGCTGTTCAGACGGCCTCTGAGGTTATTCCGGACAGTAGTGCGCTGCGCTGGTAAAACCAGCCAAAACGCAGCAAGATTAGACATCTTGCGAGGCTTTTTAACGCAACAGATGTTTAACCAAAAAATATAAGGCCGTCTGAAAGAAGGTTTCAGACGGCCTTATATTTTTATCCGCAGTATATCGGAAAATTTTCGCACAAGCGCCGGGCGATATTATTTTTCAGGTGCCACCAGCGGTTGTTGGCCGTCTGAAAGCAGCCAGGCTACCAGCGTAGCCGGTTTGGTTTGGCTGGCGTTGCGGCTGATGCGGTGCAAATCGTTGGGCGCTTCATACCAGCCTTCACCGGCTTTGTAGCGTTTGGGCGCTTCATCATTGACGGCGGTTTCGATTTCACCGTCTACCACCACCACAAAAACATATTGCGGATGACGGTGTGCACCCGAATAGCCGCCCGGTGCATAATCCACACGCAAGGCTGTGGCAGTAGTGCTGTTAATCGGAGCAACCAGCGAAGTTTGCGCCACCGGCGTAATGGTTTCGCCACGGCCGCCGCTATTTTGCGCATTGTCTCCATGAGCAAGGACAAGCGGGCTTACGATGGCGGCGGCGAGGGCAAGGGCATAAAGTTTCATGTTGTTTCTCTTGGTGGGTGGACAATACAGCCATTATAGGCAATCCGCCGGCATCAATAAATGAGCTGAACCCGTTTTATCTATACGGATTTTCGTACAATATAGTGAAACATCAAACATGACACATTAAAACCCGGATATTTCAACCGCCAGATTGCCGGAATAAAAGCAACTCGGAAACGCTACGACAGCCGTGGCTCGGGTTCTATAGAGGAAAAACTTACTCTAATACAAGGCAGCAAGCCGCAGACAGTACAGATATAGTCGTTCCGTTAGATTGATACAGCGTTGCTGCGCCTTGCCGTACTATCTG
>JAUNTY010000045.1 GCA_030538415.1 Neisseria sp. | reverse complement strand
TTGCAAATCGCCAAATGCCGCATGATGGTGGCGGTGCGCAAAGGCTTTGATTACGTCGCCGCTTCACAACCCGGCAGCCGCCTGCGCGTGGCCACCAAATACCCCGACATCGCCGCCGAGCATTTTGCCGGCAAAGGCGTGCATGTAGACATCATCAAGCTTTACGGCTCGATGGAGCTGGCACCTTTGGTGGGTTTGAGCGATGCGATTGTGGATTTGGTTTCCACCGGCGGCACGCTGAAAGCCAACGACCTCGAAGCGGTAGAGCACATTGCCGATATTTCCAGCCGCCTGGTGGTCAACAAAGCGGCGCTGAAAGTGAAATACCAAACCATCCAGCCGATTATCGATGCCTTCGAAAGCGCCATCCACACGCCGCAATAACACAGGCCGCCTGAAATGAACAAACCCGACCACTCCGCCAAACTCGCCGTACTCATCGATGCCGACAACGCCCCCGCCGACATCATCGACGCGCTGCTCGAAGAAATCGCCAAATACGGCATCGCCAGCGTGAAACGCATTTACGGCGACTGGAGCAGCGGCCTGAAAAAATGGAAAGACGCGCTGCTGCCGCACGCCATCACGCCGGTTCAGCAATTCGCCTACACCAAAGGCAAAAACGCCACCGATATGGCGCTGGTGATTGACGCTATGGATTTGCTCTACAGCGGCACTTTCGACGGCTTCTGCATCGTTTCCAGCGACAGCGACTTCACCCGCCTGGCCAGCCGTATCCGCGAAAACGGCCTCACCGTTTACGGTTTCGGCGAGAAAAAAACGCCCGAATCGTTTCGCAAAGCCTGCGATAAATTCATCTACACCGAAATTTTCCGCCCAGCGCGCAGCGGCAAAGAAGACGACGGCCGCCGCAAAGCAGACAGCCGTAAAAGCAGTGATACAGCCGAGGGCAACCTCAACAATCTCGATGCCTCCTTGGTTCAATTGATTTACAAAGCCGTGAAAGAAAGCGCCGACGATGCCGGCTGGGCGGGCTTGGGCGCTATCGGCAGCTATGTCAACAAAGTCAATTCCGATTTCGACCCGCGCAACTACGGCTTCGGCAAACTTTCCGATTTAATCAAATCGCTGGATTTGTTTGAAACCCAAACCGACAACAATCAGCTCAAACTGCGCAAACGCACCAAATCCGGCACCGACAAAACCGCCGAACCGAAACCCGCGCCCAAAACAGAGCACACCCCGAATCCAAACCCGGCCGGCAAGCAGGCGCATAAAAACAGCAAAACACCGGCCAAACCCTCGTTCAGCAAACTGATTTTGCTGGCGCAACAAGCCGTGGATGCCAGCGCCAATGCCGAGGGCTGGGCCAATATTTTGAGCGTGGCCAAAAAAATGAAGCAGCTTGATGCCGATTTCGACCCCAAACAATACGGCCACGATACCGCGAAAGCCGCACTGCATGCGATTTACAGCGACTGGCTGGCGTTTGAGAAAAAAGGCCGCAGCGAATTCGTGCGCAACGTCGGCCGGTTTGTGAAAAAACAGGCCGTCTGAAACCGTTTTTCCACTATAATCAACATCTATTAAATTTTAAAAATCGATAGAAAATATCATGAAAAAACTCAACACCCAATCCGAAAGTTTCCAAAGCGAGCTCAAAGCGCTGCTGGCCTTTGAAACCGCGCAAGACCCGAAAATCGACCAAATCGTGGCCGATATTTGCGCCGACGTGCAAAAGCGCGGTGATGCCGCCGTAATCGAATACAGCAACCGTTTCGACGGCACCAGCGCCCAGAGCATGGCCGACCTCACCCTTTCACAAGCCGATTTGCAAGCCGCGTTCGAGCGCCTGCCCGAAAACGTTCAGACGGCCTTGAAACAAGCCGCCGCGCGCGTGGAAAGTTATCATCGGCACCAAAAAATGGAATCGTGGACGTATACCGATGAAGACGGTACCCTGCTCGGCCAGCAAATCACCGCGCTCGACCGCGTGGGCATTTATGTGCCCGGCGGCAAAGCCGCCTACCCCAGCTCGGTGATTATGAACGCCATGCCCGCCCATGTGGCCGGTGTGCCCGAAATCATCATGGTGGTGCCCACGCCCAACGGCGAGCGCAACGATATTGTGCTGGCCGCCGCTTATGTGGCCGGCGTGACCACCGTATTCACCATCGGCGGCGCGCAAGCCGTGGCTGCGCTGGCTTACGGCACCGAAACCGTGCCGCAAGTGGATAAAATCACCGGCCCGGGCAACGCTTTTGTGGCCGCCGCCAAACGCCGCGTGTTCGGCGTGGTCGGCATCGACATGGTGGCGGGGCCGTCTGAAATCCTGGTGATTGCCGACGGCAACACCCCCGCCGAATGGGTGGCGATGGATTTGTTCAGCCAGGCAGAACACGACGAAATCGCCCAAGCCATTCTGATTGCCACATCGCAGCAATATCTGGATGACGTTCAGACAGCCATGAACAAGCTTATCGAAGAAATGCCCCGCCGCGCCATCATCGAAGCCTCGCTCGGCAACCGCGGCGCGATGATTCTGGCCCAAGATTTGGACGAAGCCTGCGACATCGCCAATTATATCGCCCCCGAGCATTTGGAATTATCGGTAGAAAACGCGCAAGAGTGGTCGAACAAAATCCGCCATGCAGGCGCGATTTTCATGGGCCAATACACCAGCGAAAGCCTCGGCGATTATTGCGCGGGCCCGAACCACGTATTGCCCACCAGCCGCACCGCCCGCTTCTCCTCGCCGCTGGGCACTTACGATTTCCAAAAACGCTCCAGCCTGATTCAGGTTTCCGAAGCAGGCGCGCAAACACTGGGCAAAATCGCCAGCACCCTGGCGCACGGCGAAATGCTCACCGCCCACGCGCGGGCGGCGGAATTCCGTCTGAAAGGCTGAACCGGCAGCTTCAATAACGTGAATTAGGGATAAGCAACTGAAATATCTTTTGATTTTTAGAAATGTATTTTTCTTGAGGCAGACAGAATCCGCAAGGATTCTTTCTGCCTGCGGGTATCCATGCATTTTGAAAACAATAAAAATATCTTAAACGCTTATCCCGAGCTTACGTTCAATAAAACAAAGGCCGAGACCTTTGCAAAATTCCCCGCTCGCCGCACCCGCGCAGGCGGGTGCCTAGTGCAAAGCGTAGCTTTGCTTGCCTGTCAATTTTTCTGATTCTAAAAATCCAAATTGAATCATAAGGTTGCTCATTCCCAAGACTGATAAGTTTAAGCTGAAGCTGTGCTTCAGACTGGGCACCCGCCTACGCGGGTGCGACGGTTATTTTTTACAAAAGCCCAAGGCCGTCTGAAACATTTCAGACGGCCTTGGGCTTTTGTTTGGCAATCAGCGGTTAGAGCCTTTGACCATCTCAATCAGAAACAGCCTGCAATCCAGATTGCCGTTATACAGCGGAATCTTGCGCTTCGGGCTTAAACGCATGAATTTCGGCATGTCGCGGTCGCCGGTAAACACCCCGATCAGCCAGCCTGCGTAATGTTGTTTCAGCCAGGTACCCAATTGCGGATACAGCGCCTGCAAAGCCTGCACTTCGGCCAGGCGCACGCCGTAGGGCGGATTGGAAATCATGATGCCGTTTTCACCGTTGGGGCGCACGGCTTGCGCGTCTTTGCTATTCCAACGGATTAAATCGTTGACTTCGGCGGCTTCGGCATTGGCAATCGCCGCGCGTATCATGTGGCGGTCGTTATCGCTGCCTGCAATCGGCGCGGCGGTTTTGAAGCGGATTTGCTGCTCGGCTTGGCGGCGGATTTTATCCCACAGCGGTTTGTCGAAATTGGCCAGTTTTTCAAAACCGAAGCGGCGCATCAGACCGGGCGCGCGACAGGTGGCAATCCAGGCGGCTTCGATGGCGAGGGTGCCGCTGCCGCAAAACGGGTCTTGAAACGGCTGGCTGCCGTCGTAACCGGCCAACAGCAGCAAGCCCGCCGCCAGATTCTCGCGCAACGGTGCTTCGCCGGTATCTTGACGGTAGCCGCGTTTGAACAGGGCTTCGCCGCTGGTATCGATAAAAACCTGCACGGTTTTGTCATCGATAAAGGCATGCACGCGCACATCGGGGTGAAATTTGCCGACATTGGGGCGCTCGCCGCAGGCATCTCGGAAAGCATCGCAAAGCGCATCCTTGATTTTCAGGCCGACAAAATCAAGGCTTTTCACCTGGGCGCGTTTGCCTTCAACCTTGACTTTAAAGGTTTGCGCGAGCGCAAACCAATCCGCCCATTTGATGTTACGGGCGAGTTTGTAGATGTCTTCCTCGCTGCGGTAGCTGCCTTTGGTGAGCCGCAGCAACACGCGGCTGGCGGTGCGCGAATGCAGGTTGACGCGGTAAACCTGTTCCAAGCCGCCTTTACAGGCCGCGCCGCCGTCGGTGGCATCGATTTCCGTGCAACCCTGCGCCTGCAATTCGGTCGCCAATGCGCTTTCGAGGCCGCGCGGGCAAGTAATAAAAAGGGAATAAACCGTCATGATGAACCTTTCGGGGTAAGGAAGCATTCAGGCCGTCTGAACGCTGTATAGTCGAAGAAATGAGTTTCTGCTACGGTGTTGACCCGCCTTGTATCAGAAGCTACATCTCCGACTGATAAGGAGATGGCGGAATTATAACGGATAAAATCCTGATTTGATAAAGAAATCAAAAATATATTTAATGATTAACACGCAAAACTAGGCCGTCTGAAAAATTGCTTTCAGACGGCCTGAGACCTTTGCAAAATTCTTCTGCCTGTCGCACCCGCGTAGGCGGGTGCCTAGTGCAAAGCGTAGCTTTACTTGCCTGCCCATTTTCCTGACTTTAAAAACCAAATGTGAATCAAAAGGTTGTGCATTTTCAAGGCTGGTGCGTTTAAGCTGAAGCTACGCTTCAGACTGGGCACCCGCCTGCGCGGGTGCGACGGTTGTTTTTTTTTGCAAAGGCTTCGGCCTCGTCGTTTCAAACCGCCTATTCGTTGAGCAACACCACTTTCATGGCGCCGTTTTCAGCTGCGTGTTTGAACACGTCGTAAGCCTCTTCCAATTCGCTCAGTTTGAAATGGTGGGTGAGCATTTTGTCGAAATCGACCGAGCTGGTGGAAATCGCTTTCAGCAGCATTTCGGTGGTGTTGGTGTTGACCAAACCGGTGGTGATGGCGAGGTTTTTAATCCACAGGCGCTCGAGGTTGAAATCAACCGGTTTGCCGTGCACGCCCACCACGGCGATGTGGCCGCCGGGTTTGACGATATCCTGACACATATCCCAAGTGGCGGGCAGGCCGACGGCTTCGATGGCGCAATCTACGCCGTCTTCGCCAACAATCTCGAAAATTTGTTGGGACAAATCGGCAGAAGGCGTGAGCGTGTGGGTAGCGCCCAATTCTTTGGCCATTTTCAGGCGGTTTTCGTCCATGTCGCACACGATGATGACTGACGGGCTGTAAAGCTGCGCGGTCAGAAGCGCACCCATGCCGACGGGGCCTGCACCGGCGATGAATACGGTGTCGCCCGGTTTCACGTCGCCGTATTGCACGCCGATTTCGTGCGAGGTCGGCAACGCGTCGCTCAAAAGCAGCGCCACTTCGTCGTTGATGGTGTCGGGCAGCGGAATCAGGCTGTTGTCGGCAAACGGCGTGCGCACGTATTCGGCTTGGGTGCCGTCAATCATGTAGCCGAGAATCCAACCGCCGTTGCGGCAGTGTGAATAGAGCTGTTTTTTACAGTTGTCGCAATTGCCGCATTTGCTCACGCAGGAAATGATGACTTTGTCGCCGACTTTGATGTTTTTGACACTTTCGCCCACTTCTTCGACAATGCCGATGCCTTCGTGGCCGAGAATACGACCGTCGGCCACTTCGGGATTTTTGCCTTTCCAGATGCCCAAATCGGTGCCGCAGATGGTGGTTTTGACGATTTTCACCACGGCATCGGTAGCATCGATGATTTGCGGTTTCGGTTTTTCTTCGAGGCGGATGTCGTTGGCGGCGTGATAGACCATGGCTTTCATAGCTTTTCCTTTTCTGTCTGATTTTGTAGAAATGTTGTCGGATTTTCCGAACAACGCCGGTGCAGTATGGCACAACATATGTGACAACCGTGCCGACATGACTCATTCGAAAGCTTATTGCTTGTATTTATTATAAAAGAATCCCCGCCGCATATGCCTTTTTATAAAACATTCGTTTACCCAAGTCAAATAATTTTATTGTGAAGACAGGCCGTCTGAAAGCCGGACGGTTTGGGGTAAAATAAGCGTTTTCAGACGGCTTCCATCACAATGACTTTTTCCGCCTTCTCCGAGCGCCTCATCCGCTGGCAACGCCAGCATGGCCGCCACCATCTGCCCTGGCAGGTGCAAGATCCTTACCGCGTGTGGCTTTCCGAAATCATGTTGCAGCAAACTCAAGTTGCCACCGTGCGCGATTACTATCCGCGCTTCACCGCCCGTTTTCCTGATGTGGCGGCGCTGGCGGCGGCGCCGCAAGACGAGGTATTGAGCCTGTGGCAGGGCTTGGGCTATTACAGCCGCGCCCGCAATCTGCACAAGGCCGCGCAGCAGGTGGTAAATGATTTCGGCGGCAGATTCCCGGCCTCTCGCGAAGCGCTGCAAAGCCTCTGCGGCGTCGGCCGCAGCACCGCCGCCGCGATTGCCGCCTTTGCCTTTCAGCAGCGAGAAGCCATACTCGACGGCAATGTGAAACGCGTGCTTTGCCGCGTGTTTGCGCTCGACGGCAATCCGGCGGACAAAAAGTTTGAAAACGAATTGTGGACGCTGGCCGAAAGCCTGCTGCCGCCTGCAAACACCGATATGCCCGCCTACACACAAGGGCTGATGGACTTGGGTGCAACGGTATGCAAGCGCAGTAAGCCTTTGTGCGGCGAATGCCCGATGGCGGAAATCTGCCAGGCCAAAGCGCAAGACCGCATTGCCGAGCTGCCGCGCAAGAAAACCGCCGTCGAAGTGAAAACGCTGCCGCTTTACTGGCTGCTGCTGCGCGATGAAAATGGCGCGCTCTTGCTGCAAAAGCGCCCGGCCAAAGGCATTTGGGGCGGGCTTTATTGCGTGCCCTGTTTTGAAAACCTGCAAGAGATGCATCGCTTTGCCGCCGGCTTCGGTATCGTTTCAGACGGCCTTGAAGAGCAAAGCAGCTTCAGCCACCGCCTCACCCACCGCTTGCTGCTGATTACGCCGTTTGCAGGCAAAATCAGCAGGCCGTCTGAAACACTTTCAGACGGCCTCTGGGTTGCGCCGCAACAATGGGCGGATTACGGCTTGCCCAAGCCCTTGAGCGCTTATCTGAATGCGCCGCAGCAAAGGCTTTTTTGACGCGGCTTGATCGAATGAAACGGCAAGGCCGTCTGCAAGCCCACGGGCTTTCAGACGGCCTCAATATCAAAATCCGGCTCTTACAAAGCACGGTCGAAATACAGCGGCACCTTGCTTTGTTCGCTCATGTTCTGCACATATGCCGACACTTTCGACGGCATTTCCAGCCCGCGCACCATGGTCAGGTTGCGCAGAATCGGAAACACGATGATGTCTTCCATGCCCAATTCGCCGCCCAAGGCTGCGGGCGATTGGATCAGCGCTTCCAGCTCGGCCAGATTGGCATGGGCGCGCTCGATGTATTTTTTGGTTTTGCCAAGATTGGTATCAAAATTGCCGATGGTTTTTTCTTTTTTGCCCACAAAATAATCAATCGCGCTTTGGGTGGCGAATTCGGGCAGACCGAGCTTCACATCACGCGGCTGCACGAGCTTGTTGTAATACTCGCCGATTTTGTCAAACCAGGCCTGCACTTCCGGGCGGATTTCCTCTTTCAGACGGCCTTTATCCGCATATTCGTCGATAAAACGAACGATATCCAAGCTCTCGCCCATGTGTGTGCCGTCGGGCTTTTGCAGAATTGGCACCTGCTTGGCGCCAATCAGGCCGATGGGGGTTTCCTCATCATCATTCAGCAATACCACTTCTTCCACCGGCACATCGCGCAGGCCGAAAATCATGCGCGCGCGTACGCAAAACGGGCAGTGGTCGTAAATATACAGTTTCATCGCAAGCTCCCAATCCGATAAACAATAAACAGGAATACACTAACATTTTAGGCCGTCTGAAACAATCCCGCCGCAAAAATGCCCGATGGTTTGACCTATAGCACCAAAAGTTATCAAAGCCCGCAGGCAAATTTGCTACAATAGTCCCTGTTTATCAGCATTACCGGGAATCGCAATCATGGTTGACATCAGGCAGGCGCCCAGCAGCATCGCCCCCAATCTGGAAAACTACCGCCAATGGTTTGACGGCTATACCGAAAAGCTGCCGCAAAAAAGCGCCCAGCTGCTGCGTAGCGCGCTGATGGTGGCCGAATCGCATTATCCCGACCACGCCCTCACCCCCAGCGGCGAGCCGCTGATGAGCAATCTGATGGGCGCGGCGCAAATGGTGGCCGAGATGGACTTGCTGCCCGAAGCCATCGCCGCCACCCTGCTCACCGACATCTCAAGCTATTGCGACAACTGGCAGGAAACCGTCAACGAGCAATGCGGCGAAGTGGTGACCTCGCTGGTCAAAGGCATCGACGAAGTGCAGAAGCTCACCCATTTCGCCAAGGTCGACAGCCTCGCTACACCGGAAGAGCGTGCCGAGCAGGCCGAAACCATGCGCAAGATGCTGCTGGCGATGGTGAGCGACATCCGCGTGGTACTCATCAAGCTCGCCCTGCGCACCCGCACCATGCAATACATCGGCGTATTGCCCGACAGCGAAGACAAACGCACATTGGCCAAAGAAACGCTGGATATTTTCGCGCCGCTGGCCAACCGCCTGGGCGTATGGCAGCTCAAATGGCAGCTCGAAGACTTGGGCTTTCGCCATCAAAACCCCGAAAAATACAAGGAAATCGCCGGCCTGCTGGATGAAAAACGTACCGAACGGCTCGAATACATCGAAAACTTCCTGCAAAGCCTGCGCAACGAGCTGGACAAATACGGCATCCATTACGACGTGGCCGGACGCCCGAAACACATCTATTCCATCTACAAAAAAATGGTCAAGAAAAAGCTCGATTTCCAAGGGCTTTACGACATCCGCGCCGTACGTATTCTGGTCGACACCATCCCCGAGTGCTACACCACCCTCGGCCTTGTGCACAGCCTGTGGCAGCCCGTGCCCGGCGAATTCGACGACTACATCGCCCAACCCAAAGGCAACGGCTACAAAAGCCTGCACACCGTCGTCGTCGGCCCCGAAGACAAAGGCGTGGAAGTGCAAATCCGCACCTTCGACATGCACCAGTTCAACGAATTCGGCGTCGCCGCCCACTGGCGCTACAAAGAAGGCGGCAAGGGCGACGGCGCTTATGAGCAAAAAATCGCCTGGCTGCGCCAGCTGCTCGACTGGCGCGAAAACATGGCCGACAGCGACAAGCAGGATTTGGCCGGGGCATTCCGCACCGAATTGTTCAACGACACCATCTACGTGCTCACCCCGCACGGCAAGGTATTATCGCTGCCCAGCGGCGCCACCCCCATCGACTTCGCCTACGCCCTGCACAGCAGCGTCGGCGACCGCTGCCGCGGCGCCAAGGTAGACGGCCAAATCGTGCCGCTTTCCACCCCGCTCGAAAACGGCCAGCGCGTGGAAATCATCACCGCCAAAGAAGGCACGCCCTCGGTCAACTGGCTCTACGAAGGCTGGGTGAAAAGCAACCGCGCCATCAGCAAAATCCGCGCCTTTATCCGCCAGCAAAACGCCGAAGCCGTGCGCGAAAACGGCCGCAACCAGCTGGATAAAATCCTCGCCAAAATCACGCCCAAGCCCAACCTGCAACATCTGAGCGAGACCTTGGGCTACAAGAAAATCGAAGACCTGCATACCGCCATCGGCCAGGGCGAGCTGTCGCCGCGCGCCATTCAAAAAGCCTGCGGCGCCCTGCACGAACCGCCGCCCGAGCCGGTGAGCGAAAGCAACATCATCAAACAGTCGAAAATCAAAAAAGGCGGCAAAAACGGCGTGCTCATCGACGGCGAAGACGGCCTGTTTACCACCTTGGCCAAATGCTGCAAACCCGCGCCGCCCGACGACATCATCGGCTTCGTTACCCGCGAGCGCGGCATTTCCATCCACCGCCAAAGCTGCCCTTCTTTCCGCCATCTGGCCGAGCAGTCGCCCGACAAAGTCTTGCCCGCCACCTGGGCGGGCATGCAGGAAGGCCAGGTGTTTGCCGTTGATTTGGAAATCCGCGCACAAGACCGCAGCGGCCTGCTGCGCGACGTATCCGACACCCTCGCCCGCCACAAACTCAACGTCACCTCGGTGCAAACCCAGTCGCGCGATTTGGAAGCCAGCATGCGCTTCACCGTGGAAGTGAAGCAGGTCAACGAGCTGCCGCGCGTATTGGCCGGCCTGGCCGAAGTCAAAGGCGTGTTGAGCGTGACGCGGCTGTAAGCGTTGTTTGCTCAGGCCGAGACCTTTGCAAAATTCCCCTGCCCGCCGCACCCGCGCAGGCGGGTGCCTAGTGCAAAGCGTAGCTTTGCTTGCCTGCCCATCTTGATGATAAAAAATTAATATTAATCAATAGATTGTAAATTTACAAAACTAGTACGTTTAAGCTGAAGCTACGCTTCAGACCGAGCACCCGCCTGCGCGGGTGCGACGGTTATTTTTTGCAAAGGTCTCAGGCCGTCTGAACGCTTTCAGACGGCCTGCAGGCTGTTTCCAAGCTGCCGCGATGATGAGGAAAATATGATGGAATTTCTGGATATGCTGATTGATGCCGCCCGCCGCCCGTGCGAGCGTTTTTTCAACGTGCTTGAAGGGCTCACGCCCGAGCAGGCCAATGCGTTTCCGACCGCAACCGATGCGCCTTCAATCAAATCCGTCAGCTGGCTGGCTTGGCACAGCGCCCGCGAGCAAGACCTGCAAATCGCCGCGCTGACCGACACGGAAGTGCTGTGGATCAGCCAAGGCTGGCGCGAGCGCTTCGGCCTCGATTTGCCCGATAACACCGAAGACTGGCGCCACACGCCGCAAGAAGCCGCCAAAGTAACGGTAAACGATATTGAATTGCTGCGCGGCTATCTCAATGCCGCCACCGAAGCCACCATAGCTTACCTGCAAAGCCTTGACCCGGCATCGCTGGCCGACATCATCGACCGCAGCTGGAACCCGCCCGTTACCCGTGCCACCCGCCTGGTATCGAT
Organism: Neisseria sp.; assembly: GCA_030538415.1. Taxonomy (GTDB): domain Bacteria; phylum Pseudomonadota; class Gammaproteobacteria; order Burkholderiales; family Neisseriaceae; genus Neisseria. Next base: position 12,738 of record JAUNTY010000045.1, on the reverse strand, counting down.
TATCGACGATGCGGCGATGCACTCCGGCCAGGCCGTTTATGTTCGCCGTTTGTTGGGGCTGGCGGATTAAGGCTTGTCTGAACACCGAATTGCACAATCAATAACAAAAGGCCGTCTGAATCGTTTCAGACGGCCTGAAGCCTTTGCAAAACCTCTCTCTCGTCGCACCCGCGCAGGCGGGTGCGACGGTTATTTTTGCAAAGGTCTCAGCCTATGTTGCTTTTCGTGGGCGAAGCCCACGCTACAGCTGCTGCGCTGGATTGATGAAATTTGGACGGCACGGTTTCAATCCGGCAGCCCGACTGGCTTTCCCGCCGACAAAGAAAGGCCGTCTAAAAGCTTTCAGACGGCCTGAGGTGTAGAAATTGACGGCGTTGTTTACACTTTATTGCTTGATAAACAAGCGCTTGCTGGGCAATTCGTTCAATACGTCTTCGGTGGAATAACCGCCGATATGCTCTTTCACCAAGCGGGCGTTGACATAACCGTATACCGGAATCACGGCGGTGTCTTCGTCGATTTTCGCTTCGGCCTGACGGTACAATTCGCTGCGTCCCGCAGCACTGACATCGGCATTCAGCGTTTTATCGAGAATGGCATCGTAATCCGGGTTTTTATAAAGCGCGCGGTTGCTGCTGTTGCCCGTGCGTAGGGTGTTAAGGAAGGTGGAAGGCTCGTTGTAATCGCCGCACCATGAGGCGCGGGCGAGCTGATAGTTGCCGCTTTTGCGGTTATCGAGATAGGTTTTCCATTCCTGGTTTTCCAGCTTCACGTTCACAAAACCGAGCGCCTGTTTCCACATGGAAGCGGCGGCAACGGCGATTTTCTTGTGTTGCTCGGAGGTATTGTAGAGGAAGGTGAAACTCAGCGGTTTGCCTGCGCTGTAGCCTGCTTCGTTCAGCAGCTTTTTGGCTTCGTCGACGCGGGCGCTGTAGTCCATTTTCGTCCACGCGGGCACATAGGGGATGAAATCGGCGGTGCCGACGCGGGTGAGGTTGTAGGCGGGCTCTTCGCCGCGACCAAGCACTTTGGCGGCGATGATGTCGCGATCAAGCGCCAGCGACAGGGCTTTGCGCACGCGCGCATCGTTAAACGGGGCTTTTTGGTTATTGACTTCGAAATAATAAGTGCAAAGATAGGGGCTGAACATCAGCGCTTTGGGATGTTCGGCTTTGAGCTTGCCAAACATTTCCGGCGGCAGGGCATCGGTGATGTCGACTTCGCCGGCTTCGTAACGCGCCACGTCATCGGTTTGCGAGCCGATGGGCAGAAACACCACGCGCTCGATTTCCACCTTACCGGCATCGCGGTATTGCGGGTTTTTCACCAATTCGATGCGCTCGTTCACCACCCATTTGCTGATTTTGTAAGGGCCGTTGCCGACAAAGTTTTCCGGCTGCGTCCATTTCACGCCAAACTGCTCCACGGTGGCGCGGTGCACGGGTTTGACGGCGGCATGGTAGAGCATTTTCGGGAAATACGGCACCGGCGCGGTGAGGTTTACCTCCAGCGTGTGCGGATCAATGGCTCTCACGCCCAGCGTTTCGGAGGATTTTTTGCCTTCAAGGATATCGTCGATATTTTCGATTTTGGCCGATTGCAGGTAAGAGGCGTATTGCGAGGCGGTTTTGGGGTCGACCAGGCGGCGCCAGCTATACACGAAATCTTCTGCCATGACCGGATCGCCGTTGCTCCATTTGGCATCGTCGCGCAGTTTGAAAGTCCACACTTGATTGTCGTCACTCTGCCACGATTCGGCCACGGCAGGCGCCAAATCTCCTTTTTCATCGGTTTCCACCAGACCTTCGAGCAGGTCGCGCACGATATTGATTTCGGGAATGCCGGTAATCTGATGCGGGTCGAGCGATTGCGGCTCGGTCACATTGTTGCGGGTGACCACGCTGGCCTGAGCGGCGGCGTCGGCTTTCGGCTCGGCCTTGTCGTTGTTGCCGCCACAGGCAGCCAGCAACAATGCGGCTGCTAAGGCTGCTGCGGAAAATGTGAAACGGGGGTTCATGATTTATCCTTTTCGGTATGACAAGGCCGTCTGAACGCTTTTCAGGTTTCAGACGGCCTTTATGAATAACTACACCGCCACCACGGCCTTGATGTGCGGATGCGGGTCGTAGCCGCTCAATTCGAAATCTTCAAATTTGAAATCAAACAAGTCTTTTACTTCCGGGTTGATGTTCATCACGGGCAAGGCACGCGGCTCACGGGAGAGCTGCAATTCGGCCTGCTCGAAATGGTTGCTGTAAAGGTGGGCATCGCCGAAAGTGTGGATAAATTCGCCCGCCTGTAAGCCGCATACCTGCGCCACCATCATGGTCAAGAGCGCATAGCTGGCGATATTGAACGGCACGCCGAGAAAAATATCGGCGCTGCGCTGGTAAAGCTGGCACGACAATTTGCCGTCGGCCACGTAAAACTGAAACAGCGCATGGCAAGGCGGCAGCGCCATTTCATCCACCAGCGCCGGATTCCAAGCCGAAACCATCAGACGGCGGGAATCGGGGTTTTTCTTGATTTGTTCGACCACGTTGGCAATCTGGTCGATATGACGGCCGTCGGGCGCAGGCCAAGAGCGCCATTGATAGCCGTATACGGGGCCGAGATCACCATTTTCATCAGCCCATTCGTCCCAAATCGACACATTATTGTCTTTCAGGTATTGGATGTTGGTATCGCCTTTGAGAAACCACAGCAATTCGTGAATAATCGAGCGCAGGTGCAGCTTTTTGGTGGTGAGCAAGGGAAACCCTTCGCTCAAATCGAAGCGCATCTGGTAGCCGAACACCGAGCGCGTGCCGGTGCCGGTGCGGTCGGATTTGTCGGTGCCGTGTTCGAGCACATGACGCATCAAGTCTTGGTATGCCTGCATGGATAATCCTGTGTGTGGGTGCCGTTCGGGCGGCCTCAAAAAGGAAACCATTGTAGCATCTGTGCGGTGCTTTTTTAAGCGGCTTCCACAATATCAAAAGCGGTTTTTCTGCCATTTGGCTTTGATGCAGGCCAAATTCAATACAATTATGTACAAATTTCATTTAACAATTTTCCCGTCAGCGTTTATATTACCTCCCTGACGATTGTCGGCAATCTCTGTGGCCGTCTGAAACCGCGGCAATGCCTGCAACACGATTTTAGATTTTATTAGATTTTATAAGTTATATTCACTCACAGTACAAGGAGCAATATCATGGCAGTCGATCTGCATCAATTATTCGGACAAGTCAAACAGCGCGACCCGCATCAGGCCGTATTCCATCAGGCAGTGGAAGAAGTGTTTACTAGCCTGACGCCATTTTTGGCCAACAACTCGCGCTATGCCGAACAAGGCCTGCTGGAGCGCCTGGTCGAGCCGGAGCGCGTGATTATGTTCCGCGTGCCGTGGATGGACGACGCGGGCAAGGTGCAGGTCAACCGCGGCTTCCGCGTGCAGATGAATTCGGCCATCGGCCCCTATAAAGGCGGCCTGCGTTTCCACCCCAGCGTGAATCTGGGCGTGTTGAAATTCCTGGCTTTCGAGCAGGTATTCAAAAACGGCCTCACCACGCTGCCGATGGGCGGCGGCAAGGGCGGCTCCGATTTCGACCCCAAAGGCAAAAGCGACAATGAAGTAATGCGCTTCTGCCAATCCTTCATGACCGAGCTTTACCGCCACATCGGCGCCGACACCGATGTGCCCGCGGGCGACATCGGCGTGGGTGGTCGCGAAATCGGCTACCTGTTCGGCCAATACAAACGCCTGAGCAACGAATTTTCATCGGTGCTCACCGGCAAAGGCCTCACCTACGGCGGCAGCCTTATCCGCCCCGAAGCCACCGGCTACGGCACGGTTTATTTTGCCGAATTCATGCTCGCCACCCGCAACGACACGCTGGCAGGCAAACGCGCCGTGGTGTCCGGTTCCGGCAATGTGGCGCAATACGCCTGCGAAAAACTGCTGCAAAACGGCTCGAAAGTGTTGACCGTATCCGATTCGGACGGCTTCGTCCACTTCCCCGACGGCATGACCGAAGTGCAACTGGAAGCCCTCAAAGAGCTGAAAAACGAGCGTCGCGCGCGCTTGTCGGTGTATGCCAAAGAGCAAGACCTGCCCTACCACCAAGGCCAACGCCCGTGGCACGTGCCCTGCGACATCGCCCTGCCCTGCGCCACCCAAAACGAGCTCGATGAAACCGATGCCGCCACCCTGCTCGCCAACGGCTGCATCTGCGTGGCCGAAGGCGCCAACATGCCTTCCACCATCGCGGCGGTCAACGCTTTCGTGAGCGCGCAAATCCTGTATGCGCCGGGCAAGGCCAGCAACGCCGGCGGCGTGGCCACTTCCGGTCTGGAAATGAGCCAAAACGCGCTGCGCATGTCGTGGTCGGCCGAAGAAGTCGACCGCCACCTCTACAACATCATGACCAACATCCACCAAGCCTGTCTGCAATACGGCCATGAAAGCGGCGGCTACATCAACTACGTCAACGGCGCCAACATCGCCGGCTTCGTCAAAGTGGCCGATGCCATGCTGGCACAAGGCGTGGTGTAAAACCAACCGCCCGGCAACGGAAAAACGGCCGCATGTGCATGCACATGCGGCCGTTTTGATAACAACTTCCCGGTGAAACAAAGTGCCGTCCGACAAGCTCAAACAGCGCGTAAAACATATAGTGGTTAAACTTAATATTTGATACAAGACAGCAAGCCGCAGACAGTACAGACAGTGCAGCTAGGTGCAGCAACGCCGGAGCAAAAGCCAATTTCTTCGACTATAAAATGATAACAATCAATCATATAATATTAAAAAGGCCGTCTGAAACAAATATTCAGACGGCCTAGGGCTTCCTGACAATTACTTGTCATAATGGAAGCCATAGCACAATACAGGCCAAGGCAACCGTACTTTCGTAGTGCTTTTTCAAGCGGTCGTATCGGGTCGCAACCGCACGAAAATTCTTTAACTTTTCAAAGGCATTCTCCACCAAATGCCTGGTTTTATACAAATACCAATCCATGGATACATTCAAGCGCTCCCTGTCCCTCCTATAAGGAATATTCGGCTTTACACCCCTATCCGCAAGCTGTTGCCTGAACGCATCCGAATCATAACCTTTGTCGGCAGTCAGCACTTCGGTTGAGGACAAATCAATTTCATCCAGCAACTCCGGTGCCGCTGTGATGTCATTAACCGTTCCGGGCGTTATCTTGAAACCGGCAGGATTGCCGTTGGCATCCACAGCCAAATGGATTTTGGTGGTATTGCCGCCACGGCTGTGTCCGACAGCCGCCGTTTCGCCAACGGTTGCGGTTGCATGCTGGTGGACTTTGACATGGCTGCCGTCAACGAATACCCATTCCATATCGGGAAATTCGGATAAGGCATTGAGTATGCTTTTGAAAATATCTCTGGCCGACCATCGGTGAAAAGTGCGCAGCAGAGAATTGGCTTTGCCCAAAGAGGGTGGAATATCTTCCCATGGTATGCCGGTTCTGAGACGGTAGAGTATTCCTTCCACCGTCTGGCGCAGATTTTTCTTGTGGTAAATTCCCAAATCGAGCAAAATAGTCAACAGCTTTGACCAGTATTCGTCAGTTAATAGTGTTCGAGGCATGGCAGATAAGTGTATTTTGTTTGGCGACAAAAATTCTAACTTATCTGCCTTTCTTTTGCTTGATTTATTAATATGACAAGTAATTGTCAGGAAGCCCTAGGGCTTCCTGACAGCGCAGCGGTGTTGTTTACGAGGAGATTTTTGTTCCTGAAAATGCAGATGCAAGGCAAAAAACGCAGCAAGGTTGGGCACCTTGCGAGGCTTTTTAACGCAGCAGATGCGTTTTCAGGGGCAAAAAGCACCCGTAAATCGAATTGTTAGGAAGCCCTAAGACCTTTTCAAACCAGCCGGTTACAACAGCGGGCTCATCAGCCGCACCGTGTTTTCCACCAAAATCCACCATTTCGAACGCTGCTGCCAGGCTTTGGCATTCACCATGCGGCTGTCGGCCAGATAGGCGAGCTGGCGCGCGGCGATGGCGGCGGTCATGTCGCGGTCGTAAATGGCGAGGCTGATTTCCAGATTGAGGAAAAAGCTGCGCATATCCATGTTGACCGTGCCGAAAAGCGCGTAATCTTCATCCACGGTCAGTGTTTTCGCGTGCAGCAGGCCGCCTTCGTAGAGCGCGATGTTCACACCGGCTTCCAGCAGCAGCGGATAATAGGCGCGCGAGGCGTAGCGCACCATCAGCGAATCCACTTTGGCAGGCAGAATCAGCGTGACTTCCACGCCGCGACGGGCGGCGGTGGTCAGCGCCTGCAGCAGCGGCTCGTCGGGCACGAAATACGGTGTGGTAATCAGCAGGCGGCGCTCGGCAGCGTGGATGGCGCAGATAATGGTGTCGTAAATCACCCGCTCGCTCTGGTTGGGCGCGGAAGGAATCACCTGCGCCACCACATTGCCGCCGCCGATTTTATCGGGCAGCATCTGCGGCACCTGCTCGACAAAGCCGGTCAGGTATTTCTGCACCTCGCTCAAATTGCGCTCGCCTTCAACGGCGATATCGGCATAAAACACCGCCGCCATCTCCAACACCAAGGGGCCGGTGCAGCGCATCATCACGTCTACCCATTCCCCCACGCCGGCGTTTTGCTTGAAATAGCGTGGATCAACCAGATTGAAGCTGCCGGTATAGCCCACTTTTTTGTCTACAATCAGAATCTTGCGGTGGTTGCGCAAATCAGTGCGGGTAAACAGCGTGCGCCAGATGCCCACCGGCAGTGCTTTTTGCACTTTCACGCCGGCAGCCTGCAGGCGTGCCGGCCAGCCGCTTTTGAAAAAGCCTTCGCTGCCCACCGCATCGGCCATCACGATACAGCCTACCCCACGCACAGAAGCAGCTTCCACCGCCTCGAGCAGGGTTTCGATGCGCCCCTGCGGATCGATGATATAAAACGCCAGCACGCAGGTTTCTTGCGCATGCGTCACATCATAAAGCATGGCTTCGAGAATGCTGTCGGTGGTGTGCAGCAGCGACAAATGATTGTGTTTGGTGGCATAAAGGCCGGTTACGCCCGCCGAAACATGGCTGATGCCGCGGTAATGCGGCGACACATCATCGCGTATCGCCAGATGCACATCGGCCAGATAACGCTCGCTCACCTCGGCATAAAAGCGGTTCATTTCCGCCGTGCGCTTGCTGCGCGCCGTGCCCAGGCGCGGCTCGCCAATCAGCAGATACAGCAGCACGCCCACAAACGGCACCACAAACAGTAAAATCAGCCATGCCAGCGTGCTGCCGATATTGCGCTGCTTGTAAAGCACGCGGACAGCGCATACCACCACGGCAATCGTATGCAGATAAAGCAGGATTTCTCCCCAGGGAATTTGCCGCAAAATTTCCATCATTCCAACCATTATTCTTTCAGACGGCCTTGATTATAGAGGATGAACACCATTTTTCCTACACAGTCGAACGATGCAAACCGATACCTCGCTGGCTGCGCCTTGGCTCATATTTTTGTTTTAATCGACTCTATAGTGGGAAAACTTACTCTAATACAAGGCAGCAAGCCGCAGACAGTACAGCTAGTACGGCTAGGCGCAGCAACGCCGTAGTAGGAATTAAGTTTTTCCACTATAAAACCCGGATGGGTTCTCCAAACAAACCAAGGCCGTCTGAAACCCTGCGTTCAGACGGCCTTCAATCAGCCTCTTGACGTTTAACGGTGGTACTGGCGCGACAATTCGTGCACCGTATCCACCAGAATTTTAGCGTGCTCGGGGTCGGCATGCTGGTTGATGCCGTGGCCGAGGTTGAACACATGGCCGCTGCCGTTGCCGTAGGCCGCCAGAATCCGCGCGACTTCTTCCTTGATGCTGTCGGGCGTACCAAACAGCGCAAACGGGTCGAAATTGCCTTGCAGGGCGACTTGGCCACCCACGCGGTGGCGGGCTTCGCCGATATTGCACGTCCAGTCCAAACCCAAGGCATCCGCGCCGATTGCGGCCATTTTTTCCAGCCACAAACCGCCGCCCTTGGTAAACACAATCACCGGCACGCGGCGGCCTTCGTTTTCACGCTTCAAGCCGCTCACAATCTGCTGCATATAACGCAGGCTGAAGGCTTCAAACGCCGCATCGCTCAACACACCGCCCCAAGTGTCGAAAATCTGCACCGCTTGCGCACCCGCGTCGATTTGCGCATTCAGATAAGCGGTGACCGCTTGGGCATTAACATCCAGAATCTTGTGCAGCAGATCGGGGCGCGAATACATCATGGTTTTGATGGTGCGGAATTCCTTGCTGCTGCCGCCTTCGACCATATAACAAGCCAGCGTGAACGGGCTGCCGGAAAAACCGATCAGCGGCACACGGCCGTCGAGGGCGCGGCGGATGGATGTGACCGCGTCAAACACATATTGCAGCTTGCCCATGTCCGGCACTTCCAGCTTGGCAATATCGGCTTCGTGCTGTAAAACGCGCTCGAACTTCGGCCCTTCACCTTCAGCAAAATACAGCCCCAAGCCCATCGAATCGGGCACGGTCAGAATATCGGAAAACAAAATCGCCGCATCGAGATCGAAACGTTCCAGCGGCTGAATGGTCACTTCGGTGGCCAATTCGGTGTTTTTGCACAAATCGAGAAAACTGCCCGCCGCCGCGCGGGTGGCTTTGTATTCGGGCAGATAGCGGCCTGCCTGGCGCATCATCCAAATCGGGGTGTAATCAACCGGCTCTTTCAAGAGCGCACGCAAAAAAGTATCGTTTTTCAGGGCAGTCATGTTTGCTTTACTCGGGTTTCGGATTGGGGCTGATAATAACATGAAAGGCAGGTTGCCGTGGCAAAGAAAAACACAGGGCGAGACCTTTGCAAAATTCCCCGCTCGCCACAACCACGCAAGCGCACTGCTGCCGGAATAACCTCAGAGGCCGTCTGAAAAGCTGAAAGGCTGAATCTTTGCAAAAAAACAACCGTCGCACCCGCCTGCGCGGGTGCGACGGTTGTTTTTTTGCAAAGCTCTCAAGTTGCTGTGCAAAGAAAAACACAGGCCGTCTGAACGTTCAGACGGCCCGGTTGGCCAAATACCCGCAAACAGGCAAATCATCAGGCGCAGCCGTTCGCCTATTTGGCCTCTACCGGCAGCAGCGCCTCTTCTTCATCGTGCACCACATCCTCCAGCGCCAGACGGCGTTGCGCTTCGGCCTTGGCTGCCTGCTCGGTGGCATCAAACACTTTGGCCAATGCCAAATGCGCCTGCATGGTCGGTTTCACGGCCAGACTCGCTTCCAGATAACCCTGAGCCTTGCCCCACAGCTGCTTGCTGTAGGCCAGCTGCCCCAAACACATCAGCAGCTCGGCGTCATCGGGGCGCGCCTGCAGCCAGCCGTCGGCCATGTCAATCGCCTTGCGCTGCGCCTTGTCGTCCAGATAGCGCACGCTCTGCACAAACGGCTCCAGCAATTCCGCCTGATGGGTTTGCGGATAATAGTGCCCCACCCAGCTGACGGCTTGCGCATACAAGCCCAAGCGTTCGTATTTTTCGGCAATCGCGGCACACAATTCGCCGCTTTTCAGCTGATCGGGAATGCGTTTGAGACAGGCTTTGAGGCCGTTGTGATCACTTGCCAGCGCCAACAGGCGGCGATAGGCCCAATGCTGGTATTGCTCGGCCTCATATTCGTTAATCGCCCCGGCTTTCAGGAGTTTGGCGGTTTTATCCAACACATCAAGCGTATTGCCGTGGTCGAAAGCATAGCGCAGTTGCAGGCGCACCAGTCGGGTCAGATTGGGGTTGATGTGCGCTGCAGCGGCGAGGCTGCTTTCGGCGGCGGGGTAATCGCGGCGGCTCAGCGCCGATTCGGCCAGCAGCAGATAGCGGGAAAGCTGCTGCTTGGCGGGCAGTGCCTGAATGTCCTGCAAATAGCGGTCGCGCAGCGCAATATCATCCATTTGGTCGGCGGCATGCGCGCCCAGCATCAGTGCCAGCGTGCGGTTATGCCCGGCCTCCTTGTTGGCCAGCACCTTGGCCGCTTCCTGCTCGGCTTTCTGGAATTTGCCTTCGAAAAAAGCCAGGCCGGCATTGTTGAGCGCGGCTTCGGCTTGGCGCCCTTTGCGTGCCACACCGAAGCGCTGCATGCGCCCGGGCACATGCAGAATTCCGGCAAGCAGCCGCACCAGCAGATACAGCACCACCACCAGCGCAATCAGGCCGAGCACAAAGGCATGCAGGTTGACGCGCAACATGGTTTGCCCGGCCACCACATACACGTTGCCGGTATAGAAGCTGGAAGCCATGGCCAACCCGACGGCCACGGCAAACAAAATAATAATCCAGATTAACGCTCTCATGCCCGCTCTCCCTTCACTTGCGCTGCGGGTGCCGATGCAGGGGCAGGAGCCGGGCTGTCGGCAGCGTCAGGTTTCGCCGCATCCGCACCGGGCTGTGCGGCAGGCGCGGCAGGTTGCGCCGATTGGGGGGCGACAGCTGCAGAAGCAGCTGCGGCAGCCGGCTCGGATGCGGCTGAAGCGGCCGCATCCGATGCGCTCAAATCAGGCAGCGCACCCGAACGGGCGGTGCGCACGCTTTCCTGATAGGCGCGCACGGCAGCCAGGCTGGCCTTGAGGGAATCATCGGAAACGGTGCGCACGTCCAGCGCTTTCAAATCGGCCAGCTCTTTCAACCAGGATTGGGTGGCGGGCGAACGGTTGTCGAAATACTGCTTCACCGCCGCTTCGGCGCTGTTCAAGTCGCTCTGATACACTTCCGCATTGTGCTGCAACAGCGCCGTGCGGGCATCCAGCAGGCGCAGGCGCAAGTTTTCGCGCACGAAATACACCTGATCCGGCGCCATCAGCATTGCATCGCTGCTGTTGAGCCTGCGCACTTCCACCATGCCTTTCATGCTGTAAAGCGCTTTTTCCCAGGCAGCCTGCCACCAGGGCAGGTTGTCGGTATTGACGGCCTGCGGCGCCTCCACGCCCGGCTGCAGGGTGCTGTCTAGGGTGAGCGGCAAACCGGCTACCGCCGTTTCCAGGCGATCCAGCCGCAACGACGCGCTGGCCGCATCCAGATACGGGCGGTTTTTCAGCGCGGCCAAATCGCTGCTGATGGCTTGTTTGATGGGCAGCAACTCGGGTTGGTCGAAGCGGCTCAAGCGGTTTTCCACGCTTTCGAGCAGATTCACCACCATCGGCACATTGCCCGACAACACCAATTGCTGCGAAGCCAGATTCAGCATGGCTTCGGTTTCATCCACCAGCCAGTTGGCGCGGCTCTTCAACAGCTCCTGATAGGCGCGGGCGGTTGCCGCAATTTGTTCGCTGTTTTGCTTCTGGCCGTCTGAAAGCTGCGTCAGCGCGGCCTGTATTTCGGTCTGCCTGCGCAGATTGTCCTGCAGCAGGTTGGCATTCTGGCTCTCGCCCAAGGCCGCTTTGTCGATTTTCTGCTCGAAGCTCAATTCCTGGTTTTTCAGCAGGTTTTGCCCCTGCACAAACAAAAAGCCGCTGGCACCCAGCCCCAGCAGCGCCAGCACCAGCGCACCGGCGGCCAGCCCCTTGCCTGAAGATTGTTTGATAACCACCGGCGCCACGGCCGGCGTTTGATTGGGTTTGGGTTCGGACATGTTTTTTCCTGTGTCGGGAGATTCGGTTGCGCTTGCAGGCACTTTGGCCGGAGCAGGCTCGGGCGTATTTTTTGCAGCTTCGGGCTGCGCCGCCGTTGTGCCGTCTGTTTCAGGTTCGGACGGCGGCATGGCCGTGCCGTCGGACGACACCGCAATGGCTTTGTTTTCCGGCGTTTGCTTGCTTTCAGGTTGCGTGTCTTCGGGCTTCATCGCTTACTCCGTTTCGCGCTGTAAAGTTTGCATATCCAGCCGCGCCACCAGCCGGACATGTTGCGCTCCGGCGGCTTTCAGCGTGGCGGCGATGCGCTCGTGATGGGTAAAGTATAGCAAGGTTTTAAGCGCTTGCGCCAACCGGGGCGGCACCTGCCCGAACAGGGCGCGGGCAATTTCCGAAGAGGTGACATAAGCCGCTCGCGGTTTTGCTTGCGCAAACACGTTCCAATCCAGCGCCTGAGGCCGTCTGAAATACACTTCGGCAAACTCGACGGCAAAGCCCCGGCGGCGCAATTCCCGAGCCAGCCATTCGCGCCCGCCGTGGCCGCGGATAATCAATATTTTCGCACCGGCAGGCAGGCTGCGCCAAACCGGCAACTGCAGCGCCGCTTCGCTGTCGTTACCCGTTTGCGGCGCCTGTACCGGCTGCCTGCAAAAAGCCGCCAAAGCAGCGGCGCTGCCCTGCCCGACTGCAATCTGCTGCGGCAGGCCGTCTGAAAAATCCAACAAGGGCGCGGCCACGCCGACCGCGCCCGGGCTCACCCAAAACACCGCGTCGGCCGCCGCAAACTGCTCGGGCAGATGCCGCAAGGCCGCCTCATCGGCTTCGATGCGGATGGGGCTGAAAGAAACCGCGTGCCAGCCTGCCGCTGCGCAAGCCTGTATTTCGGCGGCAGCCTGGCCGGACGGGCGGGTAATCAAGATGCTGTTCATGATTGCAGAGTGTACCCCAACATCGCCTCAAACGCATTATCAGCCGCAGCTTCATCGCAAAAGTGCAAAGCAAGCACACATTGCAGCCAGGCCAAATGGCAGGGTTCGTATCTCAAAATAAAACCTGAGACCTTTGCAAAATACCTTTTGCTGCGTCGCAAAAGCATCCACTCCGTCATTCCGGCGCAGGCCGGAATCCATAGCT
>JAUNTY010000044.1 GCA_030538415.1 Neisseria sp. | reverse complement strand
GCTTTGCACTAGGCACCCGCCTGCGCGGGTGCGACGGATATTATTTTTTGCAAAAAGTCTCGGCCTTGAATATCGGCGGGCAGGGAAGGCTTATGCCCGCAACAGGCTCTGGCCGAAAAATCCGCCTTCATCCACCCCCGGCAGGGTGAAGAAATAGCCGCCGCCGAAAGGAGAAATGTATTCTTCCAGCGGCTCGCCGTTGAGCAGGTTTTGCACGAAAATAAAGCCGTCTGAAAGATTGGCCTGATAACAGATAAATATGAGGCCGACATCGAGCTGCCCCGATTTCGCCAGCCCGCGCGAATAATCGAAAGGCCGTCTGAACAGCAGATGCTTTTTCATAAACTCGGGGTCGCGCGGGTTGGCCAGGCGCATATGGCTGTCTTTCGGAATCACTTTGCCTTCGGGATCTTTGCCGTAATCGGGCGTTTCCATTTCGGTTTTGCCGCCCAAGGGAGCGCCGCTGTATTTTTCGCGCCCGAAAATGGTTTCCTGCTCTTGCAAGGGCGTGCGGTCCCAAAATTCGACGAAATGGCGAATCAACCGCACGGCCTGATAGCTGCCGTTTTTCGCCCAAGCCGGTTCATCGAGGCTGTTGGCGGCCACGCCCGTCCACAATACTTCATCGGCGATTTTGGGATCCTGCACATCGGGGTTGCCGCTGCCGTCGCGAAAGCCAAAGAGGTTACGCGCCGCCGTGCCCGGCTCGGTTTTGGGCAAAAAGCCGTCGATGCTCCAGCGGATAACGGCGAATTGGGCGGTGTTTTTGATGAGGTCGCGCAAGGCGTTTTGGCAGGTTTCGGGGCTGAAGGCGCAAATCTGGAGGCTCAAGTCGCCGTCGCACCATTCGGCGGCGAGTTTGTCGTTGGGAAAACGCGTCATTTCCACCAGATGCTTGGGCTTTTTGTCGGCGAGGCCAAAGCGCCCGTCAAACAGGCTTGCACCGACGGATACGGTAATGGTGAGGCCGTCGGGTTGGATGGTTTTGCCGAGAATGCCGCTGCCTGCGGGCGGCAGTTTGGCATCGCCGTCTTGCAGCTCGCCGCCGCGGGTGAGGAACTGGATGCGGGCGGTCAACGCGCGCAACAGGGTTTCCAGCTGGCTCGGCGTTTGCGCCGATACGTCAAACGCGGCCATGATGGCGAATGGCTGGTGCGGCGTGGTAATGCCTTGCTGGTGTGTGCCGTAGCAGTCGTAGCTTTCGCTGTTGTGTTGGGCGGCATTGGCTTTTTCTTCGGCACGGCCTTTTTTCTCGCCGTAGTTGAAGCCGCCGACCGCGCCGATGGCCAAACCGGCGCCAGTGGCGAGGGCGCCTTTGAGCAGGGCGCGCTTTTGAGGTTGGGCGGGTGAGGAAGAATCGGGTGGGGTGTTCATGATGGTTCCTGTGTTTCGGGGCGTTCAGACGGCCTGAGACCTTTGCAAAATACCTTTCTCTGTGAAATATCCATTGAGTCCGTCATTCCGGCGCAGGCCGGAATCTATTTCTTTCAGATTCAGTTGGTTGATTTCAAATGGGTTTTGTATTTAACCATAGATTCTGGCCTGCGCCGGAATGACGGGACAGATACTTTTTTCAATATAAAAAAGTATTTTGCAAAGGTCTCGGCCTCTATATGATTTGCTGTTCAATCGCATCAAGTGAGATGCCTGATTTCAGACGGCCTGCTTTTCCGGCTGTTTGAGGCCGTCTGAAACGTTTGCTTTAATTCAATCCCAGCGTACCGCGCAGTTGCGCCAAATCTTCGGCCAAAGCGTTGATCGGCGCTTGCAGGGTTTTGCGGTCGGCTTCGCTGAGCTTGTCGTAAGGCTCGAAGCCGTCGACGGTTTTGTATTTCGCCAAGATGTCGTTCACGGTTTTGAAGTTGGCGTCGGTTTTATCCAGCAGCACCTGATTTTTTTCGGCAATCAGCGGGCGGAACAAATCGACGATTTTTTCCGCGCCTTCGATATTGGCCTGGAAGTCGCTCAAATCGGTGCGGCTGTAGCGGTCTTCTTCGCCGCTGATTTTGCTGCCCGCCACTTCTTCAATCAACACCGCTGCGCCGCCGACCACTTTATTGGGCGGGAAGGAGAGTGCGTCGATTTCGGTTTGCAGGGCTTTGACGTCGGCCAAGAGTTTGTCGGCAATGTCGTTGACGCCGGCGGTGCTGTTTTCCACCCACAGCGCGTATTCGATGCGGTGGAAGCCGGTAAAGGCGGGATCTTTCGGGCCTTGTTTGAAATCGTCTTCACGCGCATCGATGGCCGGGTCGAGCTCGTTGAAGAGTTCGGCAATTGGCTCGATGCGCTCGTAATGATAGCGGGTGGCGGCAAACAGCGATTTGGCTTTATCGATATTGCCCGCTTTGACGGCGGCCACAAATTCGGTGGTTTTGGCCACCAGCTCTTTGGCTTCGCCCTGTACATAGGTTTTGTATTCGGCCAAGGGTTGCGCCAGCTTGGCCATGTCGGCCTGCGATTCGGTGGGGGTGAAGCCGCTGTCGGTGACGGTGAGTTTGCCGCGCGGGTTGGTTAAGAGGCCGCAGGTCATTTCATACTCGCCGGGCAAGAGGGTGACGGTCATTTTGTTGGCGAGGCCGGGGGCGATGTTTTCACGTTCGTCCACCACCATCACGCCTTTGAGAATTTCCCATTCGAGCTTGCGGCCGCTGTTGTTTTGGATGTTGAACACGGTTTGGCCGCTGGGCACGGTGATGGCCATCGGTTCGCAGGCGGCATCGTTGACCGCCACGTTGACGCTGCCGTCGGCATTGGTTGCCGATGCGCCCGATGCGGCGGGCGCGGCTTTTTCGGCTTCGGGCGGTTGGCAGGCGCTCAAGCCCAAGGCCAATAAAACGGATACGGCGGCGATATTTAAATTTCTCATTTCAAACCTCTAGTTGTCGATAACAGGAAATGATTTTCAGACGGCCTTGGCGGGCTTGCTGCCGCGTAAAAACCAATACAGCACGGGAATCAGATACAGCAGCCACACCAGTATTTCGCCTTGCGTGGGGTGGTCGGTATAGCCGAAAAAGCCGCCCAGAATCACGCCGAGCGGGCTATCTTCATGCAGGATGCGGGAAGAATCGAATACCACGGTTTGCAAATGGTTCCACACACCCGCTTCGTGTAGCGCGCGCAAAGAGCCCGCCAGCAAACCGGCGGCCACGATAATCAGAAATACGCCGGTGTAGCGGAAAAATTTGGCCAAATTGATGCGGATGCCGCCTTGGTAAATCAATGCGCCGATGACGATGGCGGCAAGCAGTCCCAACACCGCGCCCACCGGCATGCGCCAGCTCGGGCTTTGTTCAAACACGGCAATCAGGAAAAACACGCTCTCCAAGCCCTCGCGCGCCACCGCCAGAAACGCCATGCCCACCAGCGCCCAGCCCTGGCCGCTGCCGCGATTCAAGGCGGCCTGCACCGATTGCTGCAAGTGCTGTTTCATCGAGCGGGCGGCTTTCTGCATCCACAAAATCATGTAAGTAATCATGCCCACGGCCACCAGGCCGATTAAGCCCACCACCAGCTCTTGCTGCTTTTGCGGGATTTCACCGGTTTTGACATGGATGCCGTAACCAACGGCCAGGCACATGATGGTGGCAAGCACCACGCCGAGCCATACTTTCGGCATCATGCGGCCATTACCGGACTGCTTTAAAAAGCCGGCCACAATGCCGACAATCAGCGCGGCTTCGATGCCCTCGCGCAGCATAATCAGAAAAGCGATAAACATATGGCGATTACAATCATTTAAATATATTAATTACTTTATGCCTGTTTTAAAACAAATGCAAATAATTTTTATTTTTAATCATATTGTTTTTTATTGAATAACCCGGCAGTGCGAAACAAGCCGGATAATGCGTTGCCTGATGTTTGGGAAAAGCGGTATATAATGTGTTTTACAGCGAAATAAAATAAGAAATCTACTGCGTTAGCTGCGCCTTGCCGTACTATCTGTACTGTCTGCGGCTTGCTGCCTTGTCTCAATCTAAATTGAAACGACTTACCATTTTGCATGGTGCGGCAGTGAGTGCCGTGTCATCATTATTCATCAGGAAAATCATGCAAAACCTGCACGCAAAAAATCTGGTTATCGGCTTTGGCAAAGCCGGCAAAACCCTGGCCGCCGATCTGGCCAAGCATGGCGAAGAAGTGATTCTCGCGGAAACCTCCGCCGAAATGTACGGCGGCACCTGCATCAACATCGGCTGCATTCCCTCGAAAAAGCTGTTGGTGGAAGGGCACGATCGGGCGCTCTGCCAACATCAGGGCGCTGCCGTTTTCGATGCGGCCATGACGGCAAAAAACGATTTGGTGGCCAAACTGCGCGCCGCCAATTTCCACAAGGTAGACGATTTGGCCGGTGCGCGCGTCATCACCGCCGAAGCGCGGTTTGAAGACGAACACACCGTATTGCTGAGCGGGCGCGACGGCGAATACCGCGTGAGCGCCGAGCGTATTTTCATCAATACCGGCAGCCTGCCTGCCAAGCTGGATATAGAAGGCGCCGACGGTGAGCGCGTGTATGACAGCACCGGCCTGCTGGCGCTGGCCGCCCGCCCCGAGCGCCTGGTGATTATCGGCGGCGGCTACATCGGTCTGGAATTTGCGTTTATGTTTCAGGCGTTTGGCAGCGAAGTGACCATCCTCGACAGCAGCGACACCTTCTTGCCGCGCGAAGACCGCGATATTGCGGAAGAAATGTTGCACATCATGCAAAGCAAAGGCATCCGCGTGGTTCAGACGGCTCATGCCCTAAGCATCAAGCACCACAGCCACAGCAGCACGGTGCATACCGATCAGGGCGAATTCGAGGCCGAAGCCGTGTTGGTGGCTATCGGCCGCCGCCCGAATACGGCTTCGCTGGCGCTGGAAAACGCCGGTATCGCCCTTAGCGAGCGCGGGTTTATCCAAACCGACGACAAACTGCGGGTGAAAAACCATATTTGGGCGATGGGCGACGTGGCGGGCAGCCCGCAATTCACCTTTATTTCACTCGATGATTACCGCATCGTGCGCAGCCAGCTTTTGGGCGACGGCAAACGCAGCACCGCCGACCGCGCCGTGTTTCCCACCTGCGTGTTTACCGAGCCGCCGCTGGCGCAAATCGGCCTCACCGAAAGCCGCGCCCGCAGCAAAGGCCTGAATATCCGCGTGGCCGCCTTCAAAGCCGCCGATATTCCGAAGGCCAAAGTGTTGCGCCAAACCGACGGCCTGCTCAAAGCCGTGGTCGATGCCGACAGCAGCAAGATTCTGGGGGTAACGCTGTTTTGTGCCGAAGCGCACGAATTGATTAATCTCTTCAAAATGGCCATGGATAACGGCATCGGCGCGGAATATCTGAAAAACCAGATATTCACCCACCCCAGTATGGCCGAAGGCTTGAACGATTTGTTTGTCGGGTTCTGAGCGCTTGCGGGCAAGCCGGATAAAATCAGGCCGTCTGAAAACAAGGTTTCAGACGGCCTGACAAAAACAACAGCTTACTGCATTTCCGAGCGCTTGAAATGGCGCGGGCGGAAACCCAAGACCAGCAGCGAGCCGAAATACAAGGCCACGCCCAGTACCACCAGGCCGCCGAGTTGCGCCGCTTTCTGCAAGCCGCCCGCCTCGACCCACTGCATCGGCAGATACGTTTGCGCCGCCCACAAGCCGCCGCCCATCACCATGAGCGCCAACACCAGCTTGGCGATAAAGGTTTTCCAACCCGCGCCCGGCTGATACAGCCCTTTCACCCGCAGCAATACATACAGCAAACCCGCGTTCAAACACGCGCCCAAACCGATGGCCAGCGCGAGGCCGACGTGTTGCAAGGGGCCGACGAATACCAAGTTCATCAATTGGGTCACAATCAGCGTGAACACCGCCACTTTCACCGGCGTTTTGATGTTTTGGCGCGCGTAAAAACCCGGCGCGAGCACTTTAATCACAATCAGGCCGATTAAGCCGAAAGAATAGGCAATCAGCGCGTTTTGCGTCATCAACGCATCGTTGAGGGTAAATTCCTTATACATAAACAGCGTTGCCACCAGGGGGAACGCCAACACCGCCAGCGCCACCGCCGCGGGCATCGCCAACAGCATACACAGGCGCAAACCCCAATCGAGTAGCGCCGAAAATTCCTGCGTGTTGTCGCTGGCGACGTGTTTCGACAACGTGGGCAGCAGAATCGTGCCCAGCGCCACGCCGAGCACGCCCGTCGGCAACTCCATCAGGCGGTCGGCGTAATACATCCACGACACGCTGCCCGATTGCAGAAACGAGGCGAAAATCGTGTTAATCACCAGCGAAATCTGCGCCACGCTCACGCCGAGAATCGCCGGCGCCATCTGTTTCATCACCCGATTCACCGCCGCATCCTTGAAATCGAGCTTGGGCATTTTCAGAAAACCGAGCTTAAACAGCCACGGCAACTGAAAACCCAATTGCAGAATCCCGCCCGCAAACACCGCCCACGCCAAGGCCATCACCGGCGGGTTGAAATACGGTGCAAACCACAGCGCAAACACGATAAACGAAATATTCAGAAACGTCGGCGTAAACGCGGGAATGCTGAATTTGTGGTAAGTATTCAGAATCGAGCCGACAAACGACGACAGCGAAATCAGCAAAATATAAGGAAAGGTCACCCGCAGCAAATCCACCGACAACGCGAATTTATCCGCATCCTTGGCAAAACCCGGCGCCGACACATAAATCACCCACGGCGCGGCCAGAATACCAATGGCGGTCACAATCACCAAAATAAACGACAGCATCCCCGCCACATGGCGCACAAATTCGCGCGTCGCCTCTTCCGAGCGCGTTTGCTTGTATTCCGCCAAAATCGGCACAAACGCCTGCGCAAACGCCCCTTCGGCAAACACCCGCCGCAACAGATTGGGCAGTTTGAACGCGACAAAAAACGCATCCGTTGCCATGCCCGCGCCGAAAGCCCGCGCAATAATCGTGTCGCGCACAAAACCGAGTATGCGCGACACCATGGTCAAGCTGCCGACTTTCGCCAGCGCACCGAGTAGATTCATAAGTTGGTTTCTAAATTAACAGGTTAAGACATTTATCAAGGCCGTCTGAAAAGGCTTGCGCTGAGCTTGTCGAAGTATTCAGACGGCCTCAAACAGGGTTTGGCAATCTTTATGGTGTTTGGCAGCAATGCCCGCCACCGCTTGCACACGCAAGGCTTCAGACGGCCTGTATTGCGGAAAGTTGCGATTGTACCGCCTTTTCAAATCTGATTGCGTACTTGTTGACAGATGGCGTTTTCATGCCAGTCGTAAGTAGCGTGGACTCCGCCCGCGAAACCGCCCGAGGCCGTCTGAAATCAGGACATGGCAAATGACACAAAACGTGGGCAAAGCCCACGCTACACAACTGAGAATGTGTCAATATTATCCTGCAATCAACAAATTAAAGTGAGGGTGATTTAAAATGGAAAAAATTAATTTAAACTTATTACCTAAGCAATTGGCTTTTATAGAGCGTGCTCTTGAGAATCAAATCATTGATTTTGAAAATAAGATTTCCTCCGGCGATTGTAGTGAAGATGAAATTTCAGATATGCAAAATGACTTGATTCTAATGAAGCCAACATTAGAAGATTTGAGAAAAGCTAAGCCAAGTTAGTTTGTATAGTCGAAGAAATGAGTTTCTGCTACGGCGTTGGCTCGCCTTGTATCAGAATTTATAGCCGTTCCGTTAGTTTGATACAGCGTTGCTGCGCCTGGCCGTACTACCTGTACTGTCTGCGGCTTGCTGCCTTGTATTAGAGTAAGTTTTCCCTCTATATATATTAAAAATATCCGCACACAAACCATCAAACAAAGCAAGGCCGAGACCTTTGCAAAATTCCCCGCTTGTCGCACCCGCAGGCGGGTGCCCAGTGCAAAGCACAGCTTTGCTTGTCCGCCTATTTTCCTGATTCTAAAAATCCAAGATGAATCATTAGGTTGTAAATTTTCAAAACTGGCAAGTTCAAGCTGAAGCTTCGCTTCAGACTGGGCACCCGCCTGCGCGGGTGCGACGGTTATTTTTTGCAAAGGTCTCAGGCCGTCTGAAAGTGCCACAACCTTTCAGACGGCCTTTTACCATACCGGCAAATTAATCCGCCGGTACAACCGGATGCCGCCTTCCCACCAACCCGCGCACCCACACGAAAAACATCGGCACAAACAACAAGCCCAACACGGTTGAAATCACGGTGCCGCCCAATACCGCCGTGCCGATGGCGATGCGGCTGGCCGCGCCTGCGCCGGTGCCGAGCGCCAGCGGCAGCACGCCGAAGCCGAAGGCGAGCGAGGTCATGATGATGGGGCGCAGGCGCAGGCGGGCGGCTTCGATGACGGCGGCGGTCAGGCTTTTGCCTTGCGCTTGCAGCTGCACGGCGAATTCGACAATCAGGATGGCGTTTTTGGCGGCGAGGCCGACGGTGGTGAGCAGGCCGACTTGGAAGAATACGTCGTTGCTGAGGCCGCGCAAGGCGGTGGCGGCGAGTGCGCCGAAGATGCCGAGGGCGGCGGCGAGCATCACCGCCAGCGGCACGCTCCAGCTTTCATACAGGGCGGCGAGGCAGAGAAACACAAACAATATCGACAAGGCATACAGCAGCGGCGCTTGGGCGCCGGCGCGTTGCTCTTGCAGCGAAGCTCCCGTCCATTCGTAATCGAAGCCGTGCGGCAGTTGCGCCATGAGGTTTTGCACTTCGCGCATGGCATCGCCCGAGCTGGCGCCGCTTTGCACATTGGCCTGCATGTCCATGGCGAGGCTGCCGTTGAAGCGGATGAGCTGCGGCGGGGCGATTTCCCAGCTGATGCTGCTGATGCTGCCAAGCGGAATCATCTGCCCCACGCTGTTGCGCACTTTCCAGGCGCCGATGTCTTGCGGCTGCATGCGGAAAGGCGCATCGGCCTGCACATACACGCGTTTGACGCGGCCGTTGTGGATAAAATCGTTGACATACGTGCCGCCGAGTGCATGGCCGAGCAATTGGTTGACGGCGGCGGGGTCGATTTGCTGGGCGGCGGCTTTGAAGTTGTCCAAATCCACCACCAGTTGCGTGCGCGCATCCTGATTGCTGGTGCGCACGCCGCGCAAATAAGCGCTGCCCTGTGAGAGCTCGATAAAGCGGTCTTTGGCGGCTACCAGCGCATCGTAGCCTTGGCCGTTCATGTCTTTAATCACAAAGCTCACGCCGCCCGCCGAGCCCAAGCCGCGCACCACCGGCGGCACGCTCACGAAAATGCGCGCATCGGTGCGCCGGCGCAATACCGGCGTAATGCGGCTTTCCAGCGCGGCGGCGCTATGCGCCTTGCCGGGGCGCTCGCTCCACGGCTTCAGCCGCAGCGTCATTTGGCCGTAGCCCTGGCTGCCGCGGATGCCGGTGAGCGCGTGCACGGTGGCCACTTCGGGCTGCTGCATAAAGTAATCGGTGAGCTCGGCGACGGTTTTTTGGGTACGCACATCGGTGGCGCCGGGCGGCATGGTGATGGTCACCGACAAAAAGCCCTGGTCTTCCTGCGGCAGAAACGAGGTCGGCAACCAGGCAAACAAGCCCGCGCACAGCGCCAGGATGGCGACAAACGCCGCCAGCATGATTTTGCCGCGCTGCAATAATTTGCCCACCGTGCGCCCGTAGGCCGCCGATACGCGCGCAAAAGCGCGGTTAAAGGCCGCAAACAGCCGTCTGAACAGCCCGCCCGTCGGCTTGGCGTGCGCCTTGGCCTTGAGAAATTGGGCACACATTGCGGGTGAGAGCGTGAGCGCCACCAACACCGAAAAGCCCATCGCCGCAATAATGGTGACGGCAAACTGGCGGTAAATCACGCCGGTGGAGCCGGGGAAAAACGCCATCGGCACAAATACCGCCGACAACACCAGCCCGATGCCCACCAGCGCCGACGAAATCTCGCGCATGGATTTTTCAGTAGCGGCTTGGGCATCCAGCCCCTCTTCGTGCATCACCCGCTCGACGTTTTCCACCACCACAATCGCATCGTCTACCAATAAGCCGATGGCGAGCACCAGCGCAAACATGGTCAGCATATTGATGGAATAGCCCAGCAGCGCCAACACGCCGAGCGTGCCCATCAGCACCACCGGCACCGCCACGGCGGGAATCAGCGTCGCCCGCCAGCTTTGCAAAAACACATAAATCACAATCACCACCAACACCACTGCCTCAAGCAGCGTTTTGAGCACTTCCTGCAACGAAGCCTTCACAAACGGCACGCTGTCCTGGCTGGTTTGTGCGGTCATGCCGTAAGGAAAATCCGCCTCCATCGCGCGGATGCGCGCTTCCACCGCCGCGGCCACTTCCAGCGCATTGGCATTGTCGGCCAGCACGATGCCGAGCGCCCCCGCCGGGCGGCCGTTGAGGCGGTTTTGCACATCGGCGCTTTCCGCCGCCAGCTCCACCCGCGCCACGTCTTTCAACGTCACCGTTGCGCCGCCGGTGCTGCTTTTCAAAATGATGTTTTCAAATTCCGCCACCGTCGAGAGCTTGCCGCGCGCCCGAATCGGCACATTCAGCATCTGCTCGCCCACCGCGGGCAACTGGCCGAGCTGCCCCGCCGACACCTGCGTATTTTGGCTTTGAATCGCCGCCACCACATCCGAGGGCACCAGCTGATAAGCATCGAGTTTGGCCGGGTTCATCCACACCCGCATCGCATACGGGCTGCCGTACAGCGCCACTTCGGCCACACCGTCGATGCGCGCCAGCACATCCACCACATTGCTGGCCAGATAATCGGTGAGCGCCACCCGCGGCACATTTTCTTCGCTGGTAAACATCCACGTCACCAAGTTATCCTGGCCGCCCTTGGTCACGGTCACGCCGCGATCCTGCACCGCATCGGGCAGACGCGACATGGTTTGCTGCAAAGCATTCTGCACCTGCACTTGCGCCACATCGATGTCGGTGCCCGGCTCAAACGTAAGCGTCGAGCGCGACTGCCCCGAAGAATCGGCGGTCGAGCTCATATACATCAGCCCGTCCAGCCCCTTCATCTGCTGTTCGATGACTTGAGTTACCGAATCATTCACCGTTTCGGCCGACGCGCCGGTATAGCGTGCCACCACCGAAATCTGCGGCGGCGCGATATTGGGATATTGTTCCAAGGGCAGCGCAAACAGCGACAGCGCACCGGCAAAGGTGATGAAAATCGCCAATACCCAGGCGAAAACCGGGCGGCGGATAAAGAAGTGAGCCATAAGCGGATGTGGGGAAAGAATGGGTTATGAAGCGCATTCTAGCGGATATTGGCGGGGGCTTGGGTATGAAAGCCGGGTATTCGGCGTAAAGGCCGTCTGAAAGCGGAAATTGCAGTTTCAGACGGCCTTTACTTGTCGCACCCGCGCAGGCGGGTGCCCAGACTGAAGCAACGCTTCAGCGCAAACTTGCCAGCTCTGGAAATTTGCAATTTTATGATTCATCTTGGATTTTTATAGTCGTTTCAATTTAGATTGATACAAGGCAGCAAGCCACAGACAGTACAGGTAGTACGGCAAGGCGCAGCAACGCTGTATCAAACTAACGGAACGGCTATAGAATCAGAGAAATAGACAAACAAGCAAAGCCGCGCTTTGCCCTGGGCACCCGCCTGCGCGGGTGCGACGGTTGTTTTTTGCAAAAATCTCAGGCCGTCTGAAAGCAGAAATCGTGCTTTCAGACGGCCTTGTTGTTATATGTGGCCGCATCAAATGGTTTCGCGGGCAAAGCCCACGCTACGGTTGCTGTCCATCAATCTGATGAGATAAAGGCCGTCTGAAACCCAAATCAAGTTTCAGACGGCCTGATTCAAGCAACAGGCCGAGACCTTCGCAAAATTCCCCTGCCCGTCGCACCCGCGCAGGCGGGTGCCCAGTCTGAAGCAACGCTTCAGTTCAAACTTTCCGGCTCTGAAAGCACGCAGTCTCATGATTCATAATGGTTTTTTGGAATCGTAAAAATAGGCAAACAAGCAAAGCTGCGCTTTGCCTTGGGCACCCGCCTGCGCGGGTGCGACGGTTGTTTTTTTGCAAAAATCTCAGGCCGTCTGAAAGCAGAAATTGTGCTTTCAGACGGCCTTGTTGTTATATGTGGCCGCATCAAATGGTTTCGCGGGCAAAGCCCACGCTACGGTTGCTGTCCATCAATCTGATGAGATAAAGGCCGTCTGAAACCCAAATCAAGTTTCAGACGGCCTGATTCAAGCAACAGGCCGAGACCTTCGCAAAATTCCCCTGCCCGTCGCACCCGCGCAGGCGGGTGCCCAGTCTGAAGCCACGCTTCAGCTCAAACTTGCCAGCCCTGAAAATTCACAACCTTATGATTCATATCGGATTTTTAGAATCAGGAAAACAGGCAGACAAGCAAAGCTGCGCTTTGCTTGTCTGCCTGCGCGGGTGCGACGGTTGTTTTTTGCGAAGATCTCAGGCCGCCTGAAAACGGAAATTGTGCTTTCAGACGGCCTGATTATATGGAAGCACACATTTTGCGCATGCTGCCCGCCAATCTGAAGATAAAGGCCGTCTGAAACCCAAATCAAGTTTCAGACGGCCTTGGTGGTTTTTCAGACGGCCTGATTCAAGCAACAGGCCGTCTGAAAGCATGGTTGCGCGTTTTTAAAACGTAAACCCCGTTTCCAATTCGTCGTCGCCGACCAAATCCACCAACAGCGCATACAACGGCGCCAAATCGTTGTAGCGGCGCGAAGCGCGGCGCAGGTAATTGAGGAAACGCGGGATTTCCGGGCGGTATTTGTCTTTGCCGTCGCGGTAATACAGGCGCGCGAAAATACCGGCCACTTTCAGATGGCGCTGCACGCCCATCCATTCGAACCAGCGGTAAAACTCATCAAAATCGGCAGGCACGGGCAGGTCGGCGGCGCGGGCTTTTTCCCAGTAGCGGATGACCAGATCGAGTACGAATTCTTCTTCCCATTCGATAAAGGCATCGCGCAGCAGTGACACCAAATCATAGGCAACCGGGCCGTAGAGCGCGTCCTGGAAATCGAGCACGCCGGGGCGGCCTGAAGTCAGCATCAGGTTGCGCACGATAAAATCACGGTGCACATACACCTGCGGTTGCGCCAGCAGGGGCGGCAACAGCGTATCCACCGTTTGCTGCCATAATTGGCGCTGTTTGAAATTGAGCGTTTTGCCCAATTCTTTTTCAACAAACCAGTCGGGGAAGAGGTTGATTTCGCGCAGCATCACCTCGCGGTCGTATTCGGGCAAATCCCCCGCGCGGCTGGCTTGTTGCAGCACCACCAATTCATCAATCGCTTCGAGCAGCAGGGTTTTGTGAACGATTTCGCGCTCATCGTGTTGCATGGCCGCGAGAAAAGTGGTGTTGCCCAAATCAGAAAGCGCCATAAAGCCCAAGGCTTCGTCCACCGCCAGAACTTGCGGTACGTTGACCATGTCAAACAACTTCTGCACTTTCAAATAAGGCGCCACGCTCATTTTCTCGGGCGGCGCGTCCATGCAGATGATGCTGTGGCCGTCTGAAAAGGTGGCGCGGAAATAGCGGCGGAAATCCGCATCGGCGGCGGCGAAGCTCAATTCGAAGCTTTGTTCGGGAAATCGGCTCTCCAGCCATTTTTTTAATTCGGTTTGTCGTTGCATGGTGGTTTTCAGGTTAAAATAAACGCTATTCTAACTGGCAAAACCGATTTAAGGTGATACTTTGGCTCGTTTATTTTCATTGAAACCGCTGGTGTTGGCGCTGGGCGTAGC
This sequence comes from Neisseria sp., assembly GCA_030538415.1. Classification (GTDB taxonomy): domain Bacteria; phylum Pseudomonadota; class Gammaproteobacteria; order Burkholderiales; family Neisseriaceae; genus Neisseria. Next base: position 10,393 of record JAUNTY010000044.1, on the reverse strand, counting down.
CTTTGCCGCACAGGCGCAGGCGCAGACCGGCGATGAATTGTCGCTCGGCAGCACCTGCCTCAAATGCTCGCCCGAAAAGCTGAAAGAAGCCGCAGCGGCTACGGCTGTGTCCGAAATCCGCCGCAGCGGCGAAGAGCCTCTACCGACGGATTACACCCGCATCAGCGCCGATAATGTCGAAGGCCAAACCAGTGTGAAAGTGCGCGCCGAAGGTGATGTGATTGTCGAGCGCAACAATCAGGTATTGAATGCCGAATGGGTGGATTACGACCAAGGCCGCGACATCGTGACCGCAGGCAGCCGCTTCACCCTCTATCAGGGCGGCACCACCATTGCCGGCGACACCATCGAATACAACCTCGCCGACGGCACCGGCAGCGCCGGCCACACGCGCATGGCATCCGAGCAGGAAGGCCGCCGCCTGCAAAGCGTGAGCGAAAGCGCCGAAATGCAGGGCAACGGCCGCTACAAGCTCATCAATACCAAATTCAACACCTGCGAGCCGGGCGATGCCAGCTGGTATATCAAAGCCAAAAGCATCGAAGCCGACCAAAATACCGGCATCGGCGTGGCCAAAAACGCCACGCTGGTGTTCGGCGGTGTGCCCGTGCTGTATACGCCGTGGGCGGATTTCCCGCTCAACGGCAACCGCAAAAGCGGCCTGTTGGTGCCGACGCTGGTATTCGGTTCAGACGGCCTGGAAGTGGAAACGCCGTATTACCTCAACCTCGCCCCCAATTACGATGCCACCATCACCCCCGGTGTGATTTCCAGCCGCGGCGTGCAGCTGGGCGGGCAGTTCCGCTATCTGGAGCCCACGTTTGCAGGCCAGCTGGAAGGCAAATGGATGCCCGACGACCGCCGCAGTGAATACAACAACCGCTATCATGCCAAATGGCAACACCAACAGCAGTTTACCGCCACCCTTTCCGGCGGCGTGGATTACAACCAGGTATCGGATGACGACTACTACCGCGATTTCTACGGCCGTAACGACATCGCCAGTAACGTCAACCTCAACCGCCAAGCCTGGTTAAACCACAACACCCGCCTCTGGGGCGGCGCGCTCGACAGCTACGCCACCGTGCAGAAATACCAGACGCTGGCCAACAGCAACGGCTACAAAGACGAGCCCTACGCCATCATGCCGCGTTTTTCCAGCCGCTGGCAGAAATCCATCGGCAAGGCGCAGGTCAACGTATTCGGCCAATTCACCCGCTTCGAGCACGACGACAAACAATCCGGCAACCGCTTTGTGGCCTACCCCAGTGTGAAATGGGATTTCCACAACCAATGGGGTTATATCCGTCCGAAAGTCGGCGTGCACGCCACTTATTACGACCTCGACAGCTTCGACGGTTCGCCCGCACGCACCGTCAGCCGCACGCTGCCGATTTTCAACATCGACTCGGGCATGACGTTTGAGCGGCGCACCAATCTTTTCGGCAATGCTTATATCCAAACTCTGGAACCGCGCCTGTTTTACAACTACATCCCGACCAAGTCGCAAAACGACCTGCCCAATTTCGACAGCTCGGAAAACAGCTTCTCCTATGAGCAGCTCTTCCGCGAAAACCTCTATTCGGGCAACGACCGCATCAATTCGGCCAACAGCCTTTCCACCGCCGTGCAAACGCGCATCCTCAGCCCGGATACCGGTGCCGAGCTGTTTCGCGCCGGTATCGGCCAGAAGTTTTACATCAAAAACGACAACGTGTTGCTCGACGGCAGCGTCAGCCGCTACCAGCGCAACCGCTCTGACTGGATTGCCTTTGCCCACGGCAATGTCAGCAACAGCGTGCGCATCGACACCGACATCCACTACAACCAAAACCAGCGCCGCATGGAAAACTTCGCCGCCGGTATCCGCTATAATCCGGAAGCGGGCAAGGTGTTGAGCGCCCGCTACAAATACGGCCGCAACGAAAAAATCTACCTGCAGGACAACGGCGACTATTTCTACGACAAGCTGCAGCAAGTTGACCTGGCCGCGCAATGGCCGATTAAAAACAATATCTATGCCGTCGCCCGCTACAATTACGCACTGAACGTGAAGCGGCCGCTGGAAATGCTTGCCGGTGTGGAATACAAAAGCAATTGCGGTTGCTGGAGCGCCAGCATCGTCGCCCAGCGCTACGTGACCAGCCTGACCGACAGCAAAAACGCCGTCTTCTTCAATCTGCAGCTCAAAGACCTGAGCAATATCGGCAACAACCCCTTCGAACAACTGCGCCTGGCCATTCCGGGCTACAGCAAAACCAACGAGGTAATCAAACCATGAAATGCAAATCCCTGATGCTCGCCGCCGCGCTCGGCCTCACTTTCTCCACCGCGCAGGCCGCTGATGTGAAAATGGTCGACGGCATTGCCGCCGTGGCCGACGGCGATGTGATTACCTACAGCGAGCTCAACCAAAGCATCGCCGCCGCCCGCCGCAACCTGCCCAAAGGCAGCCAGATAAGCAACGACGAATTGCGCCAGCAGGTATTGGCGCAGTTGATTAACCAGTCGCTGATCGTGCAAGCCGGCAAACGCCGCAACATCGGCGCCAGCGATGCCGAAATCGATGCCGCCATCGAGCAGACTGCTCAGGCGCGCAAAACCAATGCCGCCGGCGTGTATGCCCAGGCCGCCCGCGACGGCATGAGCCGCGCCACCTTGCGCCGCAACATCGCCGACAACATCATCAGCCAGAAAGTGCAACAGCAGGCCATCATGCAAAACAGCCGCGTGAGCGACCAGGAAATCGACTCCTTTATCGCCCGCGCGCAGCAGCAGGGCGTGACCCTGCCCGAGGGCGAGCCGGTGCGCCAGTATCACGCCCGCCACATCCTGATTAAAGCCGAAAGCGGCAATGCCGCGGCCGCCGCCGAAACCGAAATCCGCAAAATCTACACCCAGGCGCGCTCCGGCGTGGATTTTGCCGCCTTGGCGCGCCAATACTCGCAAGACGGCAGCGCGTCCGAAGGCGGCGATTTGGGCTGGTTTACCGACGGCGTGATGGTGCCGCAGTTTGAAGACGCGGTGCACCAGCTCAAGCCCGGCCAGGTAAGCCCGCCGGTGCGCAGCCAGTTCGGCTGGCACGTCATCAAGCTCGAAGGCGTGCGCGATGCGGGCACGCCGGAAGAGCGCCAGCGTAATGCCGTTCGCCAGTATATCGCCCAGCAGAAAACCGACCAGGCCACCACCAACCTTTTGAAAGAGCTGCACGACAACAGCCACATCGAAGTGCGGCAGCAATAAGCAGGCAGATGAAACACCCAGGCCGTCTGAAAACCATGTTTCGTGCTGATGGCATACGTTGCAGAGAAGCCGTTGTGGGTTCAGCCCGTGAAAGTTGCAAAGGCCGTCTGAATGTTCAGACGGCCTTGTTGTATGCGGGGTATAGTCGGAGAAATTATAGCCGTTCCGTTATAGTGAAAAAACTTAATATCTGCTGCGGCGTTGCTGCACCTTGTCGTACTATCTGTACTGTCTGCGGTTTGCTGCCTTGTATCAAATATTAAGTTTTTCCACTATAGTTTGATACAGCGTTGCTGCGCCTTGCCGTACTAACCGTACTGTCTGCGGCTCGCCGCCTTGTATCAGAATCTCATTTCTCCGACTATGCATCACATTTCTGAATGGCCAGCAAGCCCTAAGCCATCTCCAACACACTCAAGCCCGGCAGGTCGGCAAAGCCGCGTTCGCGCACGATTTGGCAGAAATTGTCGAGATAGCTTTTGCCGGCGTCTTCCGCGCGCATCGCCGCATACAGCTCGCTTTGCAGACCTTTCGCCGTAATTTTGCGCGAAATCACATAATCTTTTTCCAGATACGGCATCACCGTCCAATACGGCAGCGCGGCGATGCCGCGGCGGCTGGCCACCAGCTGGATGATGGCGATGGTCAGCTCGCTGTGGCGGCGGAGCGGGTTGACGCCCGCAGGCAGCAGCACTTTGCGCAACAAATCGAGCATATCGTCGGGCACAGGGTAGGTAATCAGCGTTTCGTCGGCAAAATCCTCCGGCTGCCACACCTGCTTTTCCGCCAGAGGATGGTCTTTGGCGCAGATACCGACCATTTCGTAGGCAAACAGCGGTTGGTACACAATGCCGTTTTGCGGCACCGCCTCGGACACAATTGCCAAATCGGCGCGGTGTTGCAGCAGCAAGCCGACCGGGTCGGCCTGGAAGCCCGACACAATGTCCAATTCCACCTGCGGCCACAAGGGGCGGAACACGCCCATCGCGGGCATCAGCCAGTCGAAGCAGGTGTGGCATTCGACCGCCAGCCGCAATTCGCCCGCCTCGCCTTCGATAATCTGCGCCATGTCGCGCTCGGCGGCGGCCACTTGCGGCAGCAAATCGCGCGCCAATTGCAGCAGCCGCTCGCCCGCAGGCGTAAAGCGCAAGGGATTGGATTTGCGCTCGAACAGCGGCGTTTCGTAATAATTTTCCAAAGCGCGGATTTGGTGCGACAAGGCCGACTGGGTCAGAAACACCCGCTTGGCCGCCAGCGACACGCTGCCGGTTTCTTCCAAGGCCAACAGCGTTTTCAGATGGCGTAATTCGATGATGGATTCCATGAGCGGTTTTCACCTGAATATGAATTTCGCTCATTATAAAGGAGTTGGCGGGCTTCTGCATCCGATGCCGTCTGAAAACAGCTTTCAGACGGCATCAACTTATTTTGCAGCCGATAAGGGCATAAATGAATGAATGGTGGCATTTAAACGCCACTACATTAAAATCATTCATGGCAAACATTCAAATTAGTCGTTTGCCTGAAACAAAAAAAGCATTCAATATAACAGCATCAACAGATTTATCCCGTTCATACACAGGAGAAACCAAACATGAACACATTCCATCTTTCAGGTTACCCGCGCATCGGCGCGAAGCGCGAATTGAAATTTGCCGTCGAAGCCTTCTGGAAAGGCGCGAAAAGCGAAGCCGAGCTGCAAGAAACAGCCGCCGAAATCCGCCGCCTCAACTGGGCGACCCAAAAAGCCGCCGGTGCCGATTTGCTGCCCGTAGGCGACTTCTCGTTTTACGACCACGTTTTGGATTTGCTCTGCACCTTGGGCGCGATTCCGAAACGCTTCGGTTTCGATGCCGCCAACCTGAGCCTGCCGGAATATTTCCAACTGGCGCGCGGCAATGCCACCCAGTTTGCGATGGAAATGACCAAATGGTTCGACACCAACTACCACTACATCGTGCCCGAATGGCACGCCGACACCGAATTTTCGGTGAACGCAGGCCGCCTGATTGCCCAAATCAAAGAAGCCAAAGCACAAGGCCACGACATTAAGCCCACTTTGGTCGGCCCGCTGACCCTGCTGTGGCTGGGTAAAAAGAAAGAAGCATTCGGCTGCCGCGTCGAAACCCTGTTGCCGAAGCTGTTGCCCACCTACGCCCAACTGCTGCGCGAACTGGCCGCCGAAGGTGTGGACTGGATTCAAATCGACGAGCCGATTTTGGCCGTGGACGCGCCCAAGCCTTATCTCGATGCTTTCCAAGCCGTGTATAAAGAGCTGGCCAACACCGGCGTGCGCATCATCATCGGCACTTATTTCGCTTCGGTTGCCGAGCATCTGAACCTGTTGAAAACCCTGCCGGTACACGGCGTACACATCGACGCCGTGCGCGCGCCCGAACAATTGGCCGTCTTCGCCGATGCCTGGCCGGAAAACAAAGTGTTGTCGGTCGGCCTGATCGACGGCCGCAACGTCTGGCGCGCCAACTTGAGCAAAGTGGTCGATACCCTCGCCCCCGTTGCCGCCAAATTGGGCAACAATTTATGGATTGCGCCGAGCTGCTCGCTGCTGCACAGCCCGCAGGATTTGGCGGTGGAAGAAAAACTCGACGGCGAAATCAAATCCTGGATGGCGTTTGCCGCGCAAAAACTGGTTGAGCTGGGCGTAGTCAAACAAGCACTGGCACACGGCAAAGACAGCGTGGCCGACGCGATTGCCGCTTCCGATGCCGCCGCCGCCGACCGCGCCACCAACAAAAAAATCCACAACGAAGCGGTGCAAACCCGCGTCGCCAACCTGCGCGATGGCGCGGATCAGCGCAAATCCGCCTTTGCCGAGCGCATCAAAGCCCAGCAGGAATGGATGAAACTGCCGCTGCTGCCGACCACCACCATCGGCTCGTTCCCGCAAACCCTCGAAATCCGCCAAGCCCGCGCCGCCTTCAAAAAAGGCGAATTGAGTGCCGCCGATTACGAAGCCGCGATGAAAAAAGAAATCGCCTACTGCGTGGAAGAGCAGGAAAAACTGCAAATCGACGTGCCGGTACACGGTGAAGCCGAGCGCAACGACATGGTGGAATACTTCGGCGAACAACTCGCGGGCTACTGCTTCAGCCAATTCGGCTGGGTGCAAAGCTACGGCAGCCGCTGCGTGAAACCGCCGATTATCTTCGGTGACGTTTCCCGCCCGAATGCGATGACGGTTTACTGGTCAACCTACGCGCAAACCCTGACCCAGCGCCCGATGAAAGGCATGCTCACCGGTCCGGTCACCATGTTCAAATGGTCGTTCGTGCGCGACGACGTGCCGCTGAGCGTGGTGGCGAAACAAATCGCGCTGGCCTTGAACGACGAAGTGTTGGACTTGGAAAAAGCCGGCATCAAAGTGATTCAAATCGACGAACCCGCCATCCGCGAAGCCATGCCGCTGAAAAAAGCGCAATGGGACGAATACCTCGCCTGGGCGTGCGAATCCTTCCGCTTGAGCAGCACCGATGCCGAAGACAGCACCCAAATCCACACCCATATGTGTTATTCGGAATTCAACGACATCCTGCCCGCAATTGCCTCAATGGATGCCGACGTGATCACTATCGAAACCTCGCGCTCGGATATGGATTTGCTGACCGCCTTCGGTGATTTCAAATATCCGAACGACATCGGCCCCGGCGTGTACGACATCCACAGCCCGCGCGTGCCGACCGAAGCCGAAGTCGAGCATCTGCTGCGCAAAGCGATGGACGTGGTGCCGGTAGAGCGTCTGTGGGTCAACCCCGACTGCGGCCTGAAAACCCGCGGCTGGAAAGAAACCATCGAACAGCTGGAAGTGATGATGAATGTGACCCAAAAACTGCGCAAGGAATTGGCGGGCAAACAGCGTTAATGCTTGATTGAATGAAACAAGGCCGTCTGAAAGGATAAAATCTTTCAGACGGCCTTTTCTTTTATGGTCGGCTGCTGTGGCAGGATGGGCAGCCAGCCCATCCATAAAAGCAGGCCAACGCAGTCAGGTTGTTTTTATGGATGGGTATCAGGCAGCGGGGGCGCAGTTTTGCACCAAAATATTGTCTACCGGCGTGGCCTCGCCGCTGATTTCCTGCTGCTCGTGCCGCACCAGAAAGCCGTTGTCTTCTTTGTAGAATTCGGTGCCGTATTGGTTGCCGATGGTCCAGGTGTAGCCGCCGCCGCTGAAGGCAGTCAGGTCTTCATTGCTCGATTCGCCGTTGTAATCCAGCGTGACGGTTTGGCCGTTGTAACGGATTTGCGCCACGGCATGCGCTTCTGCGGCCACATAACGGGCTTCCAGCGTTTTGTCGTCATCGCATTGGTAACGCTGCCATGCCGCATCGTTAATCACCTGCTGGTGTTCGGCAGGGGCAACGTCGGCCGGCGGTGCGGAGGCGGCAATATCCGACGCGGTTTCGGCAGGAGTGGAAACGGCAGCAGCCTTGTCGGCGGTTTCGCCGCCGGGCGAACAGGCGGCCAGTACCAGCAGGGCGGCAGCGGCCAGGGCGGTGCGTGTGGTCATCATTATCCTCGCAAAACTCAAGATTGGCAGCCAAAGATACCACAAAACCGCGGTTATGCCATCTGCCGCCCGCGCAGCGCAGATTCTGCGTAGGCAAAACAATCTCTGCTATAATCGCTTATTACATCCAGCTTCAAAAAAACCGATAAAGACCCCGCCATGAGCCACACCCCTCTCCTAGACCTTGTTGACGAACCGCAAGACCTGCGCCGTTTGGACAAAAAGCAACTGCCGCAATTGTCGGCGGAATTGCGCGCGTTTCTGCTCGAATCGGTCGGTAAAACCGGCGGCCATTTCGCCAGCAACCTCGGCGCGGTCGAGCTGACGGTGGCGCTGCATTATGTTTATCACACGCCGGAAGACAAACTGGTGTGGGATGTCGGCCATCAGAGCTATCCGCACAAAATCCTCACCGGCCGCAAAGCGCGGATGCACACCATGCGCCAATATGGCGGCCTGGCGGGCTTCCCGAAGCGGGCGGAATCCGAATACGATGCCTTCGGTGTCGGCCATTCCTCCACTTCCATCGGCGCGGCCTTAGGGATGGCGGTGGCCGACAAACTGGCGGGCAACGGCCGCCGCAGCGTGGCGATTATCGGCGATGGGGCGATGACGGCGGGGCAGGCGTTTGAAGCGCTCAATTGCGCGGGCGATATGGATGTGGATTTGTTGGTGGTGCTCAACGACAACGAAATGTCGATTTCACCCAATGTCGGCGCCTTGCCGAAATACCTCGCCCGCAACGTGGTGCGCGATATGCACGGCCTGCTCAGCAGCATCAAGGCGCAATCGAGCAAGGTGTTGGGCGCATTGCCCGGCGCGATGGAAATCGCCCAAAAAGTGGAACACAAAATCAAAAGTATGGCGAGCGAGAGCGAACATATCAAGCAATCGCTGTCGCTGTTTGAAAATTTCGGCTTCCACTACACCGGCCCCATCGACGGCCACGATGTCGAGCATCTGGTGGAGGTGTTGCAAGACTTGAAGAGCCGCAAAGGGCCGCAGCTTTTGCACGTCATCACCAAAAAAGGCCAAGGCTACAAGCTGGCGGAAAACGACCCCGTCAAATACCACGCCGTTTCCACTTTGACCAAAGACGGCGACGCCCCCACCGCGCCCGTGCCGCCGCCCAAACCGACCTACACCCAGATTTTCGGCCAATGGCTGTGCGACCAGGCCGAAGCTGACAAACGCTTGGTGGCGATTACCCCCGCCATGCGCGAAGGCAGCGGGCTGGTGGAATTCGAGCGCCGTTTTCCCGAGCGTTATTTCGATGTCGGCATCGCCGAGCAACACGCCGTCACTTTTGCGGGCGGCCTCGCCTGCGAAGGCGCGAAGCCCGTGGTGGCGATTTATTCCACTTTCCTGCAACGCGGCTACGACCAACTGGTGCACGATGTCGCCCTGCAAAATCTGCCGGTGTTGTTTGCCATCGACCGCGCGGGCATCGTCGGCGCAGACGGCCCGACCCACGCCGGCGTGTACGATTTGAGCTTTTTGCGCTGCATTCCGAATATGGTCATCGCCGCGCCCAGCGACGAAGCCGAATGCCGTCTGCTGCTCGCCACCTGTTACCAACTCGACGCGCCGAGTGCCGTGCGCTATCCGCGCGGTTCGGGCAACGGCGCAACAGTTTCAGACGGCCTCGATACCGTGCCCGTCGGCAAAGGCATCATCAAACGCCGCGGCAGACAAACCGCAATCATCGCTTTCGGCAGCATGGTGCAACCCGCCCTTGCCGCCGCCGAAAACCTTGATGCGACCGTGGCCGATATGCGTTTCGTCAAACCGATAGACGAAGCCCTGATTCTCGACTTGGCGCGCGAACACGATTACCTCGTCACCGTCGAAGAAAACGCCGTCGAAGGCGGTGCGGGCAGCGCGGTATTGGAAGTGTTGGCGCGGCACAAAATCCTCAAGCCCGTGTTGCCGCTCGGTATCCCCGACACCGTCACCAACCACGGCGACCCCAAACGCCTGATGGCCGACCTCGGCCTCGACGCGCAACACATCCGGCAGCAGATTGAAAACTGGCTGCAGGCATAGTCGTTACGGATAACGCAGCAATAAGGAGGCCGTCTGAATGTTTTCAGACGGCCTGATTTTCTTCTGTAAACCAACAAACCGTCGTATCCGCACAATTTCCGCTGTAGATGGGGCAGTGATGCCCGACAAATTGCGGGAATAAGTAATTTTCGGGGTAAGTATAGTCGTTTCAATTTAGATTGATACAGCGTTGCTGCGCCTTGCCGTACTACCTGTACTGTCTGCGGCTTGCTGCCTTGTCTCAATCTAAATTGAAACGACTATATTTAAGATATTCTTATTGTTTTCAGAAATATATTTTCCTTGAGGCAGGCAGAATCCGTAAGGATTCGTCATTCCCGCGCAGGCGGGAATCCAGTCGTCGGGTTTCAGAAACCTTGAAAACATTGCGGAAATGTCAGGCTTCTGGATTCCCGCCTGCGCGGGAATGACGAAAATCTGGCGATTTTCTGTCTGTTGGAGTGCATACATTTTTGAAAACAATAAGAATATCTTAAATACTTATCCCGAGCTCACGTTAAGTTTTCGGCGTAAGGGACATTTTGGGTGCTATTTTTGATAACTTTGCTCGTAAGGGAC
>JAUNTY010000098.1 GCA_030538415.1 Neisseria sp. | reverse complement strand
TGCATTCAAACCGAGTAAAGGCCGTCTGAAAACAATATGGTTTCAGACGGCCTTTTTATTTTTATGGGTAGTGCCCGCAGGTTTAACGCGGACTGACCATTTCTTCCGGCTTCACCAGCTCGTCAAACTCCTCGCCGCTCAGCAAGCCCAGCGCCAGCGCCGTTTCGCGCAGGGATTGATTGTTTTTATAGGCGGTTTTGGCCACTTTGGCGGCGTTTTCATAGCCGATTTTGCGGTTGAGCGCGGTCACCAGCATCAGCGAATGGTGCAGGAAATAATCGATTTTTTCCGGCACAGGCTCGATGCCGGCGGCGCAATGCTCGTTGAAGCTGTTGCAGGCATCGCCGAGCAGGCGGATGGATTGTAGCAGGTTGTAGCCGATAACCGGCATATACACGTTGAGCTCGAAGTTGCCCGAAGCACCGGCAAAACCGATGGTGGTGTCGTTGCCAAACACCTGGCAGCACACCATGGTCATCGCTTCGCATTGGGTGGGATTCACTTTGCCCGGCATGATGGAAGAGCCGGGTTCGTTTTCGGGAATCTTGATTTCACCAAGGCCGCAGCGCGGGCCGCTGGCGAGCCAGCGCACATCGTTGGCGATTTTGTTGAGGCTGGCCGCCAGCGTTTTGAGCGCGCCCGAGGCAAACACGCAGGCATCGCGCCCGGCCAGCGCTTCGAATTTGTTCGGTGCAGTCACGAAGGGCAGGCCGCTCAAGTCGGCCAAGGTTTGCGCGGCGCGTTCTGCAAACTCGGGATGGCTGTTTAGCCCCGTGCCCACCGCCGTGCCGCCGAGCGGCAATTCATACAAACCCCGCAAAGCATCGTTCAGACGGCCTAAACCATGATCAAGCTGGCTCACATAACCGGAAAACTCCTGCCCCAAAGTGAGCGGCGTAGCATCTTGCAAATGGGTGCGGCCGATTTTCACGATGGGCGCAAACGCTTCGGCTTTGGCCTGCAAGGTATCGCGCAGGGCTGTTACCGCCGGAATCAGCAGGCGGTTGATTTCCATCGCCGCAGCCACGTGAATGGCGGTGGGGAAAGAATCGTTGGTGGATTGGGCGTGGTTGACATGGTCGTTGGGATGCACCGGCTGATAAGCGGCCAGGCCTGTGCCGGCGATTTCGTTGGCGCGGTTGGCGAGCACTTCGTTCATATTCATATTCGACTGCGTGCCCGAGCCGGTTTGCCACACCACCAGCGGAAACTGCCCGGCCAGCCTGCCCGCGAGCACGTCATCCGCCGCCTGCATAATCAAATCGGCCTGCTCCGGCGCAATCCGCCCCAGCGCCGCATTGGTTTGCGCGGCGGCTTTTTTCACCAGCGCCATGGCATGAACCAATGGCTGCGGCAGGGTTTCGCCGCCGATTTTAAAATTATTGCGGCTGCGCTCGGTTTGTGCGCCCCAGTAAGCTTCAGACGGCACGGCCACATCGCCCATGGTGTCGTGTTCGATACGGGTAGTCATGGTTGCTCCTTCCATTGGCAAATCAAAATTAATATATATTGATTATAGCAATCATTCTTGTTTTTGTGAGGATATTTGTATTTGCTGCCGGAGGCCGTCTGAAAGCTTGTTTGCCGCTCCAATGCAATATGGCCGCCTTTTCAGACGGTCTGGAGTTTAACCGACATCAAAATCCAGCCGTTCCCTTCGTCTCCTTAACAATTTTCACACATTTTAGCAACCAAAATACCGATGCTGTGCTAAATTACCGCCTGTTACATTACCTTAATCCAAGGAAACCATCATGCTGAAACAAGCCTTGGCGCTGGGCGTATTGGCGGCAGCCGCCACCCTGCCCGCCCGTGCCGAACCGCTGAATTACAATGTTGTCGAATTTGCCGAGAGCGCCAGCGCCGAAGTGCCGCGCGACACCATGACCATCCAGCTCACCGTCAACCAAGAAGGCAAAGACCGCGCCGAGGTCAACCGCGCGTTTGTGCGCAAATTCAACGCGCTCAACCAGCGCCTCGAAGCCAGCCGCAGCTTTAAAAGCGAATTGCTGAGCCGCAATGCCTACCCGCGCTACGAATACAAAAGCGGCAAGCAAACCCAAATCGGCTGGCAGGAAACCGCCCGCTTCAAAGTTGAGAGCAAAGATTTCGCCGCCCTCAACCGCCTGATTGCCGAAGCGCAAAACGAAGCCAGCGTTTCCCACACCGCGTTCAGCCTATCCAAGCAGAAGCGCGAAGAAGTAATCGACGAAGTGAGCAAAGCCGCGCTCAACCGTTTCCAAAGCCGCGCCAGCACACTGGCCAAAACGCTGGGCTTCAACAGCTATAAAATCGTGCATTTGAATCTCGGCCAAATCGGCAACCAGCAGGTGATGATGGAATATGCAGCCGCCGCGCCGATGAGCATGCGTGCGAAAGGAGCCGACAGCATGGGTGAAATCACCGACGCGCCGAATCCCGGCACCGAAGAAATCAGCATCACCGTCAACGGCTCGATTCAGATGTAAGACCGGGCAGCCATTTGAAACCGCTGCATATGTTTCTGCACAAAGGCCGTCTGAAACGCCGTTCAGACGGCCTTTCGCGCCCGCAGCGCAAATTATGCTATGCTTGACACCTCTTTTTTATTTATCGAACACGGAGTGCCACATGAATAAAAGCTTTTTCCTTCGCCTGAGCGCCTTTGCCACCGCCGCCATCGCCCTTTCCGGCTGCACTTCCGTGGCCGACATGGTGGGCTACGACAGCGCCACCCTCAATGCCAGCGCCGCCAAAAGCTATTCGCAAGTGGTGCAGCAGGCGCAAAGCAAGCAGATGATTGACACCACCTCGCAAACCGCCCGCCGTATCCAAACCGTATTCAACCGCCTCAAACCCTACGCCAATCAAGCCAACAAAACCGGCGTGCCGTTCAACTGGCAGATGAACGTCATCAAATCCAACGAGCTCAATGCCTGGGCCATGCCCGGCGGCAAAATGGCGATGTATACCGGCATGGTAGACCGCCTGCAACTGACCAACGATGAAATCGCCGCCGTTATCGGCCACGAAATGACCCATGCCCTGCTCGAACACAGCAAGCGCGCCGTCGGCCAACAAGTGCTTACCGGTCTGGCCGCCAATATCGGCGGCGCGGTGTTGCAGTCCACCACCGGCATCAGTAGCGATGCCGCCGGCCTGTCTACCGATTTGCTCAGCCAATACGGCGTGAACATGCCTTTCTCGCGCAGCCAGGAAAGCGAAGCCGATGCAGGCGGGGTGCGTCTGATGGCCGAAGCGGGCTACAATCCCGAAGCAGCGATTACCGTGTGGGAAAAAATGAACCGCGTGCAGGACAACAACAACGCCCTCAACGCCATCACCTCATCCCACCCCACCAACAACGCCCGCATCAACGCCATCCGCAGGATGCTGCCCGAAGTGATGCCGATTTACGAGCGTAACCGCCGCTGATTCGTCATACACTTAATCCGCAACAAGGCCGTCTGAACGTCTGTACGTTTTCAGACGGCCTGAGACCTTTGCAAAATACCTTTTGCTGCATCGCAAAAGCATC
>JAUNTY010000001.1 GCA_030538415.1 Neisseria sp. | reverse complement strand
GATGGTGCCAACGTTTACGTGCGGTTTGCTCCGCTCGAATTTTTCTTTAGCCATGGCAATTCTTCCTATCCTAAGCTTTGGTTTGAGTGAAAATAAAATAACGGATGGTGCCCATGGGCAGAATTGAACTGCCGACCTCTCCCTTACCAAGGGAGTGCTCTACCCCTGAGCTACATGGGCCTTAAAAGGTAATACTTTTGGAGCGGGTGAAGGGAATCGAACCCTCACCGTAAGCTTGGAAGGCTTCTGCTCTACCATTGAGCTACACCCGCATACTTACTTTTTTCTCTGCTCCAAACAGATTGGATTTGGTGGAGGGAGAAGGATTCGAACCTTCGAAGCTTACGCAACAGATTTACAGTCTGCCCCCTTTGGCCGCTCGGGAATCCCTCCAAAAGAGAAACGCAATATTAGAGACTTCCCCGCAAACCGTCAAGCACCTGCTCTTGTTTTTTTAAATTATTTCTTTAACACAATAATTTTTAATGACTTTATTTTTCAGCCATAATGCGGACATACTTGGCTTGCAATTCATCCTGGGTTTCAGGATGCTCTTCATCAATCAAAATACAGTCCACAGGGCATACCTGTTGGCATTGGGGTTCATCGTAATGACCCACACACTGCGTGCACAGATTCGGGTTGATTTCATAAATTTCATCCCCTTGGTAAATCGCATCATTGGGGCATTCGGGTTCGCATACGTCGCAGTTAATGCACTCGTCTGTAATAAAGAGCGACATTGTTTTTCCTTTTTCAAATTTCAAAACCGATAACGTGTAATTATAGCACAATCCATTCTTAAAACAGTTTCTTTATCTGCCTTTCCAATGTGATAATGTTTATAAATTTCATTTTATTCAGCAGCTTGCTTATAGAGCAATAATTCAAATTTACTCATTCCCGCCTTGCCTTCACGAAAGCGCTGCAGCCATTGCGGCAATTGCGGCAATTGGCCGGCCTCTACATAAACAAGCGCATTATCGTTCAGGCGGTCTTGCAAGTGTGCGAATAATTCCGACCATTGCTGCCAGGCAAATGGCGGATCCAAAAACACCACATCAAAATTTTCCCGGCAGCGCTCAAGAAAACACAGGCCGTCTGAAAATGCAATTTCTACTTTTTCCAACTGCAGCAAACGGGCATTTTGCTGCAGATTACGGACTGCCTGACGGCTATTGTCTGTCATCATCACTCGCGCCGCATTCCGTGAAGCCGCTTCCAGCCCCAGCGCACCGCTGCCGCTGAAAAGATCGAGCACGCTTTGCCCGGTCAAATCCTGTCCGAGCCAGTTAAACAGACGCTCACGCACGCTGTCAGGCGTGGGACGCAACCCTTCTCCGGTGGCAAAATGAATTTTACGCCCCCGACATTGCCCGCCAATAATGCGAATCTGGTTACTGTGTTGTTGATTTTTAAAAGGTTTGGTTTTCATAATGGCGATATCAGGCTTTCAGACGGCCTTTTCAATATTGAAAGCAACAAAAACGGATACTTTGCAGTATCCGTCGTTTTTCAGGCTTACTCCTTCGGCGCGGGCGGTTCGATTTGCTCTTTCCAGCCGCATTCTTTCTGCGGGCAGACTTTTTCCACGCCCCAGCGTTTGGTGGTTTTGATGGTCAATACCGGCCATGCGCATTTCGGACAGGTTTCGGCGACGGGCGGATTCCAGGTGGCGTAGTTGCAGTCGGGATAAGTTTCGCAGCTGTAAAACAACTTGCCGTAGCGGGATTTGCGCTCGACCAGATGGCCTTTATGGCATTGCGGACATTCGACGCCGGTGTCTTTCGGTTTTTCCAAAGGCTCGATGTGTTTGCACTTCGGATAGTTGGCGCAACCGATAAACTTGCTGCCGGTACGGCTGTGTTTGTAAACCAGTCCACCGCCGCATTTGGGGCATTCGCGTCCGTCGAGTTCGGCCTGCTCTTCGGCTTCTTTGGCGGCGCGTTCGGCGGCTTCTTCGGCGGTTTCGTTGACGTTGCGGGTGTAGCCGCATTCGGGATAACCGGCACAGGCAACGAAGCGTCCGTTGCGGCCGAACTTGATTTGCAGCTTGTGGTTGCCGCATTGCGGGCAGGTTTCGTCGAGCTCTTCTGTGGTGAATTTGGCGCGCTCGATGCCTTCTTTTTCTTCCACCTGTTTGCTGAAGCCTTTCCAGAATTGGCTCATCACCGGCACCCATTGGCGTTTGCCGTTGGCGATTTCGTCGAGCTGGTCTTCGAGCTTGGCGGTGAAGTGGTAATCGACGTATTGGGCGAAGTGTTCGGTGAGGAATTTGTTCACAATATCACCGGTGTCGGTCGGCATAAAGCGTTTTTGCTCCAGCGTCACATACTCGCGGTCTTTCAGCGTGGAAATGATGCTGGCGTAGGTGGAGGGGCGGCCGATGCCGAATTCTTCCAGCGCTTTGACCAAAGTCGCTTCGTTGAAACGCGGCGGTGGGCTGGTGAAGTGTTGTTCGCCGTAAAGCGCATCGACGGGCAACACGTCGCCTTCTTTCATTTCGGGCAGTTTTTTGTTGTCTTCGCCCTCGTCGCTGTCGTCCACACCTTCTTCATACACGCTCAAAAAGCCTGCGAAGGTCTGCACTTGGCCGGTCACGCGGAATACGCCCGCGCCGACGGTAATGTCGACGGTGGTTTGGTCGAATTTGGCCGGGGTCATCTGGCAGGCAACGGTGCGCTGCCAAATCATTTGGTAGAGCTTGAATTGGTCGGCAGTCAGGAAGGGCTTCACGCTTTCGGGCGAGCGGTAAACCGATGTCGGGCGGATGGCTTCGTGCGCTTCTTGGGCGTTTTTGGATTTGGTTTTGTATTGCTTGGCGGCACTCGGCAGGTAATCTTTGCCGATTTTGTTTTCGATATAGTGGCGGATTTCGGTCAGGGCTTCGGCCGACAGGGTCACGCTGTCGGTACGCATATAGGTGATCAGGCCGATCGCGCCCTGGCCGACGTCAATGCCTTCATAGAGCTGCTGGGCGGTGCGCATGGTGCGGTCGGTGGTCATGCCGAGTTTGCGCACGGCATCCTGCTGCATGGTGGAAGTGGTGAAGGGAGCGGCGGGATTGCGGCTGCGTTTTTTCTTTTCAATCGCGCTCACTTGCGCGTCTTGGCCTTCTAATGCTTTCAACACTTCGGCTTGCGCGGCTTCGTTGCCCAGCGAGAATTGCTCCAGCTTTTCGCCTCGGTATTGGGCGAGCTTGGCGGTGAATTTGCTGCGGCCTTTGTGGCTGTCGAGATGCACCGTCCAATATTCCTGCGTTTCAAAGGCTTTGATTTCGTTTTCGCGTTCGCAAATCAGGCGCAGGGCGGGGCTTTGTACGCGACCGGCGGAGAGGCCGCGGCGGATTTTTTTCCACAGCAGCGGCGAGAGGTTGAAGCCGACCAGATAATCGAGCGCGCGGCGGGCTTGTTGGGCATCGACGAGGTTGACTTCGAGTTCGCGCGGATGGGCAATCGCATCGAGCACGGCGTTTTTGGTGATTTCGTGAAACACCACCCGTTGCGGTTTGAGGTTTTTCAGGCCGCGTTTGGATTTGAGGATTTCCTGCAAATGCCATGAAATGGCCTCGCCTTCCCTATCCGGGTCGGTTGCGAGATAGAGGTTTTCGGCCTCTTTGGCGGCGGCGACAATCGCATCGACGTGTTTGCTGTTGCGCGACACCAGCTGGTATTTCATGGCGAAATCGTTGTCGGGATCGACCGCGCCGTTTTTCGGTACCAAATCGCGCACGTGGCCGTAGGAAGCGAGGATTTCAAATTCGCTGCCGAGGTATTTTTTGAGGGTTTTGGCTTTGGAGGGCGACTCCACAATCAACAGGTTTTTTGCCATATCAGTTTCTCTAATCAATGTGTTGAATTCAAATTCAGGCGGTTCAGACCGACACCGCCAACCTGCTTTCAGCCTGCTGCCGGATTCGATTCAACACCGAATAAATGTTTTTCGAGGGTATATATCAGGCCGTCTGAACGTTTCAGACGGCCTGATATATCCTGTTTACTTAATGCATTGTGCCCTTGCCGTGCAATGCCATCATCAGCTCATCACCAATCAGCACCGGCAACTCGGCTTTATAAGCCCACAACACCAGCAGGGTCAAGACTTTGGCCATGTCCACGGTAATTTCTTCAGACGGCATGTGCAACAGCGCATGCACCACAAATTCGCGCTGCTCGCTATCCGTCACCTTGGCCGAATCCAGAAAATGCAGCAATCCAATCACTTCTTGCGGCAAAACATCCAGCTCTTCCGGGCTGTAGACCCTGATGGCATCGCTGCGGTAAGGTGCTTCGGCACCGTCATCGCGTTCGCGCAACACTTCCAGCAGCATCAGCGCATGGCCGATTTCCGCATCATCAAAACCTACGTCTTCCAGCAACTGGCCGAGGTCGTCGGCAGGCGGGCAAGCATCGAAATCCTGAAAATGCTCGATTAAAAAGGCAATCACTTCTGCCATTGAATTTCCTTAATTTTTATTTGATACGTTGGTAGCGGCCGCCCGGCATGGCGGCAATGGTGCCTTCGAGTTCGAATTCGAGCAGTTGGGCATATAGTTCGGCGGCGGGCAGCTGCAGCTGTTGCGCAAGGCTGTCGGGGTGTACCGGGTCGTAACCCATTGCCGCCAGCAAACCCGGCATTACCTCATTTGCCGCCGCGACAGGCTTCGCCCCGGCAGCGGCAGGCACCACCTCTATATTTATAGAATATGATGACATCGGCTGTTTTTGCAACAGTTGCGGGCATTCTTGCAAAATATCTTCCAAGCATTCCACCAATTTCGCGCCCTCTTTAATCAATTTGTGGCAACCCTTGCTGTGCGGATTGTCAATCGAACCGGGCACGGCCATCACCTCCCGCCCCATTTCCGCCGCCAGCCTGGCAGTAATCAGCGAGCCGGATTCCGGCGCGGCTTCAACCACCAGCGTGGCCTGCGCCAATGCGGCAATAATGCGGTTTCGGCGCGGGAAATTACCGGCCAGCGGGCGTGTATCCAATGGAAACTCGCTCACAATCAGGCCGCCGTCGGCGATTTGGTGCGCCAATGCTTTGTTGGCAGCCGGATAAATACGGTTGATGCCCGTGCCCCACACCGCCACGGTTCCGCCGCCCGCAGCCGCCAACGCCCCCCGATGGGCGGCGGTATCGATGCCTGCCGCCATGCCCGACACCACCGTAATGCCTTCCGCAGCCATGGCTTCGCTGAAATCCCGTGCAATCCGCATCGCCTGCGGCGTAGCATGGCGGCTGCCCACCACCGCCACGGCAGGACGGTGCAGCAAAGCAGCATCGCCGCGCAAAAACAACAGCGGCGGCGGCGTCAGGCCTTCGGTCAGCATCACCGGATAATCATCATCACACAGCAGCATCAGGCGACAGTCCGGCTGTTGCGCCCATGCCGAGGCAGCTTCGGCAGCCTGAACCGCCTGCCTGCTTTCACCGCGCCAGGCCGCCAACGCCTGCTTGTGGTGCAGACACTCGCGCACCGCATCTGCAGGTGCGGCCAGCGCCGCCTGCGGGCTGCCGAAGCGTTGCAACAAGCGTAAAAAACTTTCCGCGCCTACATACGGCGTAAGCGCCAGTTGAATCCATGCCTGACGGTGTGTATCGTTCATGATTGTCCCCTTGTGTTTCAGACGGCCTTTTTACAGCATATAGTCGGAGATGTAGATTCTGCTACGGCGTTGGCTCGCCTTGTCGTACTAGCTGTACTGTCTGCGGCTCGCCGCCTTGTATCAGAATCTACATCTCCGACTATAATTAATTACAACCGTTATTTTTACATAATGACATAGTATTATCAGAAAATGCAAATTCGACGGATGGAAACGCCAAAAGCTTCCGAATGCCCCGCCGCAGGCTGTTTCGTTGCCCGCAAAGCAAAAGCACACGCCAAGGTGTGCTTTTGTTGTTCAGACGGCCATCTCAATACAGATTGATGTTGCTGCGGAAATTGTATTCGTTGTTTTCCGTGTCGTGCGGCTCTTGCGGCGCATTTTTCACATGCCGCGCGTCATTGGGCATGTTGTCCAAATCCTGTCCGGGCTCTGAAGCCACATCACCGATGTTGATGTTGGTCAGGCTCTCCAGAATAATCGCCGAAGCCAGATGTTCGCTGGTACGGTACACCATCGCCAAGCCCACTTCTTCTGCCGGAATCGACACATATTTCACCACGCTGCGGCGGCCTTTATTGCCGTCTTCCAGGTCAACCCGGGTCTGACGGCTGCGTTTGTAAAGGCTCAGCACGGTGCCTTTATCCAGACCGTCGGCTTCCCCTTTGTTAAGGGTGATGGTTTGAAACTGACCCGATTCGCTCACGCCGTCAAAAATCGACACCACCCGGGCATCCACATGCACGGAGGGCGCATGCGGCATCATCTGGAAGCTGTCGCCCTCGTCGGTCATTTTCAGCAGAAAATCGCCTTTGCGCACTTCGGATACTGCTTCCTCCACCATCATGGGCTGGGCGGTCTGGGTCGGCACTTTCACCATCGGGTGCAGGCGGGTGTAGTATTCGCCGTCTTTCAGGTATTTCGCATCTTGTTCGCTGCGTTGTTCCAGCGCGCTGTTGGTATAAGGCAGCGTGCTCACAATACCGCTGAACACCACTTCCTGGCCGAGATATTGGCGGGTTTCCGGGTCGGTGATGTCTTTGCGGGCACGGTAAACCAGATAACGGCCCGGCTCGGTAATGCCGTAGGCGTAAACACGGTCGCCGCGGCTATACAGCATTCGGCTGTCGGGGCCGTCAATCAGGCGCGGCGCATCTTGGGTCTGCATCTGCGGAATCACCTGCGGATGCTGCATAAACATGCGGTAGAAATTCACATTGACGGTCTGGATGCCGTAGCCCGACGAAGTTTCGCGCACACGCGGCGACAGTTTCTCCACCGCAATGCCGTCGCGGAAAGAAGCACCGTTGTCAAAATCCAGACGCGGCCGGCCGTTGACATAGCGCAACACCAGCACCTGCCCCGGGTAAATCAGGTGCGGATTGCGGATGGCATTGCGGTTGGCACCCCACAGGCGGTTCCACTGCCACGGGCTGTATAGATATTTGCCGGAAATCCCCCACAAAGTATCGCCGCGCTTGACCGTGTAGCGCGTCGGTGCATCCGGACGCAGTTTCAGCTCCGCAGCCGACAGCGGCATGGAAATTGCCAAGCCAACAGCGCAAAGCAAGGTTATAATACGTTTTTGCATGACATGCTCCCCTTGAAAACGATTCAAACTGTCATCATTAAATAACAAATACCTAAAATTAAACAGACTAATGCGCCTGTTTCATATGCAACACGGCATTCTACCACCGAATGTTGCCAACATCATAGCGTTAAAACCACACGCCCGAATATCACCGAGAAAATTACCATGGCATTACTCAACATCCTCAAATACCCCGACGAACGCCTGCACACCGTCGCCCGACCCGTCGCCGACATCGACGAGCGCATCCAAACCCTCGTGGCCGATATGTTTGAAACCATGTATGCCTCGCACGGCATCGGTCTGGCTGCCACCCAAGTGGACGTACACGAGCGTGTGGTGGTGATGGATCTCACCGAAGACCACAGCGAGCCGCGCGTGTTCATCAACCCCGTCATCACCCACAAAGACGGCGAAACCACCTACGAAGAAGGCTGCCTCTCCGTGCCCGGCATTTACGACACCGTCACCCGTGCCGAGCGCGTGACCGTCGAAGCCTACGATGAAAAAGGCGAACCCTTCACCCTCGAAGCCGACGGCCTCCTCGCCATCTGCATCCAACACGAACTCGACCACCTGATGGGCAAAGTCTTCGTCGAATACCTTTCCCCATTGAAGCAAAACCGCATCAAAACCAAATTGAAAAAACGCGCCAAACACGACCTATAGTGGAAAAATTTACTCTAATACAAGGCAGCAAGCCGCAGACAGTACAGATAGTATGACTAGGCGCAGCAACGCCGTAGCAGAGTAAGGTTTTTCACTTATTAAGCCTTTTCAGACGGCCTCCATTCAATAACAGGCCGTCTGAAAACACCCATCCGCGCCACGAAAGCCCGTCCATGAAAGTCATCTTTGCCGGCACCCCCGATTTCGCCGCCCTCGCCCTTCAAGCCATCGCTGCCGCCGGATTTGACATCCCGCTGGTGCTGACCCAGCCCGACCGCCCCAAAGGCCGCGGTATGCAGCTGCAAGCCAGCCCCGTCAAACAAGCCGCGCTGGATTTGGGTTTGCGCGTCGAACAGCCCGAAAAACTGCGCAACAACGACCAAGCCCTCGCGCTGTTGCAAAGCATCGAAGCCGACATCATGGTGGTCGCCGCCTACGGCCTGATTCTGCCGCAAGACGTACTCGACACCCCGCGCCACGGCTGCCTCAACATCCACGCCTCGCTGCTGCCCCGTTGGCGCGGTGCCGCGCCGATTCAGCGCGCCATCGAAGCAGGCGATGCCGAAACCGGCGTCTGCATCATGCAGATGGACATCGGCCTCGACACCGGCGACGTGGTCAGCGAACACCGTTACGCCATCAAAAACAGCGACACCGCCACCGACGTACACGACGCACTGGCCGAATTGGGCGCACAAGCGATTGTTGCCGATTTACAACAATTACAGCAAACAGGCCGTCTGAACGCCACCCCGCAACCTGAAAACGGCATCACCTACGCACAAAAACTCAGTAAAGAAGAAGCCAAAATCAATTGGGCAGAAGCCGCCGCCGTCATCGAGCGCAAAATCCGCGCCTTCAACCCCGTGCCCGCCGCCTGGGTCGAATACCAAGGCAAACCGATGAAAATCTGGCAGGCCGACGTGGTGGAGCAACAAGGCAACCCGGGCGAAGTGTTGGCATTCGGTTCAGACGGCCTCATCATCGCTTGTGGCGAGGGCGCGTTAAAAATTACCGAACTGCAACCCGCCGGCAGCAAACGCATGAACATTGCCGCTTTTGCCGCAGGGCGGACGATTGAAACGGGAAGCGTATTGGCCTGACGTAACAAATTGAAATACCAACTGATTTGCGCCGTTTTTTTTTCAGACGGCCCAACCTTAAAAAAGGCCGTCTGAAACCAGCAACCGCCACAGGATGGCTTAGCCGCACTTTTTGCAGCGTAACCCGCTTGCCCGCAGTAACGCGTAGGTTGGATTGCAAACCCAACACACTGCGCAAACCCCGTCCACGTTGGGATGCCATCCAAACCTACATACTTTTCAGGCGGCCTTAAACCAGCAAAGTAATAGAATGTGGCTCGCCGCATTATTTCAAGTAACCCGTAGGTTGAGTTGCAAACCCAACACTCTGCGCAAACCCGTCCATGTTGGGATTCCATCCCAACCTACACATTTTCAGACGGCCTAAACCTAAAAAAAAGGCCGTCTGAAACCCCATTCAAAAAAGCAAAAAACCAAAGAAAGACCCAAACACCATGAGCATGGCACTCGCCCAACAACTCGCCGCGCAAAGCATCGCCGCCGTCGCCGAAGGCCGCAACCTGCAAGACGCATTGGCCGACATCCGCGCCGCCCATCCCGATTTGAGCGCGCAGGAAAACGGCGCGCTGCAAGACATCGCCTACGGCGTGCAGCGTTATGCCGGCAGCCTGCGCTTTATGCTGGCGCAAATGCTCACCAAGCCGATTACCAACCTGCAATTGGAAAGCCTGCTGCTGGCGGCGATGTATCAATTACACCACACCCGCAACGCGCCGCACGCGGTGGTCAACGAAGCGGTGGAAAGCATTGCCAAAATCGGCAAAGGCCAGTTCCGCTCGTTTGCCAACGCCATCCTGCGCCGCTTTTTGCGCGAGCGCGACAAGCTGGCCGCCGCCTGCAAAAAAGACGAAGTGGCGCGCCACAACCTGCCCATCTGGTGGGTGGCCTACCTGCAACAACACTACCCGAAACACTGGCACAACATCTCCACCGCCCTGCAATCTCATCCGCCGATGACCCTGCGCGTCAACCGCCGCCACAGCAATGCCGAGCGCTATGCCGCCGAGCTTGCCGAAGCCGGTATCGCCGCCAAAGCGCTCGACGACTATGCGGTGAAACTCGCCGAAGCGATGCCGGTCAGCCAATTACCCGGTTTTGCAGACGGCATCGTGTCGGTGCAAGACTTCGGTGCGCAACAAGCCGCTTATCTGCTGCAACCGCAACCCGGCGAACGCATTCTCGATGCCTGCGCCGCGCCCGGCGGCAAAACCGGCCACCTGCTCGAGCTGGCCGACTGCCACGTCACCGCGCTCGACATCGACTCAAGCCGCCTCGACCGCGTCAAAAGCAATCTCGACCGTTTGGGCTTTCAGACGGCCTCTTTGGCCTGCGCCGACGCACAAGACCTTGCCGCGTGGTATGATGGCAGACCGTTTGACGCGATTTTGGCCGACGTGCCCTGCACCGCCTCCGGCGTCGCCCGCCGCAATCCCGACATCAAATGGAACCGCCATCCCGGCGATGCCGCCAAAACCGCCCGCCAGCAGGAAGCGCTGTTGGACGCGCTGTGGCAAACCCTGACAAAAAACGGCAGAATGCTGCTGGCGACCTGCTCGATTTTCGAAGAAGAAAACGCGCAGCAACTGCAAAAATTTTTAAACCGCCATGCCGACGCAAAATGCCTCGAATCGCATGTGCTCTTGCCCAACAACAACCAAGATGGCTTTTATTACGCGCTTATTCAAAAGCTCTAAGCTTTTCCTTGCCACTATTCTGCTGGCCGTTTCTTTTCAGACGGCCGCGGAAGGCATCAGCGCGACCCGTGCCCAGGCCAGACTCACCGACAACGGCCAGCTCGCCATCAGCAGCCGTTTCGCCACCGAGCTGCCCGACCAACTCAAGCAGGCACTCACTCAAGGCGTGCCGCTCAATTTCACCTTGAGTTACCAGCTTACCGCCCCCACCATGGCGGCCTACCGCTTCCGGCTGGGGCAGATTGTCGGCGGCAGCAATTCCGTGCAATACAAACTGTCCTACCATCCGCTTACCAACCGCTACCGCGTATCGGTGGGCACATTTTCCACCGAATACAATTCGCTCGATACCGCCCTGCGCGCCATCGGCGCCATCGCCAACTGGCGCGTGTTGGATACGGGCATGCTCAACGGCGTTTCCGCCCACGACACCAAGGCCGAAATCAGGCTGATGCTCAGCACCTCGCAACTGCCCAAGCCCTTCCAGATCAACGCCCTCAATTCACGCAGCTGGCAGCTGGATTCAGGCTGGAAAGCGCTGAGCATCACACAGGAATAACCCATGCGGCGCTTCCTGCTCATCACCGGCATTCTCGCCGTCACCGCCCTCTACAGCCTCACCGTCGCCACCGGCAACGCCAGTAAGCTGGCCGACTATTTCTGGTGGATCATCGCCGCCAGCTCGGTGTTGATCGGCGTATTGCTGATGGTGTTGCTGCGTTATGTGTGGCTGCTGATGCGCGACAGCCGCCGCGGCATTTTCGGCTCGCAAATCGCCCGCCGCCTCGGCGGCATGTTTACCTTGGTGGCGGTGTTGCCGGGTTTGTTTTTATTCGGCGTATCCGCACAATTTATTTCCAACAGCATCAATTCCTGGTTCGGCAACGACACCGCCGAAGCGCTGGAGCGCAGCCTCAACCTCAGCAAATCGGCCATCAGCCTCGCCCTCGACAACACCGTGCGCCAGGCCACGCCGGTGCAGATTGAGCTCATCAGCGCCGCCTCGCTCGACACCAATCTCAACGAAGCCTTGCGCAACGCGCCTTCCGCCGCAGAATTCAGCCAACTGGCAATTTACAACCTCAACAACAACCGCATCGAAGCCGAGCGCAATCCCTACCATCTGCCCGTGCCCGAGCTTGACCAAGCCACCCGCGAGCTGATTGACCAATCCGGCTCGGCACGCAGCATCGCCAGCATCAACGACACCCTCTATGCCCAGGGCTGGCTCTATCTCAACGACATTCAAAACCACACCTATGCGCTGTTTTTCCGCCAGCCCATCCCCGCCAATGTCGCCAAAGACGCCACCCTGATTGAAGCCGCACGCGCCAAATATGCCGAGTTGAGCTACGCCAAGCAGGGCCTGCAAACCTTCTTTCTCGTCACGCTGCTGGTGGCCACCCTACTCGCCATCATGCTGGCCTTGGTATTGGCGCTCTACTTCGCCCGCCGCTTTGTCGAACCGATTCTGTCGCTGGCCGAAGGCGCACGCGCCGTGGCGCAGGGCGATTTCTCGCAACGGCGGCCGATTTTCCGCAACGACGAATTAGGCCGCCTTACCCACCTCTTCAACCACATGACCGAACAGCTCGCCATCGCCCAAGAAGCCAGCGAACACAACCGCCTGCAACAGGAAGCCGCCCGCCACTACCTCGAATGCGTGCTCGGCAGCCTCACCACCGGCGTGGTCACGCTGGACGACACAGGCCGTCTGAAAACCTACAACCAAAGTGCCGAAGCCATTCTCGGCATGCCTCTGGCCGACATGCTCGGCAGCAGCTGGTTCGACTGGACGCAGCAATCGCCGCAACAGGCCATTTTGGCGGAAACCTTTGCCGCCATCATCGACACCGCCGCCACCGGCAAACCGGTCGAACTCAGCTATGCCGCGCCCGACGACGCCCGCATCCTGCTGGCCAAAGCCACCGCTCTGCCCGACGACAACGGCAACGGTCTGGTGATGGTGTTTGACGACATCACCATGCTGGTGCGCGCCCAAAAAGAAGCCGCCTGGGGCGAAGTGGCCAAACGGCTGGCACACGAAATCCGCAACCCGCTCACCCCCATCCAGCTCTCCGCCGAAAGATTGGCATGGAAATTGCAAGACAAACTGGGTGAACAAGACGCCCAAATCCTCATCCGCTCCACCGACACCATCGTCAAACAAGTGGCGGCGCTGAAAGAAATGGTGGAAGCCTTCCGCAATTACGCGCGCGCGCCGGCGCTGAAATTCGAAAAACACGACCTGAATCAGATTATCGAAGAGGTTTTGTTGCTATATGAAGGCAGTACATGTACTTTTTCGGCCAACTTAAGTAATATACCGTTGTGGATAGCTGCCGATACCGGCGCCATGCGTCAGGTATTGCACAATATTTTCAAAAATGCAGCCGAAGCCGCAGAAGACAACCCATCACCACACGTTCACATCGAAACACGCCGGGATGACAAGCAACACGCCATCCTCACCGTAACCAACAACGGCAAAAGCTTCAGCAAAGACATGCTGCACCACGCCTTCGAGCCCTATGTTACCGATAAGCCCGCCGGCACCGGTTTGGGGCTGCCTGTGGTGAAAAAAATTATAGAAGAACACGGCGGCCGCATCAGCGTGAGCAATCCCGCAGACGGCGGCGCGTGTATCAGAATTGCCTTACCCGAACTGGTAGAAGAAACTTATGCGCAGCAGTGATATATTGATTGTAGACGACGAAATCGGCATCCGCGACCTCCTGTCGGAAATCCTTCAAGACGAAGGCTATACCGTCACCCTCGCCGAAAACGCCGAAGAAGCCCGCCAACTCCGCCACCAGACCCGGCCGGCAATGGTGCTGCTCGACATCTGGATGCCCGACTGCGACGGCATCACCCTTCTGAAAGAGTGGGCCAAAAACGGCCAGCTCAACATGCCCGTGGTGATGATGAGCGGCCACGCCAGCATCGACACCGCCGTCGAAGCCACCAAAATCGGCGCGCTCGACTTCCTCGAAAAACCCATTGCCCTGCAAAAGCTGCTCTCCACCGTCGACCGCGCCCTCAAATACAGCGAAATGCAGGCCGCCTCCGGCCTCTCGCTCGACAAGCTCGGCAACAGTCCCTCCGTGCAAGAGCTCAACCGCACCCTCGAAGCCGCCGTCAAACAAAACGGCTCCGTGCTGCTGACGGGAGAACCCGGTTCCCCCTTCGAACTGGTGGCTCGTTATTTCCACAAAAACAGCACCCCCTGGGTTGTGCCCGGCAAAACCGAGCACATTGTCGACACCCCGCTTGAGCTGCTGCAAAAAGCCGGCAGCGGCATCCTTTATCTTGACGACATCGCCCAATACAGCAAAAACATCCAACAAGGCATCGCCTTTCTGCTCACCAAAGCCGACCGCTACAACGTGCGCATCATCTGCGCCAGCAGCAGCCCGCTGGCCGACAGCGCAGACAACGGCCATGAAAGCAAGTTTCCCGACACCCTGCCCGCGCTCACCGTCGGCATCCCGCCGCTGCGCAGCCAGCCCGACGACATTGTTTTTCTGGTTGACCAAATCCTCACCGAGCTGGCCGAAACCCAGAAAATCCCGCCGGTCAAATTCAGCACAGCCGCGCTCAACATCCTGCGCCAATACGACTGGCCGGGCAATCTCGAGCAACTGCGCAATGTGGTTAAAAGCCTCACCCTCACCTCCGACGGCGATGAAGTGACCGACCAGGCCGTCAATAACGTCTTGGGGCAGTTTTCGCAAACCCCGGTATCGGAAATCGTCGGCGGCTTCAACTTCAACATGCCCCTGCGCGAATTGCGTGAAGAATTGGAGCGGCGCTATTTCGAATACCACATCGCCCAGGAAGGCCAAAACATGAGCCGCGTTGCCCAAAAAGTCGGCCTCGAGCGCACCCACCTCTACCGCAAGCTCAAGCAATTGGGGATTCACTTTTCCCGCCGCGGCAGCAACGACAAAAACGGCGAAGAATAATCTTCCAATCAAACCAAAGGCCGTCTGAACGCGTTTCAGACGGCCTTTGTGGTTTACCTTTTACTGCATCGAACCCGCTTTTTGATTAACCACCAATGCCAGGCCGTTTCCTTTCAGACGGCTTGGCCACCGCTAACCGTTATCCGCCTGCAAACCGTATTTCTTCAACTGATAAGCCAGCGTGGCGCGGCTGATGTTGAGTTTGCGGGCGGCTTCGGAAATATTGCCGCTGCTCTGCCTGACGGCGGTTTGCAGGATGTCGGCCACCCAGTTTTCCAAATCGAAATCCTGTTCCAGCAGTTGGGCTATATAAGCTGTTTTGCCGCCGTTGGCCGCGGCGGCGGCAAGCGCGTCGCCGCTGATGCCGAGGTTGTCGGCGTCGGGCGTGAAATGCGGGAACAGGTCGTTGGCTTCAATCAGGTGGTTGTGTTCGGTGAGGATGATGCCGCGCTCAATCACGTTTTCCAGCTCGCGGATGTTGCCCGGCCACTGGTGTTTCAACAGCAGCTCGCGCCCTTGGTCGCTGATGCCGAGGATGCGTTTCTGGTAGATGGCGCTGTATTTTTCGAGAAAATATTTAATCAACAGCGGAATATCCTGCCGTCGGGCGCGCAGGGGCGGGATGTGGACGGGGAAGGTGTTGAGGCGGTAATAGAGGTCGGCGCGGAATTTGCCGCTTTTGACGGCTTCGGCGAGGCTTTCGTTGGTGGCCGCCACCAGCCGCACATCGACTTTGCGCACTTGCGCGCCGCCGACGCGCTCCAACTCGCCTTCCTGCAACACGCGCAGCAGCGCGGCCTGCGCGCGCGGCGACAACTCCACCACTTCGTCGAGAAAGATGGTGCCTTTGTCGGCGCGTTCGAATTTGCCGGGCTTGCTGTGGGTGGCGCCGGTAAACGCGCCGCGTTCGACGCCGAACAACTCGGCTTCAATCAGCTCCGGCGGGATGCAGGCGCAGTTGATGGCGACGAAAGGCTGGTTGCTGCGGTCGCTGCCCGCATGCAGGCCTTTGGCGAAGGCTTCCTTGCCCACGCCGGTTTCGCCTTCCAGCAACACCGCCACCTTGCTTTTCGAAGCTTTGTGCAACATGTCGCACACTTGGCGGAAAGCGGGCGATTCGCCGATGGCGTCAAACAGGCTGTCGGGCTCGAGCAGGTCGTTGTGTTTGCGGAATTTGAGCTCGTCGAGCTCGCTGCGCAGGCTGAACAATTCTTCGGCCACCGGGTCGGGCAGCATCGAGCGCTCCAAATCGGTGGTTTCGTCCCACTCTTCCACGGGCTTGCCGATGATGTGGCAATGGTTGTGCCCCATCGCTTCGCAGCAGGTTTCGGTAAAGGCAATCTGCTTGCCCATGAAATAGCTGGTATAGCCGCTGGCATAGCCGAGCAGCGCCCAGCACACCGGCTCCTGGCTGATGCCGTTTTTCTTTTTGTGGTAAGACACTTCAAACGAATCTTCCCAATCAAACGCGCCGTAAAACTTGCCCTGCTCGATGTCGATTTCCAGCGCCGTCGGCGTCACTTTCACCATGCCGCGGATGGTGTGCAGCTGCGGCCCCACCAGAAAAGCCTCTGTCGGATCGCTGCTGGAGCGCAGCTTTTTGGCGATTTCGGCATCCTGCACGCCGGCGTAATAACCGTAGCGCATGAAAAAACGCTTCGCCCGCGCCTTGCCCAATGATTCCACCAGGTCTTCCCGCAGCCGCCAGAGCGCATAAGCGTGGCTCAGCAGCATGCGCTGTCCGCAAAACCAGATTTTGCCGTTTTCCACATCGAAGCGGATGTTGTCGATGATGTCTTGATTGCTGACCGGTTTGCTGTGCTGTGGCATGTGTTTTCTCCTGCTTTTGTTGTTGTGTTTTTATCGTTTTCAGACGGCCTTGTTTGCAATATTGCCTCATCCGACAACTTTGTCAATTCCCATCAGTAAATTTTATTGTTTTTATCATATTGTTTTATATAGATTTTTTTAACAATCCATTTCATCATTTGATGAAATCGCCCTGCCGGCTTCATCAAATGATGAAATTTTCCGCCATCTCAAAGCGCTTAAAAAACAGGCAGATTATTTTTATTCCCATAAGAAACAGCAGGCTGGGTAAAAAAGCCGCGTCTGGCACAACAGATGCTTTACACCCTGTACACCCCAACAAGGAGCAGCCATGACGCCCACTGCCGCAACCACCGGGCTGGTGAAATATGTCCGAGTACGCAGCGCCCCCGATGACCGTTTTGTCGAATTCGATTTTGCCATCAACGACCCGTCGCTGTTTGTCGAACTCATCATGCCGCACGACTGCTTCGAAGCATTCTGCAAGCATAACCGGGTGATTCACATGACAGCGGCACAGGCGGCACAAAACGACGACGAAGCCGCCAAATGGCGCTACGGCACCGAACGCCCCTAGGGCATCCTGACAAGAAGCCCTAGGGCTTCCTGACAATTCGATTTATGGTTGCTTTTTGCCCCTGAAAACGCATCTGCTGCGTTAAAAAGCCTCGCAAGATGTCCAATCTTGCTACGTTTTTTGCCTTGCATCTGCATTTTCAGGAACAAAAATCCCCTCATAAACGAATTGTCAGGAAACCCTAGATACCCGACACACATAAAACACAAAAAAACAATAGAGGAGCAACAGATGTCTTTAGAAATCAAAACCGCCACCATCGCGCCAATCCGCCAAACCTACGCGCACATTGCGCGCCGCTTCGGTGAGAAACCGGCCACGCGTTATCAGGAAGCCACCTACGACGCGCAGGCAACGGCCAACTTCCACTACCGCCCGCTGTGGAAACCCGACAAAGAGCTGAACGACCCCACCTACACCGCCATCGTGATGGCCGACTGGTATGCCCTACGCGACCCGCGCCAGTTTTACTACGGCGCCTATGTGCAAAACCGCGCCCGCATGCAGGAAGGCGCCGAACACAATTACGCCTTTTTCGAAAAGCGCAATCTGGCCGATTATCTCGACGAATCCGCCCGCCAAACGCTGACTTTCGGCCTGCTGCCGCTGCGCCACGTCGAGCAGGCCGCCAACCTCCACCACATGTCCGGCTCCGCTTACGGCTACGGCACCGCCATCACCCAGGCCTGTCTGTTTGCCGCGATGGACCGCATGGGCATGGCGCAATACCTGTCGCGCATCGGCCTGTTGATTGACGGCAACAGCGGCGCATCACTGACCGAAGCCAAGCAGGTGTGGATGGAACACGAAGCCTGGCAGGGCGTGCGCGCGCTGTGTGAAGAAATGCTGGTGCAGCAAGACTGGTTCGAGCTTTTCTGGGTGCAGTCGCTGCTGATTGACAGCCATTTGCGCCATGTGTTCTACACCGCGCTGGAGCAGCAACTGGCCGCACAAGGCGCGCGTGATGTGGCGATGCTGACCGAATTCATGCTCGACTGCCTGAAAGACCTTTCCGCCTGGAGCGACAGCGCCTTCAAAACCGTGGCCGCCGAAAGCGAAGCCAACCGGGCGCTGCTGCAAGGCTGGCTGGAAACATGGCAGCCGAAAGTGGCCGAAGCCTATGGCCACGTGGCCGTTGCATTATTGGGCGACGAAGCCGCCGCCGCGCTGGCCGCCGCAGAAGAAGAAATCAACAAACGCGCCGCCAAAGCCGGTGTGGCCGTCTGAAAAGGAAAAAACCATGTCAAAAGTATATCTGGCGCTGCAAGACAACGACCAATCGCGCTACATCGTCGAAGCCGTCGAAGAAGACAACCCCGAGGTAACCGTGATTTACCAGCCCGCCATGATCCGCATGGAATGCGAAGGCACGCTGGTGGTGCGCCGCGAAACGGTGGAAGCCAAGCTCGGCCAAAGCTGGGACGTGCAGGAATTGCACCTCAACCTGATTACCATCGGCGGCAACGTCGACGAAGACGACGAACAATTCAGCCTGAGCTGGCAGCGATAAGCCAAGCCGCCACAAGCACAAATAAAGAGGAGAAACACCACATGGCAGCCAAACTGAACATCAAAGACAAATACCGCCTGCTCACCCGCGACCTCGATTGGGACTTTTCCTATCAAGACCGCAAACAGGCCTTCCCCTACGAAGATTTC
This sequence comes from Neisseria sp., assembly GCA_030538415.1. GTDB lineage: Bacteria > Pseudomonadota > Gammaproteobacteria > Burkholderiales > Neisseriaceae > Neisseria. The sequence continues at coordinate 98,919 of JAUNTY010000001.1, read as the reverse complement.
GAAGGCATCAAGATTACCGACTGGTCGAAATGGGAAGACCCCTTCCGCCTGACCATGGATGCCTACTGGAAATATCAGGCCGAAAAAGAGAAAAAGCTGTATGCCATTTTCGACGCCTTTGCGCAAAACAACGGCCAGATGAACATTTCCGACCCGCGCTATCTGAATGCCATCAAAATCTTCCTCACCGGCGTGACCCCGCTCGAATATCAGGCCTATCAGGGCTATGCCCATGTCGGGCGGCAGTTTGGCGGCATCGGCGCGCGCATCGCCTGCCAGATGCAGTCGATTGACGAATTGCGCCACGTGCAGACGCAAATCCACGCCATGAGCCACTACAACAAATTCTTCGACGGCTTCCAGGATTGGAGCCACATGCACGACCGCGTGTGGTATCTCTCCGTACCCAAATCGTTTTTCGAAGACGCGCGCTCGGCCGGGCCGTTTGAATTCCTGCTCGCCATCAGCTTCTCGTTTGAATACGTGCTGACCAATCTGTTGTTCGTACCCTTCATGTCGGGCGCGGCGCACAACGGCGACATGGCCACCGTCACCTTCGGCTTCAGCGCCCAATCCGACGAAGCCCGCCACATGACGCTCGGCCTCGAAATCATCAAATTCCTGCTCGAGCAGCACGAAGACAACCTGCCCATCGTGCAGATGTGGATCGACAAATGGTTCTGGCGCGGCACCCGCCTGCTCTCCATCGTGGCGATGATGATGGACTACATGCTGCCCAACAAAGTGATGTCGTGGAAAGAAGCCTGGGAAGTGTATTTCGAAGAAGCCGGCGGCGCGCTCTTCAAAGACCTCGCCCGCTACGGCATCCGCCCGCCCAAATACAGCGACGTCATCGAAAAGGAAAAAGAACACATCTCGCATCAGGCCTGGTGGATTTTCTACAACTTCGGCCACGCCGCAGGCTTCCACACCTTTATCCCCACCGATGCCGAGCTCGACTGGCTGAGCGAGAAATACCCCGACACCTTCGACAAATACTACCGCCCGCGTTGGGAGCTGGCCAAGAAAATGGAAGCCGAAGGCAAACGCTTCTACACCAGCGGCCTGCCGCAGCTGTGTCAGGTGTGCCAGGTGCCGATGGCGTTTACCGAAATGGGCGGCGACCCCGGCCAGATCAGCTACCGCAGCGCCCGGTTTGAAGGCGAGCGCTACCACATGTGTTCCGACGGCTGCCACGATATTTTCGTCAACGAGCCGGAGAAATTCGCCCAGGCCTGGCTGCCGGTGCACCAGATTCTGCAGGGCAACTGCGGCGGCGCGGATTTGGAAAAAGTGTTGGGCGAGTATTACCGCCTCAACCTCGGCGCCGACAACCTCGACATGAAAGGCTCGCCCGACGAACAGCGCTGGAACGAATGGAAAAAAGGCGCTGCCTGATGCCCAACCTTTCAGACGGCCTGCACCCGGATTCCCTCTCCTGCGGGAGAGGGTTAGGGAGAGGGCGGCAAACCGCAGGTTTGCATCCCTGACAAATCGCAGGCCGTCTGAAAGCAAAGGCCGTCTGACAACAAAAAAACAGATTTACCAAGGAGAACACATCATGCCGGTACAAGCCATCGCCCCCAACTACCGCGGCGACATCCGCGACCGCCGCGAAAATTTCGGCGGCAACATCCTCGTTTACATCGGCTGGGACGAACACCTGCTGTTTTGCTCGGCCAAAACCTTCCCGCTGCCGCCCGAAATGCCGTTTCAGGCTTTGCGCGAGCAGGTAATGACAGAAGGCTTCTCGCAACACCCCGATTTCGAACACATCGACTGGGCAAACGTGCAATGGCAGCTCGACGGCGCAGCGTTTACCCCCGACGACGGCAAAACGCTGGCCGAACAAGGCTTCGGCCACAAATCGCTGCTGCGCTTCAAAACCCCAGGCCTGAATGGCTGGCAGGGCAGCGGCGTGTAATGGGCAAGGGTATTGAACGTGATGCAAATCTGCGGTTTGCTGCCCTCTCCTCATCCCCTACGAGGATAAACGAGATAGGGAGCAAGGTGGTTAAAGCCCGAAAGGTTTCAGACGGCCTCGAACCATTTTGTAGCGTGGGCTCTGCCCACGAAACCCGACAAGGCAGGTTTTTAGAAAATTTAACGTGGGTTCGGGATAAGTAAATGAAATATCTTTTTGATTTTCAAAAATATATTTCTAAAAACAATAAGAATATCTGAAATGCTTATCCCGAACTCACGGTATTTAAGCTTTAGCCTTATTCCTAGGCAGAGCCCACGCTACGCCACTACAACCCGTTTTAAAACCCGCATATTTTCAATTGGCTATAAAAATCAACAAGGAACATGCCATGAGCTACCAAATCACCGTAGAACCCACCGGCGACGTGATTGAAGTCGAAGAAGGCCAAACCATTCTCGCCGCCGCGCTGCGTCAGGGCGTGTGGCTGCCGTTTGCCTGCGGCCACGGCACCTGCGGCACCTGCAAGGTGCAGGTATTGGAAGGCTACGGCGACGTCGGCAATGCCTCGCCGTTTGCGCTGATGGACGTCGAGCGCGACGAAGGCAAGGTGCTGGCCTGCTGCTGCCTGCCCGAATCGGACATGACCATCGAGGCCGACATCGACGTCGACCCCGATTTCGCCGGTCATCCGGTGGAAGACTACCGCGCCACCGTTACCGCGCTGGCCGAGCTGTCGCCCACCATCCGCGAAATCACTTTCCAACTCGACCGGCCGATGCCGTTTCAGGCCGGACAATACATCAACCTGCAAGTGCCGGGCGTGGAAGGCACGCGCGCGTTTTCGATTGCCAACCCGCCTTCGCAGGCCGACACCGTGGTGCTGCATGTGCGCAAGGTTGAGGGCGGCGCGGCGACCACCCGCTTGCACGAACAACTGCAAGTGGGCGACACGTTGGATTTATCGGGGCCTTACGGGCAGTTTTTCGTGCGCAAGTCCGACCCGCAGGATGTGATTTTTATCGCCGGCGGCTCCGGCCTCTCCAGCCCCGAAGCGATGATTCTGGATTTGCTCGAACAAGGCGACACGCGCGGGATTTACCTTTTCCAGGGCGCGCGCAACCTCGCCGAGCTGTATCACCGCGAGCGCTTCGAGGCGCTGGCCGCCGAACACGCCAACTTCCACTACATCCCCGCGCTCAACGCCGCGCAGCCCGAAGACGATTGGCAGGGCTTCGCAGGCTTTGTGCACGAAGCGGTGGCGGATTACTTCGCGCAGCGTTGCAGCGGTCACAAGGCCTATCTGTGCGGGCCGCCGCCGATGATAGACGCCGCCGTGTCGACGCTGATGCAGAGCCGCCTGTTTGAACGCGACATTCACATGGAGCGCTTCCTCACCGCCGCCGACGGCAGCAGCGCCACCCGTTCGGCCTTGTTCAAAAAGATTTGAAAACTGTTTTCAGACGGCCTCAAACCCAAGTAATACAGGCCGTCTGAAAGCCACACACACAAACCCACCAAAGGAGAAAGCCGTGAACCAAAAATTGAAAGCGGCCATTATCGGGCCGGGCAATATCGGCACCGACCTGTTGATGAAAATGCAGCGTTCCGAATGGATAGAGCCGGTCTGGATGGTCGGCATCGACCCCGAATCCGAAGGCCTCAAACGCGCACACGAAATGGGCATCAAAACCTGCGCCGAAGGCGTCGACGGCCTGCTCGAGCATATTCAGACCGACGACATCCGCATCGCGTTTGACGCCACCTCGGCCTATGTGCACGCGGAAAACAGCCGCAAGCTCAACGCAGCGGGCGTGGTCATGATCGACCTTACCCCCGCCGCCATCGGCCCCTTCTGCGTGCCGCCGGTCAACCTCAAGCAGCACGCCGACCGGCTGGAAATGAACGTCAACATGGTCACCTGCGGCGGCCAGGCCACCATCCCGATGGTGGCGGCGATTTCACGCGTGCAGCCGGTGGTCTATGCCGAAATCATCGCCACCGTGTCGTCGCGCTCGGTCGGCCCCGGCACCCGCACCAACATCGACGAATTCACCCGCACCACCGCCGCTGCGGTGGCTTCGGTGGGCGGTGCCGAAGAAGGCAAAGCCATCATCATCATCAACCCGGCCGAGCCGCCCCTGATGATGCGCGACACGGTGCACTGCCTCACCGAAGGCACGCCCGACGAAGCCGCCATCACCGAATCGGTGCGGCAGATGGTGGCCGAAGTGCAGCGTTATGTGCCGGGCTACACGCTGGTCAACGGGCCGGTGTTCGACGGCAACAAGGTTTCGATGTTTATGGAAGTGCGCGGGTTGGGCGATTTCCTGCCCGAATACGCGGGCAACCTCGACATCATGACCGCCGCCGCGCTGCGCACCGCCGAAATGTTTGCCGAAGAGGCCGCCCAAGGCCGTCTGAAACTGCCTGCCCGCTAGGAGAACAACATGGATTTGCACAACAAAAAAGTCACCCTGCACGACATGAGCCTGCGCGACGGCATGCACGCCAAGCGCCACCAGATTTCGCTGGACGAAATGGTGGCGGTGGCCAGCGGGCTCGATGAAGCCGGTATGCCGCTGATTGAAGTCACCCACGGCGACGGCCTCGGCGGCGCTTCGCTCAACTACGGTTTTCCCGCCCACAGCGATGAAGAATACCTCGGCGCGGTGGTGCCGAAAATGAAGCAGGCCAAAGTATCGGCGCTCCTACTGCCCGGCATCGGCACCGTCGACCACCTGTTGATGGCCAAGGATTTGGGCGTGTCGTGCATCCGCGTCGCCACCCACTGCACCGAAGCCGACGTGTCGCAGCAACACATCAGCAAAGCCGCCGAACTCGGCCTCGACACCGTCGGCTTTTTGATGATGGCGCACATGGCGCCGCCCGAAAAAATCATCGAGCAGGCGCGGCTGATGGAAAGCTACGGTGCCAACTGCATTTATTGCACCGATTCGGCGGGCTACATGCTGCCCGAAGAAGTGGCGCTGAAAATCGGCGCGCTGCGCCAGGCGCTCAAGCCCGAAACCGAAATCGGCTTCCACGGCCACCACAACCTCGGCATGGGCATCGCCAACTCGCTGGCGGCAGTCGACGCCGGTGCGGCGCGCATCGACGGCTCGGTGGCGGGGCTCGGCGCGGGCGCGGGCAACACGCCGCTGGAAGTGTTTGTGGCCGTGCTCACCCGCATGGGCGCGCAACACGGCATCGACCTCTACAAAATCATGGACGTGGCCGAAGACATCGTGGTGCCGATGATGGACCACCCCATCCGCGTCGACCGCAACGCCCTCACGCTGGGCTACGCCGGGGTGTATTCCTCCTTCCTCTTGTTTGCCAAACGGGCGGAGCAGAAATACGGCGTCCCCGCCCGCGATATCCTGGTGGAGCTGGGGCGGCGCGGCACCGTCGGCGGCCAGGAAGACATGATTGAAGATTTGGCGCTGACCATGAGCAAACAACAAGGAGCAACCGCATGAGCACATTAAGCAAACAGCAAATCGAAGCGCTGGCCGAACATCTGGAAAACGCCGAATTGCAGGCCTACGAAGTCACCAAAATCACCGACGATTATCCCGACATGGATTATGAAGACGCCTTCGACATCCAGTGGGAAATCCGCCGCCGCAAGGAGGCGCGCGGCCACAAAACCGTCGGCATGAAAATGGGGCTGACCTCGTGGGCGAAGATGAGCCAGATGGGCGTCGCCCACCCCTGCTACGGCTTTCTGGCCGACTACTTCAGCGTGCCCGAAGGCGCGGCGGTGAAACACGACGAGCTGATTCACCCGAAAATCGAAGCCGAGCTGGCATTTGTGACCAAGGCCGACCTCAAAGGCCCCGGCTGCCACATCGGCGACGTGTTGGCCGCCACCGATTTCGTGATGCCCGCCATCGAAGTGATTGATTCGCGCTACAAAGATTTCAAGTTCGACCTGAAATCGGTGATTGCCGACAACTCCTCCTCCAGCCGCTTCATCACCGGCGGCTGCGCCAAACCCGCTTCGGTGCTGGATTTGAAAACGCTGGGGGTGGTGATGGAAATCAACGGCAAAGTGGTGCAGACCGGCGCGGGCGCGGCGGTACTCGGCCACCCCGCCGCCTCGGTGGCCATGCTCGCCAACATGCTGGCCGAGCGCGGCGAATACCTGCCCGCCGGTTCATTTGTGATGATCGGCGCGATTACCGCCGCCGTGCAGGTGGAAAAAGGCGATTCGTTTTGCGTGCATTTCCAGGATTTGGGCAGCATCAGCGGCCGTTTTGAATAACCCCATCAACAACAAGAAAAGAAGGAGACCGCCATGCCCATCGTACAAGTCAACATGATGGAAGGCCGCAGCGACGAGCAGAAAGAAGCCGTCATCCGCGAAATCACCGCAGCGCTGGTGCGCGCCGTCAACGCCCCGCCCGAATCGGTGCGGGTGCTGATTAACGAAATGCCCAAACAGCATTTCGGCATCGGCGGCAGCTCGGCGAAAAAGCTCGGACGTTAGGCCGTCTGAAAGATGATTTTGAATAAGCTGTTTGTTTTCCGCAACAACTGTGTAGCGTGGGCTCCGCCCACGAATCGACTCAAATGTTTTGCCTGGATTTCGCGGGCAAAGCCCACGCTACCAAACTGTTTGAGGCCGTCTGAAACGTATCCCGCTTCAGCAACCTGAAAAAAGGAGTGCCGCCATGTGTTACCACATCTGCGTCAAACCGCACCGCGAAGCCGACGCCTGCCTGCGCAACATCGATGTGGCAGAAGGCCAAAGCCTGCTGGCCGCATCGGAGCGCAGCCGCAATGCCGATATCCGCGTCGGCTGCCGCGGCGGCGGCTGCGGCGTGTGCCGGGTGCGCGTGCTTTCGGGCGCATACCGCAAAAAAGCCATGAGCAAAACCCATATCAACGAGCAAGACCTTGCCGACGGCGTGGTGCTGGCGTGCCGGGTGTTTCCCGAAAGCGATATGGAAATCGTGCCGGAACAAGCGGCCAAACCGTACCACCCGTTTGAATCCCAACAAACGACATAACAAACCACACCAAGGAGAAATGAAATGAGAAAAGGAGTCATGCGTCCGGGTCACGTGCAAATCCGCGTACTCGACATGGAAGAAGCCGTCAAACACTACCGCGACCTGCTCGGTCTGATCGACGTCGGCGCCGACGAGCAAGGCCGCCGCTACTTCAAGGGCTGGACCGAAGTCGACCGTTTTTCGGTGGTGTTGCGCGAAACCGATGAAGCGGGCATGGATTTCATGGCCTTCAAAGTGGTGGACGAAGCCACGCTCGACCAACTCCGGCAGGAGCTGGAGGATTTCGGCGGCCTCGACGTCACCGACATCGCAGCCGGCGAATTGGCCGGCTGCGGCCGCCGCGTGCGCTTTACCGCGCCCTCAGGCCACGTGTTCGAACTCTTTGCCGAAAAAGAGCAGACCGACCGCTACGGCATCGGCAGCCACAACCCCGAAGCCTGGCCGCGCGACCTCACCGGCATGAAGGCGGTGCGCTTCGACCACTGCCTGCTCTACGGCGACGAATTGGCGAAAACCTTCGAAGTGTTCGACACCATCCTCGGCTTCGACCTCACCGAGCAAGTGGTCGCCCCCGACGGCGAAAAAATCGCCTACTTCCTCAGCACCTCGATGAAAGCGCACGACGTCGCCTTTATCAAACATGCTGAAAAAGGCAAGTTCCACCACGCCTCCTTCCTGCTCGACACCTGGCAGGACGTCTTGCTCGCCGCCGACCTGATTTCGATGACCGACACCCCCATCGACATCGGCCCCACCCGCCACGGCCTTACCCAGGGGCAGACGATTTACTTCTTCGACCCCTCCGGCAACCGCAACGAAGTGTTTGCGGGCGGCGGCTACCGCTATCAGGACCACCCCACCATTACCTGGGATGCCGAGCAGTTGGGCAAGGCGATTTTCTACCACGACCGCACGCTCAACGAACGCTTCCTGAGCGTATTGACCTGATACGGCGCGTAGGTTGGGTCAGGCGCCAGCCGCAACCCGGCAAACCCTTTCAGACGGCCTCATCCTTACAGGCCGTCTGAAAGCCACACACCACCGCAAGAGGTTTACCATGAAAGAATTCAAACACTTTATCAACGGCGCCTACGTCGGCTCCGCCAGCGGCAACACCTTTGAAAACCGCAACCCCGCCGACAACAGCCTTATCGGCCTCATTCACGAAGGCGGCAAGCCCGAAGTCGACGCCGCCGTGGCCGCCGCCCGCGCCGCCCTCAAAGGCCCGTGGGGCAAGCTCACCCAGGCCGAACGCATCGCCCTGCTCAACAAGGTGGCCGACCGCATCAACGAGCGTTTCGACGAATTTCTCGACGCCGAATGCCTCGACACCGGCAAGCCGCGCAAAATGGCGGCGCACATCGACATTCCGCGCGGCGCGGCCAACTTCAAGGCCTTTTCCGAAACGCTGGCCAACCACCCCACCGAAGCCTTCCGCCTCGACACACCCGACGGCGGGGGCGCGGTCAATATCGGCCACCGCACCCCCAAAGGCGTGGTCGCCGTTATCGCGCCGTGGAACCTGCCGCTGTTGCTGATGACCTGGAAAGTCGGCCCCGCGCTCGCCTGCGGCAACACCGTGGTCGTCAAGCCGTCTGAAGAAACCCCCGCCACCACCACCCTTCTGGGCGAAGTGATGAACGAATGCGGCGTGCCGCCCGGCGTGTTCAATGTGGTACACGGTTTCGGCCCCAACTCCGCCGGCGCTTTCCTCACCGAACACCCCGGCATCGACGCCATCACCTTCACAGGCGAAACCCGCACCGGCGAAATCATCATGAAAGCCGCCGCCGTGGGCCTGCGCAACATCTCGATGGAATGCGGCGGCAAAAACCCCGCTATCGTGTTTGCCGACTGCGACCTCGAAAAAGCCGTCGAAGGCACCATGCGCTCGGCTTTCGTCAACTGCGGCCAAGTCTGCCTCGGCACCGAGCGCGTGTATGTCGAACGCCCGCTGTTTGACGAATTTTTGCGGCGTATGAAAGAAGAAACCGCCAAGCTCAAGCCCGGCCGCTCCGACGACCCCGAAGCCAACTTCGGCCCCCTGGTCAGCCTCGAGCACCGCGACAAGGTATTGTCGTATTACCGGCTGGCGGCGGAAGAAGGCGCCACCGTCGAAATCGGCGGCGGCGTGCCCGACATGGGCGCAGCGCTCAACGGCGGCGCCTGGATTGAGCCGACCATCTGGACGGGGCTGGCCGATGACGCCCGCGCCGTACGCGAAGAAATCTTCGGCCCCTGCTGCCACATCCGCCCGTTTGACAGCGAAGAAGAAGCCGTCGCGCTGGCCAACGACACCGACTACGGCCTCGCCGCCGCCATCTGGACCGAAAACAGCAGCCGCGCCGTGCGCGTGGCCGAGCAGATGGAAGCGGGCATCGTATGGGTCAACAGCTGGTTTCTGCGCGACCTGCGCACCGCCTTCGGCGGCGCCAAGCAATCCGGCATCGGCCGCGAAGGCGGCGTGCACGGGCTGGAGTTTTACACCGAGCTGAAGAATATCTGCATCAAGATGTAGGCAGGTTTTGCAGGGCTTTCCGACAGCGCAGAGGCCGTCTGAAAAGATTCCGGCCGGATTTCGTGGGCAAAGCCCACGCTACAAAGCTGAGGAAAAGGCCGTCTGAAAACCGGCCAAGCCGGAGAGGGAATAAGCTTACCGAAACTCGAAATGTTTCAGACGGCCGCAAATATGGCCGCTTCGCATACGGCAATCGAACTTTGTTTCGGCGCTCGGATGTAAGCAACCCTGCGGCTTGCAACCCTCACCCTAACCCTCTCCCTTAGGGAGAGGGGACTTAGGTTACAGGCCGTCTGAAAAGATTGCTGTGGTTTCGGACATTTCTTCTCGCTTATAGAACTAGATTTCGTGGGTAAAGCCCACGCTACAAAACTGTTTCTGCTTGCTTAAACAATGAAGTTGCAATGTTTGAGGCCGTCTGAAACCGCGCTCGCTTCAGCAATCTAGTCCCCTCTCCCTAAGGGAGAGGGTTAGGGTGAGGGTTACAAACCGCAAGGTTTGTCTCCTCCCGACACAACCCGATGATGTGCAACCCCGCACCCGACGGCACACTCCATAACCCCCAACCGGCCGTCCGAACCCCTTTCAGACGGCCTCAGGAGAACCCCATGAACCAGGACGACATCCGCCGCTACGGCCACATGCTCTATCAGGCGATGCAAAGCCGCTGCGCCATCCGCCCGCTTACCGAACAAGCGCCCGACATCAGCATCGACGATGCCTACCACATCTCGCTGGCCTTTCTGCAACACCGCCTCGATGCGGGCGAAAAAATCATCGGCAAAAAAATCGGCCTCACCTCGCACGCCGTGCAAAGCATGCTCAAGGTCGACCAGCCCGATTTTGGCTACCTCACCGACAAAATGGTTTACAGCCAGGGCGAGGAAATGCCTGTCAGCCAATTGTTGATGCAGCCGCGCGCCGAGGGCGAAATCGCCTTCGTGCTCAAAAAAGACCTCCATGGCCCCGGCATCACCGCCGCCGACGTCATCGCCGCCACCGAATGCGTGATGCCCTGCTTCGAAGTGGTCGACTCGCGCATCGAAAACTGGCAAATCAAGATTCAGGACACCGTCGCCGACAATGCCTCCTGCGGCCTGTTAATTCTCGGCGACACCGCCGTCAGCCCGCGCCAAGTGGATTTGCGTACCTGCGGCATGGTAGTTGAGAAAAACGGCAAAATCATCAGCACCGGCGCAGGTGCCGCCGCGCTCGGCAGCCCGGTCAACTGCGTGGTGTGGCTGGCCAATACCCTCGGCCGCTTCGGCATCCCGCTCAAGGCGGGCGAGCTCATCCTCTCCGGCGCGCTGGTGCCGCTGGAGAGCGTGACGGCGGGCGACTTCATGTCGGTATCCGTCGGCGGCATCGGCAACGCTTCGGTGCGCTTTACCTGAGTTTTTCCATCCGGCAACAGGGCACCCGAACACAGCGTATTGAAACTAACCCCGGTTTGCCGCCCTCGCCCCAACCTCTCCCGCAGGAGGGAACAAGTTACTGATAAAACGTTTGCAAAAAAACTGCGAACGCTTGATTCGACAGCAACACCATTCCCTCTCCCGCGGGAGAGGGTTAGGGAGAGGGCCGGCAAACCACAGGTTTGCATACTTCGAAACCCGCTTTAACCGAATCGGGTTTTGACGGCCTCATCCAATTTGTAGGCCGTCTGAAAACCCATTCAAGCATTCAGACGGCCTTAACCCCCACAAAATCACAACAACACACCCAGGAGAAACCCCATGAACCCCTACTTCCGCACCCTCCCCGCCCTCGCCCTGTTGGCGCTGGCCGCACAAGCCCACGCCAGTGAAGGCGGCGCTTCCATCTACCCGCACGGCGTCGAAGGCCCTATGGCAGGCGCGCTGCCGCCGCCCGGCGTTTACGGCATGGTATACGGCCAACGCTACCATGCAGGCCGTCTGAACGACCACAACGGCGACAACCTCAACGTACCCGATTTCAGCCTCACCGCTCACGTTATCGCCCCGCGCCTGATTTGGGTAACGCCGAAAAAAGTGCTCGGCGGCGATTTGGCGCTGCACACCATCGTGCCGCTGGTCGACCTCGAAGTGGAAGCCGCAGGCCGCAGCCAGCGTAAAACCGGCCTCGGCGACATCACCGTCGGCGCCGCGCTCGGCTACCACCACAGCGACAAGCTGCACAGCATCGTCGCCCTCGACGCCTACCTGCCTACCGGCCGCTACGACAAAAACGACCTCGCCAACATCGGCACCAACCGCTGGGCCATTGAGCCTGTGTATGCCGTCAGCTACGCGCAGCCCAAAGGCTTCGTCGCCGACGCCAAACTCGGCTACATCGTCAACCGCCGCAACCCCGACACCGATTACACCAGCGGCCACGAACTGCACGCAGACTATGCCGCCGGCTGGGCGTTCGGCAACGGCTGGACGGCAGGCGTGGGCGGCTACGCGCTGCAACAAACCACCAACGACAAGCAAAACGGCAACAAACTCGACAACAGCAAAGCCCGCGCCTTCGCCATCGGCCCGACGGTGAAATACGACAGCGGCAAAGGCTGGTTTGTGGCCGCCAAATGGCAGAAAGAAGTGGTCGCACGCAACCGCCCCGAAGGCAACGCCGTGTGGCTCAAAGCCGTGTTCCCGCTGTCGGCGGGGCGTTGACAAGACAAGGCCGTCTGAAAGGATTTGTTTCAGACGGCCTCTCGAGCCTGCCCGCCTTTACACACCGCCCGTTGTCATTCGCGGCAACGTGTGTTTTAATGAAAAACACGAAACAGGGGTGCTGCCACACGGCGGCTGAGAATTACCCTTACACCCGAACAAGATAATACTTGCGTGGGGAGTTTCAGCAGTTTGTTTTCTTTTTCAGACGGCCTTGATACAAGGCAGGCCGTCTGAACGCCGAACACAACGCTCCTGTTTCCTTCTTCAAACGAGAAACAGGAGCGATTTTTTTATGACTGCCGCCAAACCCACCGAAGCGCAACAACTCGATGCCTTGAGCCACGAGCTGGGTATCCGCTTTGCCTATCCGAATTCCGACAAGGTTTATCTTTCCGGCAGCCGCGCCGATATGCGCGTGCCGCTGCGCGAAATCCGCCAAGACGACACCGCCACCGATCAAGGCCGCGAAGCCAACCCGCCGATTCCCGTTTACGACACCAGCGGCATCTACGGCGACCCCGCCGCGCAAATCGACCTCAAGCAAGGTCTGCCGCACATCCGCAGCGCGTGGATTGCCGAGCGCGGCGACACCGAGCAGCTGGGCGGCTTATCCAGCGAATACGGCCTCGAACGCGCCCACGACCCGCAAACCGCCCACCTGCGTTTCAACCAAATCACCCGCCCGCTGCGCGCCAAAGCCGGTAACAACGTCACCCAGATGCACTACGCCCGCCAAGGCATCATCACGCCGGAGATGGAATTCGTCGCCCTGCGCGAGCAGCTGAAAATGGAACAAATCTGGCGCGACCCGCGTTATGCGAAAATCATCAAGCAGCACGCGGGCGAGGCGTTTGGCGCGAATCTGCCCACCCATCCCGACCAAATCACGCCCGAATTCGTGCGCAGCGAAATCGCCGCCGGCCGCGCGATTATCCCCGCCAACATCAACCACCCCGAACTCGAACCGATGATTATCGGCCGCAATTTCCGCGTCAAAATCAACGGCAACCTCGGCAATTCGGCGGTGACGAGTTCGCTCACCGAAGAAGTGGAAAAAATGGTGTGGGCATTGCGTTGGGGCGCGGACACCATCATGGATTTGTCCACCGGCGCACACATCCACGAAACGCGCGAATGGATTATCCGCAACGCGCCCGTGCCCATCGGCACCGTGCCGATTTATCAGGCGCTGGAAAAAACCGGCGGCATTGCCGAAGACCTCACTTGGGCGCTGTTCCGCGACACCCTTATCGAGCAGGCCGAACAAGGCGTGGATTACTTCACCATCCATGCGGGCGTGTTGCTGCGCTATGTGCCGCTCACCGCCGAGCGCATCACCGGCATCGTCTCGCGCGGCGGCTCGATTATGGCGAAATGGTGTCTGGCGCATCATCAGGAAAACTTCCTCTACACCCATTTCGACGAGATTTGCGAAATCATGAAGGCTTACGATGTGTCGTTCTCGCTCGGCGACGGCCTGCGCCCCGGCTGCATTGCCGATTCCAACGATGCGGCGCAGTTCGGCGAGTTGCACACCTTGGGCGAACTCACCGCCAAAGCGTGGCAACACGACGTGCAGGTGATGATCGAAGGCCCCGGCCATGTGCCGCTCCAGCGCGTGAAACAAAACATGACCGAAGAGCTGCAACACTGCTTCGAAGCGCCGTTTTACACCCTGGGTCCGCTGGTGACCGACATCGCGCCGGGCTACGACCACATCACTTCCGGCATCGGCGCGGCCAACATCGGCTGGTACGGCACCGCCATGCTCTGCTACGTCACCCCCAAAGAGCATCTCGGCCTGCCCGACAAAGAAGACGTGCGCACCGGCATCATCACCTACAAACTCGCCGCCCACGCCGCCGATCTCGCCAAAGGCTGGCCGGGCGCGCAACTGCGCGACAACGCCCTCTCGAAAGCGCGCTTCGAATTCCGCTGGCGCGACCAATTCCGCCTCGGCCTCGACCCCGAACGCGCCGAAAGCTACCACGACCAAACCCTGCCCGCCGAAGGCGCGAAAATCGCCCACTTCTGCTCGATGTGCGGCCCCAAATTCTGCTCTATGAAAATCACTCAGGAAGTGCGCGACTATGCTGCCGCGCAAAAAGGGATGCAGGAAAAAGCGGTGGAATTCGTGCAGCAGGGCGCGGAAATTTACCGCTGAGCACGCAATGACGGGTTTGTCACAACCGGAAAACCACTGCGTTTGTGCAACCGTCGTCGGTCAGGCAGTCATATCCGCCCCACAACGGAGATTGTTTCGGGGGCAGATGTTTACATCGAATATAGTCGAAAAAATTAGTTTTTGCTACGGCGGTGGTTTGCCTTGTCGTACTATCTGTACTGTCTGCGGCTCGCCGCCTCGTATCAAAATCTCATTGCTCCGACTATAGCAAAAGGCCGTCTGAAAAAAGCGTTTCAGACGGCCTGAGACCTTTTGCAAAATACTTTTTTCTTGGAAATATCCATTACATCCGTCATTCCGGCGCAGGCCGGAATCCATTTTCCCAAGATTCAGTTATTTGATTTCAAATGGGGTTTCATGGCGGGCTATGGATTCCGGCCTGCGCCGGAATGACGGAGCGGATGCTTTTGCTACGGGCAGGGAATTTTGCAAAGGTCTCGGCCTTTTGGTTACTGCCGAATATTGCAAAATATACAGAAATGATTACACATCAATGCCCGTCCACGCCTTGCCTTTTACCGGCGGCAACCAGGCGGCTGCGCCGTCGAGGCTCATCTGCCACATCAGGCTTGGCAGTTGGTAAGCGGCGGCAGTTTTGGCAGGGTCGATTTCGGTTTCGATGCTGCCGCTCTCGCCGCTTTGCAGGCGGCGGCCCAAATCGGGATTCAGCAACAAGGTTTTCGCCATCGCCACAAATTCGGCCTCGCCGCTTGCCAGTGCGCGGGCGGCGTCTTCCAGCGTGTTGAGATTGCCCACGCCGATAAGCGGCACGCGGCCGTTGATGCGCTCGTGCACCATCTGCATGCGGCTTTTTTCATCATCGCCGCCACGGCGCGAATGGCGGAAGAAATTCCATTGCGACATGTGCAGATAATGAAGCGGGGTTTCCAGCAAAGCATCCACCAACGCCAGCGTATCGGCCATGGTGAGGCCTTTTTCGCTCGGCTCTTCCGGCGAGAAGCGGTAGCCGATGAGGAAATCGGGGCGGTTGGCCTGCGCCACCGCATCGCTGATGGCTTTGACCACGGCAAGCGGGAAGCGCAGGCGGTTTTCCAGATTGCCGCCCCATTCGTCGCTGCGCCGGTTGCTGCGCGGCGAGTAAAACTGCTGCACCAGATAGCCGTTGGCGCCGTGCACTTCCACGCCGTCGAAGCCCGCTTCCACCGCCAGCGCGGCGGCGCGGCCGAATGCGGCGATGATTTCCTGCACTTCGCCGCTGCTCATTTCGCGCGCGCGCTTGTTGGCGCTTGGCGCCACCACATCGGCGTCGTAGGTGAGGTCAGCCAATGCCTGATCGCCGCCGTGGTGCAGCTGCAAGACGGCCAGCGCACCTTGCGATTTAATCGCATCGGCCACTTTTTTGAGGCTGCCCAAATCGCGCTCGCCGATGGCGTTGGGCTGCCCCGGAAACGAGCGGGCACTCGGGGTAACTGCGGTGGCTGCGCTAATAAACATGCCCATGCCTTCGGCGCGCGGGCGGATAAATGCCAGCTCTTCATCGGTGGCCTGCCCCTGCTCGTCGGAAGCCAGGTGCGTCATCGGCGCCACCACCAGTCGGTTGCGCACGGTAACGCCGTTGGCGAAGGTATAAGGTTGCAACAGCGGTTCGAATAAAGGGTTCATCAGCTTCACTCCTGTGGTTTATCCAATATTTTGATGATTCAGAGCCATACTACACCAGCGGCAAGGAATTGCCAAAGGCCGTCTGAAAGCTTTCAGACGGCCTTGAATATTCATTTCAACACCACATAGCGTCCGCTGAATTCCGCCGCCAACACGCCTTCGCTATACAGCGAACACAGCAAATCAATCTTGCCCTTACCGCGCCTGGCCAGCATCTCGGCGCATTTTGCCCACGCGGCTTCATCCGCCGTTTCGCATATCGCGGTCAAATCGCCCTCGGCGGGCTTGAGATAACGGGTATGCCCTTCCTGAATCACGATTTTGCCCTTGCATTCGGGATGGCGCACATGCACCAGCGACCAGCCGCACAAGGTGGCCGCCAGCGCGATGCTGCCGCCGAAAATGGTGTGGTGGTGGTTTTGATTGGGCGCAAACGGCGCCAGCAAGGCCACGCGCTCGGGCGTGCTTTCCAACACGGCCAGCTGCAGCGCGGCAGCGGCGGGGATGTTTTGATAGAGAAAATTTTGCAGCATGGCGGGATTCATGGCGGTGCACTCCTGAAGTGACCAGAGTTTATATAGTCGAAGATGTAGCTTCTGCTACGGCGTTGGCTCGCCTTGTCGTACTAGCTGTACTGTCTGCGGCTCGCCTCCTTGTATCGGAAGCTACATCTCCGACTATATTACACAGTTTCAGGCCGTCTGAAAGCGCGTTACAATAGAAAATCCTTTCAGACGGCCTCAGAATCATAATCCATGCCCACTCCCATCACACTCGTTTGGTTCCGCCGCGATTTGCGCCTGTTTGACCACACGGCGCTGCAAACCGCCATCCGCCGCGGCCTGCCCGTGGCCGCCGTGTTTGTGTTCGACACCGACATCCTCGCGCCGCTGCCGCCCGACGACCGCCGTATGAGCTTTCTGCACGACAGCGTGACCGAGCTTCGGCAGGCGCTGGCGGAGAAAAACGTGCCGCTGTGGCTGCTGCACGGGCGCGCGCAAACGGAAATTCCCCGCCTGGCCGCCCGGCTTGATGCCGCTGCCGTGGTGTGCGCCGAAGATTACGAACCCGCAGCGCAGGCGCGCGACAACGCAGTGTGGCGCAGCCTCGATGCCGACGGGCGCGCGCTAATCCGCGTCACCGATCAGGTGGTGCTGGCCAAGGCGGCGGTGATGTCGCAGCAAGGCCGCCCCTATACCGTGTTTACACCTTATAAAAAAGCCTGGCTGCACACTTTTGCCCGGCAGTTTTCCGATTGGCAGCCTGCCGATGATTGGCACACGCTGGCCGCGCTGCAACAACGCCTGCCCGCTGCCGCCCGCCAAGCCCCGCCGCTGCCCGAATTGGCAACACTCGGCTTCCGGCGGCGGCCGCTGATGCTGGCGGGCGGCGAAGCCGCCGCACAAAAGCAGCTCGGCGTATTTCTCGACAAAATCGGCCGATACCGCCTCAGCCGCGATTTCCCCGCCATGCGGGGCGGCTCGCAGCTTTCGCCCTACCTGCGCTTCGGCATGCTGTCGCCGCGCCATCTTGTTTATCTCGCCCGCCAGGCCGACAACGACGGTGCGGAAGCCTGGCTTTCAGAGCTGATTTGGCGCGAATTTTACCAGCAGTTTCTCTATCACCATCCCAACGCGGCGCAAGAAAGCTTCCGCCCCGAATACCGCGCGCTGGCATGGGAAAACAACGCCGAGTGGCTGGCACGCTGGCAGGCCGGGCAAACCGGTTACCCGATTGTGGATGCCGCCATGCGCCAGCTCGCCGCCAGCGGCCTGATGCACAACCGCCTGCGCATGATTACCGCCGGCTTTCTGGTCAAAGACCTGCTCACCGACTGGCGCTTGGGCGAGGCTTGGTTTGCCGCGCAGCTGCTCGATTACGATTTGGCCGCCAACAACGGCAACTGGCAATGGGCGGCGGGCACCGGCTGCGATGCGCAACCGTGGTTCCGCGTGTTTAACCCGGTATTGCAGTCGCAAAAATTCGACCCCGACGGCCAATACATCCGCCGCCACGTGCCGGAGCTCGCGCATTTGGGCAAAGATGTCATCCACGCGCCCTGGCTCGCCAAATCCAGCATCAATACCCACGGCTACCCCGCCCCGATGGTCGACCACGCCGTGCAGCGCGAAAAAGCGCTGGCCTTGTTTAAAGCGGCGCAGAATCATGCCGATGCGGAAAACAGCCCGGAGTAAAGCGGGAGAGGGAAACAAGATTGCAGGCCGCCTGAAACAATCGCTGCAGACCGGGCAGCGGAAGCATCCGCCGCCTGCATAATCAACGATATATAGTGGTTAAACTGAATATTTGATACAAGGCAGCAAGCTGCAGACAGTACGGCAAGGTGCCGCAACGCCGCAGCAGATATTAAGTTTGGCCACCATATGGAGATAAGGCCGCCTGAACGCCACCTTGCCAACCACACAGGAAACCACCATGCCGACACCCGCCACACCCCGGCTGCTCACGCCGCAGCCCTACCGCAATCTCGCCGCCTTGATCGCCATCGTCGGCTCGCTGCTGCTGTGGCGCTACCATGCCGATGCGGGCATAGCGGCGTTGGCTGCGGTGGTGCTGCTGTTTGCCGGTGCGCTGTCGGCGATTGCGGCGGTGTTTCTGGCGCTGCGGCTGAAAGACAGCGCCACGACGGTGCAGAGCCTGCTGTTGCTGTTGTGGCAGGTCGGCTTTCCGCTGGTATTGTTGTCGCGGCTGTATCACGCCGCCATGTGAGAAAGGCCGTCTGAAACCATACGCGGTCTATCGCCGCTTCTTAACCTGACGCAAGCCGATGGCAGCAGATTTATGGTTTAATCACCACATTAACGCCCGCCCTTTTCCATCAAGGCCGTCTGAAACCATGCACACACAAGCACCCCTGCGCGCCTTTTTCTCCGAGCTGGCCGACCGCTGGTTCAACCCCTACAAGCGCTACCGCTACAACCGCCTGATTCATGCCGTGCGCCTGGGCGTGGCGGTATTGGCGGCCACCCTCTTGGCGCGCGGTTTCAAACTGGCGCACGGCGAATGGATTGCGATTACCGTGTTTGTGGTGTTGGGCATGCTGCAGTTTCAGGGCGCGATTTATTCGAAGGCGGTGGAGCGGCTCTGGGGCACGCTGGTGGGCTTGTGCGTGGGGCTCGCCCTGCTGTGGCTCAATCAACACTATTTCCACGACGGCTGGCTGTTTTATCTCTGCCTGATGCTGCTGAGCGCCGCCGCGGGCTGGAATGCGCTCGGCAAGAGCGGCTATATGGCCATGCTCGCCGGCCTGACCATGTGCATGCTGTTGGGCGAAGAAGGCAGCGACTGGCTCGGCGGCAGCATGATGCGCGCACTCAATGTCATCATCGGCGCCTCTATCGCGCTGGCGGCCGCCCGCATCGTGCCGCTGAAATCCACGTTGATGTGGCGCTTCATGCTCGCCGACAACCTCACCGCCTGCAGCCACCAGCTGGCCGAAATCACCAGCAGCAAAAGCGTGCCGCGCGAGCGCTGGTTTGCGCTGCTGGAAGAGCAAAAAAACATCAACGCGCGCATGGTCAAAAGCCGTCCGCTGCTGGCGGCCACTTCGCAGGAAAGCAAAATCAGCAAAGGCGTGATGGAAAACATCCAACACAGCCACCGCACCATCGTCAGCAGCGTGGAGCTGCTGCTCAATGCCGTGCCCAACCTGCCCAAACCGCGCCTGACCCCCGCCGAAGAAAAGCTGCTCACGCAACACTTTTTCAGCCTGCAACACGACCTGCGCCTCACCGCCCACCTGCTCAAAGGCAGCTACGCCCGCCGCTTCCAGCCCGATGCCGACACCGAAGAAGCCGTGCGCGCGCTGGCGGCCAGGCTGCCTTTCGAATGGCAGGCCTTTATCTGGATCAGCCTCAACATCCGCCTTGAGCTGTTTACCCTCGTCACCCTGCTGCAACACAGCCGCGAGCGCTGGCTGGAGCGGCGCGAGCTGAAACGCTATCTGGCCAGAAGCGGCAACCACACCGACCCGCCGCCGAAAAGCCGCCGCCCGGCCAAATCCTACCGGCGCTTTTTTGCAGACAAACGCCAAACGGGAAAGTCATACCGATTCAAAAAGTAACGGGATACGCGCTGCCGTGCCTGCCATTTCGGCTGTCGGCCGGGCAGTGATGCCGGACAATTCGAGGCCGTCTGAAAATATAGTCGTTTCAATTTATAGTCGAAGCTCGTGTTATCCGGCCATATTTTTATCCATGGATTAATCCACTATAATCATGCATTCCCCATTGTCTTCAGGCCGTCTGAAAAAATGTTCCGCCCCCTGATTCTCACCGCGTTGTTGTTGTTGGCAGGTCATGCCGCCGCTCTCGATTTGGGGCGCATGCAGGCCGACGAAGTGGCCGTGTATGCACAGGATTTGACCACCGGCGAAGTGCTGGCCTCCCACCGCGCCGATGCCGCCGTCAACCCCGCCTCCACCATGAAGCTGGTGACCACATTCGCGGCGCTGCGGGCGCTGGGCGACGATTACCGCTGGCTGACCGAATGGAAATCGGCGGGCGCGGTGAAAGGCGACACGCTCGACGGCGACATTTACTGGGTGGGCAGCGGCAACCCCGTGTTCGACCAAAATGACTTGCTCGACATGCAAAACCAGCTGCGGGCGCAAGGCATTACCCGCATCAACGGCCAGCTGGTACTTGACCGCGGCATCTGGAGCAGCAGCGGCAGTGCCGACGATTTCGGCGACGATGCCGCCGAAGCGTTCGCCACCCCGCCCGACCCGCAGATGCTGGCCTACAAAGTGGTGTGGATCAGGCCTGAACGCAACGAAGCGGGCGACACCGTGGTAACGCTCAACCCGCCGTTGCCGGACATCCCGCAGCAAACCCGCATCACCGTTTATCCTGACGCAACCGCCGCCTGCCCGTCGCTGAAGCCCTATCTGAGCGCACGCTACCAGCGCGGCACGCTGTCGTTTCAGGGGCGCATGCCTGAGAGCTGCCTCGGCCAAGAAACTTTTATCAACATGCTCGACCCGCAAACCTTTGCAGGCAAAAGCTTTGTCAACCACTGGCGCGCGGCGGGTGGTGAAATCGGCGACGGCTGGCGCAGCGGCCATACACCCGCGCAGGCCGCCACGGTCGCGGCCAACCAGTCCAAACCGCTGGCCGACGCGCTCGCCGACATGAACAAACAATCGAACAACGTGATTGCCCGCAGCCTGTTTCTGACCCTCGGCGAGCGCCACGGCCGCACCCACACGCCCCAAAACGCGCAGGCGGAAATCCGCCGCCAACTGGCTCAGGCGGGCATCAGCGATGAAGCGTTGGTATTGGAAAACGGCTCCGGCCTGTCGCGGCGCGAACGCGTCACCGCACGCATGCTGGGCGACATCCTCGCCAAAGCCTACCGCAGCCCGTTTCAGACGGCCTTTACCGACAGCCTGCCGGTGGCGGGCGGCGACGGCACGCTCAAAAACCGCTTCAGGCAAATCGGCAGCCCCCTGCGCCTGAAAACCGGCACCCTCAAAAATGTGCGCGCGCTGGCGGGCTACTGGCTGCCGCCGACACCGGAGCAGCATCCGCTCTCGCTGGTGGTGATTGTCAACAGCGAACGCTCGGGCGCTTATCTGGCCGACCTCGACAAACTGGTGGAGCGGCTGCTGGCCGACAGCGGCCGCTTACCGCCGCCGCAACGCGGCGCTGCCACAGAATTTTGACGGTTGTCATTCAAACGGCATCCAAAGCTTGTAAAATAACCCTGCCGCCCCCATAGTGGCAGACAAACCCACCACCGGAACCCTGAAATGCCGCCCGTTAAAATGTATACTGGCCCTTACTGCCCCTACTGCACCATGGCCAAACAGTTTTTGAAATCGCAAGGCGTAGGCGAAATCGAAGAAATCCGCGTCGACCGCGACCCGGCGGCCTATGCCGAAATGCAGCAGACCACCGGCCAGCGCAGCGTACCGCAGATTTTTATCGGCGTCACCCACGTCGGCGGCTTTACCGATTTGTACGGCCTGCACCAACAAGGTGCGCTGAAAGATTTGCTGGAGGCTTAAGGCGTCCTGATGTGTCGATTTACAGTTGCTTTTGCCCCTGAAAACGCATCGGTTGCGTTAGAAAGCCTCGACCTGCTTTGCTGTCAGTAAGCCCCAACATCTGCCCTCCGGGCATAAAGAAAACCACCATCCTGCTGCATGCATTTGTTGCAGCCCAACCCCTGTATAGAGAGAAACCCTCATGAGCGAAGAATTGCAACCCGTGTTCAGCATCGAAAAACTGTATGTGAAAGACATGTCGCTGGAAGTGCCGCACGCGCCGAAAATCTTTTTGGAACAAAGCGAGCCGGAAGTGGACATGCGCGTCTCGACCGAAAGCGCCAAGCTGGAAGACGAATTCTACGAAGTGAGCGTCACCGTCACCGTCACCGCCAAATTGGCCGACGAGCGCGTGATGTTCCTCAACGAAGTATCGCAAGGCGGCATCTTCCGCCTGGCCAATATTCCGGAAGACGACGTGCAGCTCCTCCTCGCAGTGGCCTGCCCGAACATCCTCTTCCCCTACGCCCGCGAAGCCGTGTCCAACACCATCACCCGCGCCGGTTTCCCGCCGGTATTGCTGGCGCCGATCAACTTCGAAGCCATGTATCAGCAAACGCAGGAAGGCAACGCCTGATTGTGCCGTCGGCATGACAAGAGGCCGTCTGAACGTTCAGACGGCCTCTTTCAATGTATAACGGGCTATGGCATATAGTGAAAAAACTTAATATCTGCTACGGCGTTGCTGCACCTTGCCGTACTATCTGTACTGTCTGCGGCTTGCTGCCTTGTATCAAATATTAAGTTTTTCCACTATAGGGCGCCAAGCGGCCTTTTCCGCTACAGATTGAGACCTTTGTAAAAAATAACCGTCGCACCCGCGCAGGCGGGTGCCCAGTGCAAAGCGCAGCTTTGCTTGTCTGCCTATTTTTCTGATTCTAAAAATCAAATATTAATCATAGGGTTGTACATTTCCAGAGCAGGAAAGGTTAAGCTGAAGCGTTGCTTCAGACTGGGCACCCGCCTGCGCGGGTGCGACGAGCGGAGGAATTTTGCAAAGGTCTTAGATTGACAATGATGCCCGACAATTGTCAAAAACAATCCCCGTATGCTGTAGAAGGGGCGGCCTACACACGTTCCTGAAACAGAAAAATATTGAATAGTCGTTTCAATTTAGCTTGATACAGCGTTGCTTCGCCTAGCCGTACTACCTGTACTGTCTTCGGCTTGCTGCCTTGTCTCAATCTAAATTGAAACGACTATATCAGGCATCATTGCCCGACCTGTAAAAGCTGCGGCAGCCAGCCGCCCCGATCCAGCACCACCAGCGTGACCGCCGCCGCAACAAACAACAGGCCGTGGATAATCAGGATGGTGCGGGCGTAATTCGCTTTGGTGGGGTTGGTGCGGCGGCTGAACGCCCAATAGCCCGATGCCGCCAGGTTGACCAGCGGGATCATGGTCAGAAACAATACGCCCAGCCATTCGGCGGGCGGGATAACGGAAGCGATTTTCGGTTCGTCAAAAGGCGTGCGCATGGTATTCCCGAATGTTGGCGCGTTGTCCGATACGCGCGGGCAAGGCTGGTATATGGTCGGAGAAATGAGTTTCTGCTACGGCGTTGGCTTGCCTTGCCATTCGCTCAGCTATTGTTGCGAAGCAGCTCAGCCTGCCGGGCTTTGTTTGCTCAATACGGCGATGACGACGAAAACCGTCCAAACCAGCCACAGTATCAGCACGGCTTTGGAATAATTGGCCTTGCTGGGATTGGTTCGGCTGCTGAAAGCCCATACCAGCGCCATCACGATATTCACCACCGGAATCACAAACACGATATTGACCAACAGCCATTCTTTTACGCTGACCACATCAGTATGCTGTTGTCGGGCGGGCAGATTCATTCAGGGTTCCCCTTTGATACTCATTAAAGAAAACACAAGGCCGTCTGAAACCGGAAAAGTCCATCATCCTGCTGCAGACGGCGCAATGGCGGCAATGCTCAGTCAAGCTGCGCCACGGTTACCGGCAGGTTGCGCACGGCGGCCAGGGTTTGGCTGGCTTCATTCTGCTGCTTGCGGAAAGCGGCCAAATCGGTTTGGCTGAGCTTGGGCGTCGGCAGGGCAACGGTCGCGGGGTTGACCGGCTGGCCGTTGATGCGGGCTTCGTAATGCAGGTGCGGGCCGGTGGAGCGGCCGGTGCTGCCGACATAGCCGATGATGTCACCCGCGCGCACGCTGCCGTTTGCCGGCGCAAAAGCGCTCATGTGGGCATAGAGGGTTTCCACGCCGTTGCTGTGTTGCAGCGTGACGGTATTGCCGTAGCCGCCCTTCCAGCCCTTGAAGGTGATGGTGCCGTCGGCGGGTGCCTTGATCGGTGTGCCCGATGCGGCCGCATAGTCGATGCCGGTGTGCATCTTCACGGTGCGCAACACCGGATGATAGCGCACGCCATAGGGCGAAGAGATGCGGGTAAACGCCACCGGCTGGGTGCTGAAGCCGCCTTTGGCCAGCGATTTGCCGTTTTGGTCGTAATAGCTGCCGCCCTGATCGTCTTCCTGGGCAAAATAATAAGCCTGATAGGTTTTGCCGTTTTTCACGATTTCGGCAGCCAAAATATCACCGGTGGCCATTTCCTGACCGCGGAAATACATGCTGTTGTACAAGAGGCGGATGGTGTCGCCGCTCTGCAGGCTGTCGAGGCTGAATTCGTTGCTGAAAATCTCGCTCAGCGCTTCGCGGATTTCCACCGGAATGGCGGCCTGCGCCATGGCGCCGCGGGCGGAGGTGCGCACCACCACCGAGCGCAGCGAGGGCATGGTTTCCATTTCGACGGCGGAAGCGGAAGCCTGCCATTTGCCGTTGACTTTTTCAATCGCCACGAGGTTGCGTTCGCCGTTGTCGTCATCGTTGAAAAACTGGATGTCGGTCACATCGCCGCTGGAATCAAGGCGCACGCTCACGGTCTGCCCGGCGCGCAGCTGTTTGAGTTTGGTATCGATCGGGCTTTTGGCCAACACATTTTTGATGCTGGCCTGCGGCACGCCGAGGCGGGTCAGCACTTCACCCAGGGTGTCGCCGGGTTCGACCGCTTCTTCGGTCCAGTAGCTGCCCTGATAAGAGCCGCTGTCGACATATACGGCGGGCAATTCTTCGGTGATGCGTTCGGCCTGATAAAGGCTGGGCTGGGGCAGCGGTTCGGTCACGGCATAAGCCGTCATCACGCCGGATACGGGCAGCAGGATGCCCAACAGCGACCAGCGCACGGGCTTGTTGCTCCAAAAACGGCCCAAAAGGGTAAGGGTTTGTTTCGTCACTACGGATAATTCCTGTAAGGCAGGCGCGTGCGGCAGGGTGTCCGACACGGCCGCGCGTTATTTTGGTTTGAGGCTTGCAAACGGCAAACAATAAAACGAGGGCTCTGTTGTTTCAGACGGCTGAAAATGCCCCGAGTACCGAGCAGACGCCATTATCTGCGCTATTACTTTGATTTACACGGCTATTTTCTGAGTTTTACCTAATTGAACAGTTTACCATAAAAACGGCGGCAATGGTTTTACAGTCAGCCCGCTCCGGTAATGTCTGCTCAAAAAGCAAGCAGGCAAGGCTGCGGACAACGCCATACTGCTTAGCGCGGTCATCCGCCCATACCGCTCGCCCGCATGGTGGCAGGCCGATAAAATAGCGTAAAATAGCACCTGTTGTTTCATTGCCGATGCTTGATTTATGAATCTCACCCTCGCCCTGCCCGCCTTAAACTGCCAAACGCCGTCATCGCTGCCGCCGCTGGCGCTGCCCGCGCTCGACCAGCTGTTGCGTTTCGGCCGTTTCACTCCGCAACCGGCCGCCGCTTCGGCATTTTATGCCCGTTATCTGTGGCAGGGCAGCCTGCTGGCGCTGGCCAGGCAACAGGCGGGGCTGGCGGCTGCGCAACCCGCCGTGTTTGCCGCGCCGGTGTGGCAGCAGATGGGCATGAATCACATGGATATGATAAGCGCATCCGACATCGGCATCCAAGCGCCTGATGCCGAACGGCTCTGTCAGGGTCTGAACGCGTTTTACCAAGATGAGGGCTGGCATTTTCAAGCGCTGCGCCCTGATTTGTGGCTGGTGAGCCTACCCGAAACGCCCGACTGGCAAGTGCCGCCCCTGCCCGATGCGCTCGGCGCCGCCGACGGTTCGCTGCGCGCCGAAGGACGCGACAGCAGGCAATGGCTGCAAAAACAGACCGAAATCCAGATGTGGCTCCACCAACACGCCGCCGACGGCACGACCGGCGCGAACACGCCGTCGGTAAACGGCATCTGGCTGTGGCAGGATCTGGCAGGCAGCCAGACCGCCGCGCCGCTGTTGGCCAGCGACAGCCCGTGGGCGCAATTTTACCCCGGCAAAAAATTCGATGCTCCGCATGATTTTTCTGCCTGGCAAAGACTGCTGGCAGAGCAGCCGCCTGCAGAAACCGCCTCCCCGCAGGACGGCCTGCTGTTTCTGGATGATCTCGTTGCCTGCAGCCACAGCGGCGACATCGGCGCCTATGTGCACACCCTGCAGAGCCTGGAAACACGCTGGTTCGCCCCCCTGTGGCAGGCTTTGCGCACAGGCCGTCTGAACAGCCTGTGCATCAGCACCGACGGCGCCGACGGCGGTGAATTACGGATAAAATCCGGTGCGCAGCGCGCTTTCTGGAAAAGAAAGCGCGCGTTTCAGGGTTTGCTTGGCGGCAAAAGCGCCGTCAAGCAAACCCGAATGCCTGCCGAATGACGTTTTGACGTTACAATAATGCCTGCCCTGCCTTCATATTTGCTTCCATTCACAAGATTTGCCGATTTATGTCTATTAAAATCCAGACCCGCCCCATTGATACCGATGTTTGCCGGAATTTGATTGCCGCCGGTGCCGACCCGCTGCTGGCGCGGCTTTGCGCCGCCCGTGCCGTGGCCACGCCCGCAGAGCTGGAAGACAGGCTCAGCGGCCTGCTGCCGTATCAGAGCCTGGCGCAATGCGAAGCGGCGGCGGCGCGTTTGGCCGATGCCATCGAAAAACGCGAAAAAATCCTGATTGTCGCCGACTACGATGCCGACGGCGCGACGGCTTGCGCGGTCGGCATCAAAGGCTTGCAGGGCATGGGCGCGACAGTGGATTTTTTGGTGCCCAACCGCTTCGAACACGGCTACGGCCTCACCCCTGAAATCGCGGAATTGGCGGCGGCACAAGGCGCGGATGTGTTGATGACGGTCGATAACGGCATCGCCAGCCTCGCCGGTGTTGCCCGTGCGCAGGCTTTGGGTTTGGAGGTGATTGTGACCGACCACCACCTGCCCGCCGAAACCGCGCCCGACTGTATTATCGTGAATCCGAACCAGCGCGGTTGCGGCTTTGCCAGCAAGAGTTTGGCGGGCGTGGGGGTGATTTTTTATGTATTGATGGCGTTGCGGGTCGAATTGCGGCGGCGCGGCGCGTTTTCAGACGGCATCGAACCGAATCTCGGCGAATTGCTGGATTTGGTGGCTTTGGGCACGGTCGCCGACGTGGTCTCGCTCGACCACAACAACCGCATTCTGGTGTCGCAAGGTTTGAAGCGGATGCGTGCGGGCAAAATGCGCCCCGGCATCCGCGCGCTGTTTGAAGTTGCCAAACGCGATTGGAAAAAAGCGCAGCCGTTCGACATGGGCTTTGCGCTGGGGCCGCGCATCAATGCGGCGGGGCGTTTGGACGATATGTCGCTCGGCATCGCCTGCCTGCTGGCCGACAACGACGAGGCGGCGCGGGCATTGGCGGCGCAGTTGAACGATTTGAACATCGAGCGGCGCGAAATCGAGCAATCGATGCTGCAAGACGCACTGGCCGCTTTTCCCGAAGTTTTGCCGCCGCAGCAAACCACGCTGGTGGCCTACCGCGACGATTTCCATCAAGGCGTGGTCGGCATTGTCGCCAGCCGTCTGAAAGACCGCTTCTACCGCCCGACCATCGTGTTTGCCCCGGCCGACCACGGCGAAGTGCGCGGCTCGGGGCGTTCCATCCCCGGCCTGCATCTGCGCGATGCGCTGGATGTGGTCAGCAAACAGCATCCCGATTTGATTTTAAAATTCGGCGGCCACGCGATGGCGGCGGGCTTGAGCATACGCGAAGCCGACGTCGTCCGCTTTCAGACGGCCTTTGAAGCGGTGGTGCAAACGCTGCTGCACGAAGACGATTTGTCGCAAACCTACGTCACCGACGGCAGCCTGCCCGCCGCCGACATCACCCTCAATCAAGCGCAGAAGCTGGCGCACCAAGTGTGGGGGCAGGGCTTCGCGCCGCCGAGCTTCACCGACGAATTCGCCGTCGTGCGCCAGCAGCCGATGGGCACCAACCACAAAAAAGCCTGGCTGCAAAAAGACGGCTACGAATTCGAAGCCATGTTTTGGCGCTGCACCGAAAACATCCCCGAGCGCATCCGCACCGTGTACCGCCCCGTCGCCAACGAATGGCGCAACCACATCGAATTGCAGCTTTATATTGATTATTGGGAAGTGAGCAGCTGAGCGCAACGATACCGCATGATAATGCTTGAATCGATATTCAATTAATTTACTATAGTCGTTTCAATTTAGTTTGATACGGCGTTGCTGCGCCTTGTCGTACTATCTGTACTGTCTGCGGCTTGCTGCCTTGTCTCAATCTAAATTGAAACGACTATATAAAGGCCGTCTGAAACATTTGTTTCAGACGGCCTGAGACCTCGGCCTTATATATCCAAGGCTCCGAATAAGGGGCATTTCTAACGGCATCTTGAGCCGACCCCATACCCTCCGTAAGGCTGGAAGCCCCTTCAATCTCTCCTTATCTCACAGCACACCGCTCAAATTTAACCGCGCCGCCAAGTGGTGCCGCCCGCGCCGTCTTCGAGAATAATCTTCTCGGCGGTGAGCAGGTCGCGAATGCGGTCGGATTCCGCCCAGTTTTTATCGGCACGCGCCTGTTTGCGCTGTTCGATTAAGGCGTCGATTTCGGCATTAGAGAGGCCGTCTGAAACGGTGTTGCCGCCTTGTAAAAACTCGGTCGGGTCGCGTTGCAAGAGGCCGATGATGCCCGCCAGCGCTTTCAGGCAGCCGGCCAATTCGGCGCTGTTGGTTTTGTTCACTTCGCCTGCCAGCTCAAACAACACCGCCACCGCCTCCACCGTGCCGAAATCGTCGTTCATGGCGGCGAAGAAGCGGCGGGTGTAATCGTTGGTCTGTTCGCTGACGGCAAACTCGGCGGGGGCGGTGTTTTTCAGCGCGGTGTAGAGGCGGGTAAGCGCGCCTTTGGCATCGTCCAGATGGGCGTCGGAATAATTCAGCGGGCTGCGGTAGTGCGCGCGCAGGATAAAGAAGCGCACCACTTCTGCATCGTATTTCTGCAACACTTCGCGGATGGTGAAGAAATTGCCCAGCGATTTGGACATTTTTTCGTTATCAACGCGGATAAAGCCGTTGTGCAGCCAGTATTTCACATGGCTTTCAATCGTTTTGCCGTGACCGTGATGCTCGACGCAGCCGCCGTGTGCGCCGCAGCTTTGGGCGATTTCGTTTTCATGGTGCGGAAACTGCAAATCCGCGCCGCCGCCGTGGATGTCGAAGGTGTCGCCGAACAATTCTTCGCCCATCGCCGAACATTCGATGTGCCAACCCGGGCGACCGTTGCCCCACGGACTCGCCCAAAAATCGGCTTCGTTGGGTTTCGCCGCTTTCCACAGCACGAAATCGAGCGGGTCGCGTTTGAACGAATCCACATCCACCCGCTCGCCCGCTCGCAAATCGTCCAGCGATTTGCCCGACAACTGCCCGTAAGCAGGAAACTCGCGCACGGCGTAATACACGTCGCCGTTGTCGGCAGGATAAGCCTTGCCGTTGGCAATCAGCCGCTCGATCATGGCAATCATCTGCGCCACGTGTTCGGTCGCCTTCGGCTCGACATCGGGACGAATCACGCCGAGCGCATCGGCATCTTCGTGCATCGCCTGAATAAAACGCGCGGTGAGTTCGCCGATGGTTTCGCCGTTTTCGGCGGCGCGGGCGATGATTTTGTCGTCGATGTCGGTGATGTTGCGCACATAAGTGAGCGGGTAACCCTGCGCGCGCAACCAGCGGGCAATCATGTCGAACACCACCATCACGCGGGCATGGCCGAGGTGGCAGTAGTCATACACCGTCATGCCGCAAACATACATGCGCACGTTGGCGGGATTGAGCGGGACGAAGGTTTCTTTTTGGCGGGTGAGGGTGTTGTAAACGGTTTGGGTCATGGTGTTTTCATCAAAAATCAAAAGAGGCCGTCTGAAACCGTCAGACCGGCAGAATATTATTGGGAAAACGGCATCCTGTGCAACTGCATGATGCCGCGAATGTCATTTAATTAACGTGCGATCTGGATAAGCAACTGAAACATTTTTTATTTTCAGAAATATGGTTCCTTGATGCAGACAGAATCCGTAAGGATTCGTCATTAGCTTCGCAAGTCCGCTGCGCTACCCCCGCGCAGC
This sequence comes from Neisseria sp., assembly GCA_030538415.1. Taxonomy (GTDB): domain Bacteria; phylum Pseudomonadota; class Gammaproteobacteria; order Burkholderiales; family Neisseriaceae; genus Neisseria. The sequence goes on along the minus strand of JAUNTY010000001.1, from coordinate 68,497 downwards.
GGACTTGCGAAGCTAATGACGAAAATCTAGCGATTTTCTGTCTGTAGAGCGCATACATTTCTGAAAACAATAAGAATATCCTAAATGCTTAGCCCGAACCCACGTTAATTATTGCCGTAACAGACGCATGAACCATCACTACGGGCTGTTGCGTCCGGGTGTGGCTTGCGGCTTGTCTTCCAATTTGAATGTCAGGGTCTGCGATGCCATCGCCAACACCGGCTTGCCTTGGTATTCGGCAGGATAAAAACGAGCCGCTTTGGCTGCTTGGCGTGCGCTGTTATCCAAACGACGGGAACCGCTGCTTTGGCTCACCGTGGCAACACGCACCACACCGGCTGCATCAATAACCATAGCCAGCTCCACACGGCCTGATTCGCCGTTTTCCAAAGCAAGTGGCGGATAAACCGGCCGGATGGCTAGCTTGGGCCGGGGCAGCTTGCTGATTTGATCTGCCGGAAAAACAAAACTGATTTTTTGGTAACTCGGCAACTTTTCACAGATTTTGGTGGCGGCATCACATCGCTGAACCGGTTTCAATTTGCTTGGCAGTTTTTGCGCCCGCGCCAATTGATCCAATTCCTGAATACCGGCTTTCTCCCACAACACGTCCGTCACCTGCCCTGCGGCATTCACGGCCAGAAACGCGCTGGCCATGCCGGTGATTTCACGGCCGTCGGCGGCTTTGGGCGCGGGCATGATTTCAACCCGCTCCTCAATAACCCGACGTTGGCTCAGCGTTTCAATATCTTGCGCAAACGCAGTACTCCCCGGCAAAAAGCCGCTGGACAGTATAAAGGCGGTAATGTATGGCTTCATTCTATAACGACCTGTATGACTTCCGAGAGGCCGTCTGAAACCATTCAGACGGCCTGTTTATCGCTCAAGGCATTCTGTGCAACTGCCAGCCGCTTGCGCTATTCAGCAGACGGATGTTGCCGTCTTTCGAGGCATAGCCGCCTTTGACGGCTTCGAGGAGGGTGTTGTCCGGCACGTCGACGGCGAAGATTTCGGCTTGGGCTTTGTCTGCAGACAGAATCACATACACGGCCAAGGTGTCGTTGGCGGGGTCATCCAGTTTCAAATCGGCAACCTCCCAAGGCTGCACGCATTCTTGTTTCAACGCCGACCAGCTGTAGCCTGCCGAGCCGATGCAGCCGTGGGCGTCGCGGTCGCCGCCGAGGATGGGGGATTCGGGGGCGGCGCAGGCCGTAAGAGCAGTGGCGGCGAGCAAAGATGCCAAGGTTTTATTCATTTCAGACGGCCTTTCAAGGGTGGTGTTTTACGATGGTTTGGTTCAGCCAAATCGTGGGCGGAGCCCACGCTACGCGGCTTTCAGACGGCCTTATTCGGCTTTGAAAACGGAGGTGTCGGTTTTGACCTGTTCCACGCTTTCAACTGATGCTTTGGCCGCTTCTTCGGCTTGGGCGGCGAGGCGTTTTTTCTCGCTGAGGTATTGGTTGATCTGCAACACCAAATCCTGCGTGCCTTGATGCGCCAAGGCGCTGATTTTAAACAGGCGCGGGGTGGTCATGTCGAATTCGAAACGGTCGTCGGGGGCGGGATAATCCCAGCCGATTTGTTCGAGGAAGTCGGCGGCGCGGGCTTCGGCTTCTTCTTCGTCGAGCATATCGAGTTTGTTGAGCACCAGCCAGCGCGGTTTGTCATACAGCTCTTCGTCGTATTTATACAGCTCATTGATAATCGCCTGCGCTTCGTCGGCGGGATTGACCGATTCGTCAAACGGGGCGAGATCGACGACGTGCAGCAACAGGCCGGTGCGCGAGAGGTGTTTCAAAAAGCGGTGGCCGAGGCCTGCGCCTTCTGCCGCGCCTTCAATCAGGCCGGGAATGTCGGCCATCACGAAGCTGTGGTTTTCGTCGATGCGCACCACGCCGAGGTTGGGGTGCAGGGTGGTAAAGGGGTAGTTGGCGATTTTGGGGCGGGCGGCGGAAACGGCGGTAATCAGGGTGGATTTGCCGGCGTTGGGCATGCCGAGCAGGCCGACGTCGGCCAAGACTTTCAATTCCAATTGCAGGGTGCGCGCTTCGCCTTCTTCGCCGGGGGTGGCGTGTTTGGGGGCGCGGTTGACCGAGGATTTGAAGTGGATGTTGCCCAGGCCGCCTTTGCCGCCTTTGGCGAGGCAGACGCGCTGGCCGTGGGTGGTGAGGTCGGCGACGGTTTCGTCGGTGTCGATGTCGCGGATAAGCGTGCCGACGGGCATGTGCAGCTCGATGTCGTCCGCGCCTTTGCCGTAGCGGTCGGCGCCGTGGCCTTTTTCGCCGTTTTTGGCCTGGTAGCGTTTGACGAAGCGGTATTCGACCAGGGTGTTGATGTTTTCGTCGGCCACCGCCCAGACGCTGCCGCCTTTGCCGCCGTCACCGCCGTCGGGGCCGCCGCGCGGGACGAATTTTTCACGGCGGAAACTGACGGCACCGTTGCCGCCTTTGCCTGCTACTACGTCGATTTTTGCTTCGTCGATGAATTTCATGGTGTTCTCGGTAAGGTTTCAGACGGCCTTTCTATAGTCGAAGTTGTAGTTTCTGCTACGGCGTTGGCTCGCCCGGCTCAAAGAGGGGGCTTGACTAAGCTGCTGAAGCAACAAGTCCGCCGCCCCGTACTATCTGTACTGTCTTCGGCTCGCCGCCTTGTATCAGAAGCTACAACTTCGACTATATCTTAAAGAGGCCGTCTGAAAAAATAATGGAATAGCTGTGATTATAAAGGATATGTCAAGAGGCCGTCTGAAAAGTTTGACGCTCTTTTAGCGCATTCCTGCAGGCCGTCTGAAAAGCGGAAACGACGCCTGCAGCGCCGTTTGTGTATCGGTTTAGCGGATTTCCACCACGAAATAGGTTTTGAGCTTGTCGTAAACCTCGTTGGTGACGTTGATGCAGCCGTTGGTGATATAGCGGTCGGCCGCGTCGGGCGAGGCAATGCGCTCCATACGCCGCTCTTCGGGCTTGAGCGTCCACACGCGGTGGATGGCGTAGAGGTATTTCGGATCTTCCTTAAACACCATCACGTCACCGCCATAGCCGCGCCGATGGGTTTTGACGATATTCAGGTTAAATGTGCCCTTGGGCGTATCCCGACCGACCAGCACGGGATAACAGCGGCTTTCCATACACAGCTCGGCTTTGCGGGTGTCGACCACCACTTTGCGCTTGCGCACGTCGTCCATACCAAAAACCTGAGCGCAAAGGCTCAGGCTGGCTAATGCTATCCATGCGGTTTGGCGAACCGGCATCACTGGCGGATGGCTTTCGGAGAAGTGGTCACTTCGCGCACAATCACTTCGCGCACAGGCTCTTGGGGTTGCGGAGCGCAGCCTTCGGGCAGCCAGTAGAAGGATTGTGCATTCCATTTGCTGTCAAACAGGATTTTGTATTGGCAGGTTTTGTGTTCGCCGTTTTCACGGTAGTTGAAGAGGTAATCCCACTCGCGCACGCCGTAGAGGCCTTCGTTGAAATGCGGGCGGCCAATCAGTTCGTAAATCTGGTCTTTGTTCATGCCCGCTTCAATCATGCGCACGTTATCCCAATTCGGCCAGGAGCCGTGCTGGGAACCATTGTGGCGCAGGGTGGTTTTTTCGGGATTCGGCCATACCGGGTTGTCGGTGGTGCCCTCTTTGCTGACTTTGCTCAGGTTTCCGCAGGCAGCCAATGCCAGCGCGGCCATCAGCGGTAACATCATTTTTGAAAATTTCATCATCTTGCTATCCTTTATTTTGCTGATACAGGCCGTCTGAAAGGCGTTCAGACGGCCTTACCGGTTTGCTTACCATTGGTAGCCGACGCTGCCGCCCCAGTTGACGTGTTTTTGCGTATCAATACCCACACCGGCCTTGGTCGACCATTTGTTGTTGTCGGAATTGCGCGCATAACCCACGGCCAGCGCCTGCTCGCCGCGATAACCGCCGACGGCCATCGACACCATGCTCTTGCCCGCTTCGTTGGGGCGCTGCAAAAAGGCGATGGCGGTGGCTCCGGCAATACCGGCGCGCAAGTCTTTGTCCATATCGTCGATACGGTTGTTGATGTTGTTGATCTGGTCACCGTAGTTGTTGACCTGGGTGTTGATGTTGTTGATGGCGGTTGTGTTGTTGGCAATATTGGTGGTGTTGGTGCCCACTTGGTCGGCCACCTGATACAGCTGGCTGCCGTTAATGGCATCGGTGCTGTCTGCCGTGATGCGGCCCGCCGCCACATTGGTCACGGTGCGCTCGGCGCCGCTGCTGCCCACGCTGACGGTAGATGCCGGTGCGGTACCGGCAAAGCCGCTGTAAGTGACGCCGTTGACGGTGGCGGATGTGGTGCCGACTGCAGCAGAAGTGGTGGAATATGAGCCTAGGGCAACCGAGCTGTCTTCCGTGGCCGATGCGCCGCGGCCAATGGCAACCGATTGGCCCTCAGTGGCACTGGACTGCGTGCCAATGGAGATACTGGCATTGCCGGAAGCATTGGACGTAGGGCCGAGAGCCGTGGCATCTTGCGCACTAGCTTGTGCTGCTGAGCCCATTGCAATGCTGCCGCTGCCACTGGCAACCGACTGGCGGCCGATAGCGGTAGCACCGTTGGCTGAAGCATGTGCATCCTGCCCATATGCTGAAGCAGCATCACCCGTAGCGCTAGAATTAGTGCCAACGCTGATTGAAGAGCTTCCGCTTGACGCGGCATTGGTGCCGAATGCCTGGGAATTCAAGCCGGACGAAGTAGCATTGACACCAATCGCAACAGCATTAGTGCCTGTGGCGCCATCACTATTTTTGTTATCTCTTGTTGTGCCAGCATCGTTGATGCTGACGTAATCTGCAGTAGCAGCCATAGCAATTGAAGACATACCGACCATCAGCATGGCTGCGATGGTGCGATAACCGGACGTTTTTGATAATACGGAAATAGGGCTCTTTTTACTCACGACACTCTCCCAACAATGAAGTTGTTATCACGATGAACGATGAATAAAGGCTATTTTCCAGTAATGTTTTTGAATATTATTGTTAATATTTTATCAATAACCACCATTACTAATCAGCTATTGATAGTTTATTAACTCTTATATTTTGGACAATCTTGTATTATAATAATCACAATTTGGCGTCAAAACCAAATACAATGACAAATAAATTTTAATGGCACAACTTATTATATGTAAAGCAATATTAATAGATGTTTTACTCAAAAGTCATTAAATTTCAATTCCTATAAATATTTTGATGTAATATGTATTAAAAATATTATCTTGCGCATTAAAATATATTTGTTCGTTTTAAAATAAAAAACCACCGACATGGTTCGGTGGTTGATAATTTAGCCTCCCCTGCAATAAAAGTGTCGTAAATACACAATCGCTTATTTGAGGAAATATCATTGATTTTTCTAGTAATTCATGTATTTACAACAATCTTCAAAATAAAAATCAATACTATATTTTTATATGTAGTAACTTAGATTAAGTTTTCCACCCCATCTCCACCATTAACAGAGCTATTCGTCACACAAAATTTTTGCCCGATATTTACCGCCAACAAAAAAGGCTTTGTGGTCAATCATTGATGATATTGACCACAAAGCCCGATGCAAAATGACGTGAAATCGCGGAATAAATACCGCCCTGTCATAATTGATTCAGAAAATTACGCCGACTTGCATGAATAAGCATTACAAAAGTGCGTTGTAATACTGATAAGCCTCATCCATATTATCAAATTTATACAAATGCCCCGCCTCCAGCACCATCGCATTGTCGCAATATTGCTTCATCGCGCTGTGGCTGTGTGACACCAGAATAATCGAACGATCTTTGCGCTTTTCAAACAGCTCATACTTACACTTGGCCGCAAAGCGCGAGTCGCCCACCGCAATCACCTCATCAATCAAATAGCAGTCAAACTCCACCGCCAGCGACAAGGCAAATGCCAGCCGCGCTTTCATACCCGAAGAATAACGCTTTACCGGCTCATACAGATACTGCCCCAGCTCGGAAAATTCCTCGGTAAACGCCTTCACATAATCAATATCCACATTATAGATGCGGCAGATAAAACGCAGATTGTCCATGCCGGTAAGGCTTCCCTGGAATGCACCTGCAAATGCAAGTGGCCAAGAAATACTCATGGTACGCTTAATTTCTCCCTCCGTCGGAGATTCGACACCGCTAATCAATCGGATTAAGGTCGATTTTCCTGCACCATTGCGCCCCAATATGCCTACTTTTTCGCCCTTTTTCAGCATAAAGTTAATATCCTTCAATACCGTGCGCCAGCCCGTCCGAGTTTGGTAACGCTTAGATACATGTTCCACAGAAATCATTGCGGCTCAATCCCCTTACTGAATTGACTCACCATCGCCAACCCCAACAGCAGTAGCACCAGATTACACAACAGCAGATACCACGGATTTTCATAAGTAATGACAGACGACCCAAAATACCCTGCACGGAACATTTCCGTGCCATGCACCATCGGAATCCACAACACATATTTTTGAATTTGGGCAGGTAGCACATGCACAAAGAAAAACACACCGGAAAGCGGCATCATCAAAAAGCTCAATGTTCCCCATATTTTCCCAAATGCTTCAAATTTATGCGCCACCGAGCAAATCACCAAACCCAAGCCAATTGCAAACATCGCCATCAGCATCCAAGCTATAAGCATGTAAAACACATCATATGGCGGCGCAATCCATGACATGGCCACAAAAAAACTCACAATAACAACTTGAGCAATCGTAGCACCGGCAATTTCGAGTAACATCCGCGCCAACAATGTATCCAATACCCGCACATTGCGGTGATACAACAAGCTGATATTAGCTTCAATCGCACCAATGGCACGTGACGAAGCACTCCGCCACATCATCATCATCGGATAGCCCGTCATCACAAAAGCAAACATGTTCAATGATGATACCTGATCCGCGCGAATATATCCCCATAAACCAACAATCAATAGCGTCATTAATAATGGCTCAACAAACAACCACAAAAAGCCAATATTATTACGTCCGTAACGGGTAATAATTTCGCGTATCAACAATGCGCCAATCACCCGTCGCTGAATAGCTAGTGATTCCCAAAATGAAGTTTGATGCAACACTTTCATCAGTTTTTATGCTCGCGAATACTGGCCGTCAACAGACTCATAATGCCATATACCATCAACCCGATAATCAAAGTAGCAACAATATCGTAAAACCGTTTGGGCAGCTGCGCCATATCTGGTACGCTCGGCTGCGACACCACTTCTAAATAGAGCTGTTGACGATCAGCTTCGGCTTTGGCGTTTTCCAGCGACGTGACTGCTACCATCATTTGTTTCTCGGCCAACTCGTTTTCTAAATACAAACGTTGATAGTCCGCGGCCTGGCTGGTGAGTGAATTACTGCCTCCCCCCGAAATCATACGCATCTGTTGAGCGATTTCCTTACGTAAACTTTGCTCGCGCGCACGCAAACCCGGAATTTGCGGGTTATCCGGTGTCACCGCGCGCACCTGATCCAACTGAGTTTGTATCACAATCAATTCGTCTTGCAATTTCGATACCAAGCCCATCTGTACCTCGGATTGAGCTTTTAAATCAAAAATACCGTGCTCAGTGCGGTAGGCCACCATATTGGCTGCCGCTTCCTGAACCCGCTCTTCCGCCACTTTTACTGCATCTTCAGCATAACGGATGGTATCCACACGCGCACGCGCATTAAGCTTGTTAATCAGCATCTCCGCTTGCTTCAGTAGCTCGGCATTAATCTTGGCAGATTCCCCTGCTTCAAAAGAAGCGACACCCAGAGTAGTAATGCCGGATATTGAGTCAAAATTAATCGCCACCTTTTTCACATAATATTGGTAAAAAGCTTCATTCGAATCAAGCAAGCCGAAGCCATTAAAACGACTGAAAATATCTCCTTTTTCCTCGTATAAATTCCGTACAGACAACGTTTTTTCCAACTCCTCCAAAGCCGTACGTGACTGCATATATTCACGCACAGCATAAGTATCATCCTGAGCCCGTGAAAATCCGGCACCCTGCAAAATTGCACCTATATCGCTTAATGCAGTCTGACTTTTGGATGAGCGCACCACAAAACTGGATTCGGATATATATTGGTCTGACGCAATCAGGCCGAAATACAACACAGAAACCACCGTCGGAATGATAACGGTCACCCAGAAAAGCGGGCTGGCTTTCGACATCCAGCCTTTCAGTTTATTTCGCACTTCGGCTTGTTTCGCTGCTTCGGCTTGTTTCGCTGCGGCCTCAGCCTGCTGCGCGGCTGAGGCCGCTACCGGTTTTTGCTCGGGCATTTTCTGCATCCATTCGATATTTTAAAAACCCACAGGCCGTCTGAAAGCTCATTGGCTTTCAGACGGCCTACTCATTAATTGGCAATATTATCAATGCTGTTTACACCGCTAACCACGGGCGAGAATACAAACTGCAAGAATTTCTGTACTTCAGCCAACGGCGCATTAGACACATAAAGCACATCTTTGTTCTTCACCGGGAAGCGCTGCATCCAGAAAAGCGAATTGGCATCGGTCATATTCAAACGATACACCACCGGAATTTCCGATTCGCTGCCATAACCTTTCGCCAGCCAAGCCGATTGCTGCTCGCTCGGCAACTCAGCCAATGCCGTATAGCGAAACACAAACACCCCGCGCGCATCCGAGCGGCGGTCTTGCAAACCGCCCATACGGCCGACCGCCTCAGCCAGCGACAAACCCTTCACAGAAAAACCGATCTGCTGGCTGCGCCCCACCGCACCCATCGCGGTAAAACTGTTCGGGTTGGTAATCATCGTAACAATGTCGCCTTTGCGCAACAAAATATTCTGGCGCGGATTGGCCACCAAATCCTCCAGCGCCACCGTTTTCACCTGATTGCCGCGCGTCAGTTGCACATTGGTATCCTGCACATTCGCCGTTGAACCGCCAACCGCCGCCACCGCATCCAACACCCGCTCACCCGCCGCCGTCAGTGGCATCCGCACACTGTTGCCCGCACGAACCACCGACACATTCGCCGCATTATTCTGCGCCAAACGCACCATCACCTGCGGTTGATTGGCCATCCGTTTCAGACGGCCTTTAATCATATCTTGAATCTGCGCCGGCGTTTTACCCGCCACCGCAACATCGCCGACAAACGGCACCGAAATCATGCCCTTGGCCGACACCATCTGCTCCGGCAGCTTGGTCAATTGCGCACTGCCCGAGCCGAGCGACCCCAGCGATCCGCCAAACAACACCGCCGGCGCCGCCTCCCAAATGGTGATATCCAACACATCGCCCACATTAACCATACCGACTGAAGCATAACCTTCACCCAACTGGGCAAACGATTGATCATTTTTCTGACGATATAGCGATTGTGCCACGCCCTCATCGACTTCGATCAGCTGCACATCCGGCACAGATGTTGATGCCTGCTGTTGCGACAAGGCTACAACTTTTTTACCACTCGGCCCCGATGTCGGGATGCTGCCGCAAGCCGACAATCCGACAAGAGCCAGCAATAAAATACCAAAGTCCCTACAATTAGCAACGGTCGACACAATAACGCCTCTGTACTTATTTAAATTAGGTTATAATGCAAAATTTACGGGCACGTACTCTCCCGTAAAGTATAACTAAAAAAATTATACCATAAACTATAAAACAGCCAACAAGCCTTAAAGGCACGACCCAAAACAGAAAATTTAGGCAAGTTGTTTTGCAGGATTTATGTAGCAACAAAACTTATTAATTATAACTGAGGTAAACATGAAAACTTCTTGTAAATATCTTATTGTTGGCGGCGGTGTGTCAGGTTTAACATTTGCCAATTTTATTAATAGTGGAGATTATCTGATTATTGAAAAAGAATCAGAATTGGGTGGATATTGCAGAACCATCTATAAAAATGGTTATATTTGGGATTATGCAGGACATTTTTTTCATTTCGCAACTGAGCGTGTTAAAAATATCTTTAAAAATCGTATTAATCCCGATGAGCTAATTTATAAAGATAAATGTACAAAGATTTTTTACAAGGACATCATTGTCGACTTTCCTTTTCAGGCAAATATCCATCAACTGAAAAAGGAAGAATTTATTGACTGCCTTTATGATTTATATTTCCGTAAAAAGCAAGAATCTGAATCGGAGTTTAACTCTTTTCTTGATATGCTTTATGGGAAATTTGGCATTTCAATTACAGAAAAATTTTTGAGACCTTACAACGAAAAATTATATGCTTGTGATTTAAACAGCCTGGACAAGGATGCTATGGGACGTTTTTTCCCTTATGCGGATTTAGAACAAGTTATTAAGAATTTTAAAGGCGGTTACGAAGGAAGCTATAATTCCCAATTTATGTACCCAAAAAATGGGGCTAAAATTTTTGTGGATGCCTTAGCTCAAAATATTGATAAAAATAAGATTCTGTTAAATGAATTTGTTATTTCAATTGATTGCACATCAAAAATAGCAACGACTAATTTAGGTAGAGAAATCTCTTATGAATTTTTAATTAACTCATCTCCGTTAAATAAATTTTTAACTTTATTTAAAAATAAAACTGATTATACAGAGGTTGCTAACAATCTTTCATGGAATAAAGTATTGGTATTCAATTTAGGATTTTCAAAAAAATCTTGGATTAAGGATATTCACTGGGCTTACATTCCCGATAAATCAGTCAACTTCTACCGAATTGGCTTTTACGACAATATTCTTGATAGCGATAAACTCAGTATGTATGTTGAGATTGGCCTTTCTGCCAACGAAACCACTGATATTAAAGAGCAGCTCCATCTTACTTTAGAAAATCTTAAAAAACTTGAAGTTATAGGTGAGGATAATGAGTTAGTTTCACACTCAACAATCATTATGGATCCTGCATACGTTCATGTTGATTCAAAATTAGAAAATCTAAAAATAACTATTAAAGCTGATTTGGAAGCTTATGGCATTTACAGTATCGGTCGTTATGGTGATTGGAAATACTGTTCTATTGAAGACTCCATGATTGATGCATTAATTGTCGCTGATAAATTAAATAGCGATAACTTAAATTAAGCCAAGAAAAATAGCTACGGAATTAATTATGAAAAAAATCTCAGTCATTCTTCCCTGTTACAATGTTGCTCCCTATGTAGAACGAGCTGCATTGTCCGTATTGAATCAGCAATACCCAAATGTCGAAGTGATTGCTGTTGACGATGGTTCTTTAGATAACACACTCAAGGTACTGAAAAAATTACAGAACAAACACCCCAAACAGGTAAAAGTAATTTTTCAAGAAAATCAAGGGTATGGAACAGCAGTCAATGCAGGTCTGTCAGTGGCGGCAGGTGAATATGTTGCCATCCTGGATCCTGATGATTATGTAGATAATGACTATTACGCTCCTTTGTTGGCTACTGCGGAAGGGTTATGTGCAGATGTTGTTTTTTACAATTCATATTTCGAGTGTCGTCAAGGTTTCCGAAAAAGACTGGTTTCTATCTATCAACCAAAGCGTTTTACAGGCTCTCTACAATTAACTAAAGATGAAATTTGTCACCGTCTTGCCTTTGGTAATGTCGGTATTTGCTTTGCAATATACAAAAAGTCTTTCCTTGAAGATAATTATATTTCCTTAGATAACAAAGCTCGCGCCTATGAGGATGTATCATTTATTGCTTCCGTTCTAAATATGTCAGAGAAAGTTGCTGTAATGCCTGGTGGCGGTTATTACTATAACCGTGATATTCCCGGGCAATCAGTAACCAATCAAAACCGTTTTGCTTCTATTTTGAAAATTACAGAAAATTTTTTCAATGATCGACATATCAAACCTTCAAAAGAACCTGCTATTCGTGGTTACTTTTTAAAACATTTGTCAGTTTATTGGCATAAATCAAGTGGTAATCATGAGCTTCAAAGCAGTATCTTGCGATTGATTGAGCAGATTTCAGATGGCAAAAAACTTTTATGTGAAGAATGGACATACCAATTTATTCAAAAACAATTGCCTAATTTACGTTTTCAAAAAGAAAATTTATTACCAATTTCACCTACAGTCACACCATTGCAAGACCTACCTCCTTTGCATAAAGTACTCAATGATGGCAGTTATTTCCAATTTATGGGGTTTGCTAGATATAAATTGGCAAGGATGCTGGAGGAAAATGCCCCGACAATCAATATATTTAATGAGGTTTATCCCTTACTCAATACGCCTGGGTTTCAAAGAAGTAATATCATTAAAAGCTTTGTTAAAACCTTACTGGAAAAAGAAGAATTTTCTTCATTATTCCGCATCAATAATGCTCAAACTGTAAAATTAATGACTGCTGCCCGGACGTTTGACAGTATTCCTGATTTGTCCGTATATTGCGATGATGCTCAATTTGCACGCTTGTTGGCTGAGGATTTCCATATTTCCCAATTCCCTGAACTGGAAAATGTTTCTTTATTGCAAGTAGCATATAAGTTTTATGATGAATCAAATAAAAACTTGGCTGATTTCAAAAAATATATTAAAGGTAAAAAAATAGCAGTAGTTGGAAACAGCCCTTGTGAATTAAACAAGCGAAAAGGAGCATTAATCGATTCCTACGATATTGTTATTCGTTTTAATAATTTTGAAACCAATCAAGATACTAAAATTGATTATGGTGAGAAAGTATCTGTAAAAGCCTGTACACCTACTTTGGAATCTTTAAAATTAAAAGAAGAAGCTGGCTGCATTGATTTCTTATTACTGCCTCGAGCAAACAGTTTTATTCCAAAATTTCGATTAGACTATCTGACTAATTTGGCACAAGCAGGCACTAAAATTACAATGTTTGATACTGAGTACTTCATGAGGAAGTACGATATGAGAATTTTCTCTCTAGGTTTGCTTGTAGTTCTTTGGTTGGCAGAAAATAGGGATTTGGTCGATTCTATTTCCATTTTCGGCTTCTCTCTAACCGACCAATTAGATGGTATTAAACATTACTTCAGTGGTGACCCGAGTGCAGGAAAACAACTTTCATTCCACAAATGGTCAAAAGAAGCATTAATTTTAAATTCACTCATTCAAGAAGGGGGCATCGAGCAATGTTAAAACATTATATCCACTGCCATGAAGGTTTTAACTTAAATAAAGGTGGTTCGGTAGGGTATCTTTCAACGCTGTATGCCAGCTTTGAACGTTATGGTCAGTTTGTTACCCCGAACAGTAATATTCAAAATTGTTTCTTATTCCCTAATGTCAATGAAGGAGAGCGGATATACAACCGTGCTTTAGAAAAATTAATTTGGGAGGATTTCCAATATATTAATGAATTTGAAAATAAAGAGGGCATGCAGGTCTTAATCAACGAAAGAAAGCGTTGGTTTAGAGAGGTTTTGCCGCTAAGCGAGTATGGGAAAATCGACTTCCGAAATATTCGTTCAATCCATATGCATGGCGCATATAATTTTTTACCAGTATTTAATACATTGCGTCGAGAAGGTATTGAAGATAAGGTTGTTAAGATTTTAACCACACATAATCCACATAAGCCTGAATTTGAAGATATGGAATTAATTTCCAGAGGGCGTGCTTGGAGTGATGCGGATAAAGCAACTCTCCAATATTTCTACCAACAACGTGACTATTGGGCTTTTAAGCTATCTGATGCCTTAATGTTTCCTAGTGAATATAGCATGGAGGGATACTTTAGAAGCTGGCCAGAATTTAAAGAAATTATCAAAGACAAAAAAATCTATTTCTGTACTACATCAGGGCAAAAAAAATCATACAACATTGATAATGACATAATGCGCCAAAGTCTAAACATTCCGAAAGATGCAACAGTTTTGTTGTATTTGGGGCGTTTTGTCAATATTCGTGGTTACGATATTTTAATCGAGACAGCTAAAAGAATCATTCCAACAAATCCTAACGTGTATTTTGTTGTGGTTGGAGAAAGTGTTCGCGAGCCAAGTTTCAACACGCCGCAATGGATTCAAATTCCATTTACTACCGAGCCTGGCAATTATATTAATATGGCCGATGCCTGTCTGTGCCCGAATAAAGGCAGCCTGTTTGATTTGAGCATGATTGAGATTTTAGCTCTGGGCACACCTTTATTAGGCTGCCATGTAGGTGGTTACAAGTGGCTGTCAGGAAAAACCAATGGAGCATTATTGGCAGAACCGGAAAACGCTGATGATTTTGAACGGGTTGTTCGCGAATTTTTGAATATGACAACAAAACAGAAGCAGGAAATGTCAAATCAAAATAGCAACTTGTACGAAGAACAACTGCATTTGAAATATTTCCATCAGGAATATTCAAAAACCATTGAAAAAATCTATGAAGATTTTAATATTTTTCAAGGTATTTCTCCTCATCAGCGGAGCAAGATGCCCGTAGGTTTCGAGGCAAACTTCAAACGTAATTTTGAACAAGAATTTTTAGTTGTTCCTCTCAGTACGAAAAAAGCCAAACAGCCTCGCCCAACAGCTAAAAAAGCAGAGTCCGTAACTCCAAAAACTGCATCATCAATTACAGTTGTTACACCACCTGAAATAATTACAACATTACCTCATGAGCAACCCAAACCGGAAACCGCCGCACAACGAAAATGGAAAAAATTAAAAAACAACCCCCGTTTATTTTTTTCAGATATGTTGAGTAAACGATCCAATCAAATTCGTAACTTTTTTAAGGGACGCGAATAAATGAGTGAAGAATCAGATATGCAGCCTATTGACAGCCGTGGCAATTATGTAGACTGCAATTTCGATTACAAAGCAGAACAGCGGCTTCGTATCAATATTAATGGCCAAAATAATAGAGTTAAAATATACTCACCTCCCATATTGCTAGGAAGTTTAACCATAACTATCAACGCTAATAATTGCATGGTTGAAGTTGGCCAAAATATTATTTGCCGGAAAAACACCTTTATTTCATTATTGACTTCGGGGGGGGGGAGGCCATCTGGCGATTTGACTTGTAAAATTGGTGATGATGTAACCTTTAACGGTAACACAAACATTATATTAGCAGAGAAAGATAATTCTATATCTGTTGGAAAAGGTTCATTATTTGCCAATAATGTTACCCTATCCACTACTGACTCCCACGCTATATTCTGTACAGAAAGCGAAGAAAGGATTAATCCTGCACAAGATATTTTTATAGGCAATCATGTATGGTTGTGCGAAAACGTTACGGTATTAAAGGGGTCGTATATTCCAAATAACTGTGTATGCGGCATCGGGAGTATTATCAATCAACAATTTTCTGAAGAAAATACGATTTTAGCTGGTATCCCTGCCAAAATTGTACGTAGAAACATCCGTTGGGAACAATAAATAAAATAACCCTGTATTCTAGATTTATTACAAAATACAGGGTTACTCAGACAACTATTTCCTATTCTCAAGCACCCTTAAATAATATCCTTTGAATACAAACCAATAAAACCGGACAATATCATGTAAATCAAAATCAAACCATTTTAATTCCAGGATATTGGGAATTTTACCCTTGGCAATGTGTTTAGAATAAATGATATTAAATCTGTGTGCTTTCTTACCAAAATGTCTACTCAATGAAGAAAATTGTCGATACATCTGTATGTTGGCAAACCAAGCCGTTTCTTTTCTAATGCTATTCGCATGAATTGCAAAAAATTCACTCCAATTATCAATGACAATATCTATCTTCTCTTCCGCTATTTGAGCAACCGATTGATTCGTATGTTTTCGGTAAAGGTATTTGCACATATCTATAACAACAATTTGAGGATTGGCATAATATAGGGCAGTAAAAAACTGAGCATCCTGAAAAGAAGCCCCTGCTCCAGAAACATATTTCAAATTATTTTTAACTAGAAAATCCCTTTTATATACAGCATTTATAGTAGAAGGATGGCTTCTCCAAAATCGCGGATAACTCTTTCCCAAAAACACATCTGACGGTAAATTTTTCATTTTAAACAATTGTCTAGTTGTATTTTGATTAAATTCATAAATACCATTATATTTGACAATGTCGGCTTTAGGGTTATCAAGTGCAGTTATAAGCAAATCTTCATAGAAATCATCAGGTATTAAATCATCTGGCTCAAAAATTGCGATATACATCCCCTTGCTTTTACTGATACCGGTATTGCAACTGAAACCATAACCAGAATTGATACGATTTTTTACATAATGAAACCGGTTATCCTTGCTAATAAATTCCAAAATAATTTTTTCAGAATCATCTGTAGAAGCATCATTCACTAGAATGAACTCAAAATCAAATTTTCTTTGCCTTTTCAGGCATTGTAATGCTTCTAGCAAAAATTGTTGGGAATTATATATGGGTACGATAACACTCAATAGTGGCGTACCGGATGTATTAGAATAGTAAGTGTTCATAAGTTAAATTTAAGTAGTGACATATCGAATTTTGTTGAATAAATCTAGCCTTATGCAAATAAGAAATATTAATTATTTTACCATAAATTAGTATTGTTTAAAAAATAGCAACCTATCTCAAAGGCGCAATATTTATAATAAAACCATTACCAATGACTATACATGCCCTATCAGTTCGCACACCGCTACTTCCATGATTACCATAGATTGCGATGTTATAATTCTCAGCAACCTTTGCAATTCAAGTATCAATATACTACCTTTCTTGAAAAAATTGCTAACACAATATTAACTTTTATCAAAGTGTTATTCGAGATTTCCCATCATTCCGCTAAATTTTTGCAGAACACCAAATCAAAACAACCGTGCATTTTACCAGTTTGAAAGCAATGAACAAAAGCATGGACAGCTCTCCCGTTATTATGAAAATACTGCTGGTGGTGTTTGGTATTGGCAGAAAAAAAATGGCGGCAGGAGGAATATTCAATATTACATTTAGTCCATCTTTAACTATTTACAACAACTCTGAATGCTCACTCAACCCTGAGTGCTCACTAAATTATAGAAATAAACTTCCTACAAAACCGCGCGTAGGGTGTATTTCGATACGAACACATACGGATTTTCGTAACTTTTCACTTTGAAAGCCGCGCACTTGGCTTGCATCACACCTCTCGTATGTCCAAACCAATGTACCATAGCAACCAAACAGGCCGTCCGACTCCGAACGTAGCCTACACTTGATATTTTTAACGTTTCACAGTAAGTTTAATATTGTTTCCTAACTTAACCGTTCACAGAATTGGCCGTAGCCTCATCAGACTCATAGGGTCTCCATTTTTAAAGAATACATAGGCTCTAAATATGTCTGTATTCACAACTTAAGGTAATTATTATGAACTTCATAAATTTAAATCAATTTACTCTTTCCAACAACGCCCCCTTTACCCTCTTCGGTGGCTTAAACGTCTTGGAAGACCTCGATTCCACGCTTTACGCCTGTGAAAAATACATCGAAGTCACCGACAAGCTGGGTATTCCTTATGTATTCAAGGCATCTTTCGACAAGGCCAACCGCTCTTCCATCCATTCTTATCGCGGCGTGGGTTTGGAAGAGGGGATGAAGATTTTTGCGGCGGTAAAAGAGAAATTCGGCGTGCCGGTAATTACCGATGTGCACGAGCCTTATCAATGCGAGCCGGTGGCCGAAGTGGTGGATGTGTTGCAACTGCCTGCTTTTTTGGCGCGCCAAACCGATTTGGTGGTAGCCATGGCGAAAACAGGCCGTGTTATCAATATCAAAAAGCCGCAATTCTTAAGCCCGTCGCAAATGGGCAATATTGTTGAGAAATTCAAAGAAGCAGGCAACGACCAATTGATTTTGTGCGAGCGCGGTGCCAACTTCGGCTATGATAATTTGGTGGTAGATATGCTGGGCTTCGGTGTGATGAAGAAAACCTGCGGCGATTTGCCGATTATTTTCGATGTGACCCACTCTTTGCAGCAACGTGCTTCGGGCGCAGCGGCATCGGGCGGCCGCCGTGAGCAGGTCTTGGATTTGGCGCTGGCCGGTATGGCTACGCGTTTGGCCGGTCTCTTTTTGGAAGCGCATCCGAATCCGGATAAAGCCCGTTGCGACGGCCCGAGCGCGCTGCCTTTGGATAAATTGGAAGATTTTCTGGTTCGCGTGAAAGCCGTAGACGATGTGGTAAAATCCTTCCCTGCATTGGAAATCAAATAACTTCAGTTACAACACTCAAAGGCCGTCTGCAATCCATAAGGTTTCAGACGGCCTTTGTTTTGATTTATGTCCGTCAATCCCTAATTGGGTTACAATAAACTATTACCATACTTACTCTTTTATTCATTATGGCTATTCTTGTTACCGGGGGAACCGGCTTTATTGGTTCACATACTGTAATTGAACTAATTCAAGCGCATTACGATGTGGTTATTTTGGACAACCTATGCAATTCTTCTGCAAAAATTTTGCCGAGGCTGCATCAGATTACCGGCAGGGAAATTCCTTTTTATCAAGGCGATATCCGCGACCGCAATATTCTGAAAGAGATTTTTTCCAAGCACAATATCTCTACGGTAATGCACTTTGCAGGCTTGAAATCGGTGGGCGAGAGCACACGCGAGCCGGTTAGGTATTACGATAATAATGTGGTCGGCAGCCTGATTTTGGCCGAAGAAATGGCAGCGGCAGGCGTATTCAATATCGTGTTCAGTTCGTCGGCCACGGTATATGGCGACCCGACACACACGCCGATTACCGAAGATATGCCCACCGGCGGCACCACCAATCCGTATGGCACGTCCAAATATATGGTTGAGCGTATTTTGGCCGATATTCAAAAAGCCGACCCGCGCTGGAGCGTGATTCTGTTGCGCTATTTCAACCCGGTTGGTGCGCATGAAAGCGGTTTGATTGGCGAGCACCCGAGCGGTATTCCAAACAATCTGCTGCCGTATGTCTGCCAAGTGGCATCAGGCAAGTTGCCTTATTTGTCAGTGTTCGGCAATGATTACCCCACGCCCGACGGCACGGGGGTGCGCGATTATATCCATGTGGTAGATTTGGCTAACGGCCATCTGAAAGCCATGCAGGCCAAAAGCCACCAATCTGGTGTGCATATCTATAATTTGGGCACAGGTAACGGCTATTCGGTATTGGAAATTATTCAGGCGTTCGAACAAGCTTCCGGTTTGAAGGTTCCTTATCAAATCCAGCCGCGCCGCCCGGGAGATATCGCAACTTGTTTCGCCAACCCGGCCTATACAGGCTCGCAGACCGGCTGGCGCGCGCAGCGGAATCTGCAGCAAATGATGCAGGATGCTTGGCGTTGGCAAAGTCAAAACCCCAACGGGTACGATGAATAAATGACAAGGCCGTCTGAACGCCCACCGTTTCAGACGGCCTCTGTCATTTACGCTTTGATTGTATGTTAAAACAACGCTAGCTTTTCTTACAAGTAATCTTGAATTGCTTGTAAAATCTGTTTTCAGACGGCCTGAAACCTTTGTAAAAATAACCGTCGCACCCGCGCAGGCGGGCTCTTGGTCTGAAGCACAGCTTCAGCTTAAACACAAAAGTCTTGAAAATCAACAAGTTTTTGATTTTTATTGTATTTTTTGGAATCAAAAAATGAGCAGACAAGCAAAGCTACGCTTTGCACTAGGCACCCGCCTGCGCGGGTGCGACGGTTATTTTTACAAAGGTCTCGGCTTCTCTTCAAATATTTTCAAAGGTGCAATATGAAAGGCATCATCCTCGCCGGCGGTTCGGGCACACGGCTTTATCCGATTACACGCGGCGTATCCAAGCAGCTTTTGCCGGTGTACAACAAGCCGATGATTTATTATCCGCTTTCGGTTTTGATGTTGGCGGGCATCCGCGATATTCTGGTGATTACCACGCCGGAAGACCATGAAAACTTCAAACGCTTGCTCGGCGATGGCGGGGATTTCGGTATCCGTTTGCAGTATGCCGTGCAGCCCAGCCCTGATGGTTTGGCGCAGGCCTTTTTGATTGGTGAGGATTTTATTGCGGGCGACAGCTGCTGCCTGGTGTTGGGCGACAATATTTTCTATGGCCAGTCTTTTTCGCAAACGCTCAGGCAGGCAGCTCAGCGCGGGCAGGGTGCGACCGTGTTCGGCTATCAGGTGAAAGATCCCGAGCGCTTCGGGGTGGTGGAATTCGACGAACACTTTACCGCGCTTTCCATTGAGGAAAAACCGGCCAAGCCCAAATCTGACTGGGCAGTGACCGGCTTGTATTTTTACGATGCCCGCGTGGTGGATTTTGCCAAGCAGGTCAGGCCGTCTGAACGGGGCGAGCTGGAAATCACGTCTATCAATCAGATGTATTTGGAAGACGGCTCGCTTAATGTGCAGCTGCTCGGCCGCGGCTTTGCCTGGCTGGATACGGGTACGCACGAGAGCCTGCAAGATGCGGCGGCATTCGTGCGCACGGTGGAGCATATTCAGGATTTGCAGGTGGCCTGCCTGGAAGAGATTGCCTGGCGCAACGGCTGGCTCAGCGATGACGATTTGGCGCGCATCGGCGAATCGATGCAGAAAAACAGCTATGGCCAATACCTGCTGCGCCTGTTGCGGGGCACTCAGTCATGAAGATTATCGACACTGCCATTGCCGATGTGAAAATTCTGGAGCCGCAGGTGTTTGGCGACGAACGCGGCTTTTTTATGGAAACCTTTCGCGACGAATGGTTTCGGCAACATGTATGCGACCGCACGTTTGTGCAGGAAAACCATTCCAAATCGGCCAAAGGCGTGTTGCGCGGCCTGCATTATCAAACGGAAAACACTCAGGGCAAGCTGGTGCGTGTGGTATCGGGTTGCGTGTTTGATGTGGCGGTGGACATGCGGCGCAGCTCGCCCACTTTCGGCCGATGGGCGGGGGAAATGCTCTCGGCGGAAAACAAGCGCCAGCTGTGGGTGCCCGAAGGCTTTGCCCACGGATTTTATGTACTCAGCGATGAAGCTGAATTTGTATATAAATGCACCGATTATTACAATCCGCAAGCCGAGCATTCGCTGCTGTGGAACGATGCAACTGTGAATGTGGTCTGGCCGCTACAGGGCGCGCCTGCCTTGTCGGCCAAAGACGCTGCCGGCAAGGTATTTGCCGAAGCGGTTTACTTTGCGTGAGCCATCGGCCACAGGCTGTTGCCGTCTGAAACATTCACACAGGGCGAACCCATGTGTTCGCCCTGGTTGCCGTTTCTGAAATGGCAAACAAGGCGCACACGCGGGGGCGTTGCTATGATAACGCGGCAGAGATTTCAAACGCGGTTGAGGCCGTCTGAACTTTTTTGTTTCAGACGGCCTGAGACTTTTGCAAAATACCTTTTGCTGCATCGCAAAAGCATCCGCTCCGTCATTCCGGCGCAGGCCGGAATCCATCGCTCGCCATGACACCCCATTTGAAATCAAATAACTGAATCTTGGAGAAATGGATTCCGGCCTGCGCCGGAATGACGGATGTAATGGATATTTCCAAGAAAAAAGTATTTTGCAAAGGCCTCGGCCTGAGACTTTTGCAAAAAAATAACTGTCACGACCGCACAGGCGGGTGGCCAGTCTGAAGCACAGCCCCAGCTTAAACTGAATCAGTCTTGAGAATGGGCAACTTCATGATTCAACTTGTTTTTTAGAATAAGAAAAATGGACAAACAAGCAAAGCCACGCGTTACACTAGGCGCCCGCCTGCGCGGGTGCGATGAGCGGGAAATTTTGCAAAAGTCTCGGCCTCTTTGTTTTCTCATTTCCCCGCTTGTTGTATGTTAAAATAACGTGACCGTTTATCCATATATCCTACCACTCGTGAACCGCGCCCTTATTTTCTCCAACGGCATTTGGAAAATTCCGCATCTCGCTGCTTTCCTGCCGGAATACCGCCTGCAAAAAACAGGCGTGTTTGCGCCTGCAGACGCGAATGCCGTGTTGGGCTGGGGCTTGCGCCCGTCCACCAAAAAAGCGCGGGCTTATGCGACGCGGCGCGGCGTGCCGTTTGTCGCGCTGGAAGACGGTTTTTTGCGCTCGCCGGGGCTGGGGGTAACGGGCTGGCCGCCGTTTGCCGTAGTGGTAGACGATATCGGTATTTATTACGACACCGGCCGCCCTTCCCGCTTGGAGCAGTTGGTGTTGGCGGCAGATACAATGCCGTCTGAAATGCTTAACGAAGCGCAACAGGCCATGGCCTTGATTACCGCCAATCAACTGTCAAAATACAATCATGCGCCCATGCTTGCAGACGGCCTGTTGGCAAAGCAGCCTGCAAAGCCGCGGGTATTGCTGGTCGACCAAACTTTCGGCGACATGGCCATCCGCTACGGCGGCGCCGATGCGGCCACGTTTGAAGCCATGTTTCAGACGGCCCTGCAAGAAAATCCGGAAGCGGAAATCTGGGTGAAAACCCATCCCGACGTGGTGAGCGGTAAAAAACAGGGCTACCTCACCCAATTGTCGGCCGATGCCCGGGTGAAATTGCTAGCAGAAGACATTAACCCGATTTCGCTGCTGCAGGCTGTGGACAAAGTGTATTGCGTTACCTCGCAGATGGGCTTTGAAGCGTTGATGTGCGGCAAACCGGTGGTCACCTTCGGGCTGCCCTGGTATGCGGGCTGGGGCGTGAGTGACGACCGCCATCCCGATGTGGCCGCGCTCGCCGCACAAGGCCGCCGCGCGCCGCGTTCGCTGCCGCAGCTGTTTGCCGCCGCTTACCTGCAATACAGCCGCTACATCAATCCGAACACCGGCGCAGCAGGCACGCTGTTTGATGTCATCGACTATCTGGCGCAAGCCCGCCGTCTCAACGAAAAGCTGCGCGGCGATTTGTATTGCGTGGGCATGTCGTTGTGGAAGCGTGCGGTGATGAAGCCTTTTTTCAACGTTCCTTCTTGTCGCCTGCATTTTGTTTCATCGCTGAAAAAATTGCAGCAAGCCCGCTTCGGCAGCGATGCGCGGCTGTTGGTATGGGGGCGCGGCAAAGACGAGCTGATGCAGTTTGCCGCCCGCCGCAACTTACCGCTGCTGCGCATGGAAGACGGCTTTATCCGCTCGGTAGGGCTGGGCTCCAATCTGGTGCCGCCGCTGTCGCTGGTTACCGACGACCTCGGCATCTATTTCAACGCCGAAGCGCCCTCGCGGCTGGAGCAGATTCTGCAACACCAGCCTTTCAGCGAAGAAGATATTCAGACGGCCTCTGCCTTACAGCAGGCGCTCACCGAATCGGCCATCAGCAAATACAACGTCGGCAGCGGCACGCTCTCTCTGCCCGACACCGACCGGAAAATCCTGCTGGTGCCAGGCCAGGTGGAAGACGATGCCTCCATCCGCTACGGCTCGCCGCAAATCTTTAAAAACCTCGATTTGCTGAAAGCCGTGCGCGCCGCCCGCCCCGATGCCTACATCATCTACAAGCCGCACCCCGATGTCGTAAGCGGCAACCGCATCGGCGGCGTAACGGCTGCCGATGCGGCGCCCTACGCCGACCAAATTGTGACCGAATGCGACATTCTCACCTGCCTGGCCGCCGCCGATGAAGTGCATACCATGACGTCCCTCACCGGCTTCGAAGCGCTGCTGCGCGGCAAGCGCGTATATTGCTACGGTCTGCCTTTTTATGCAGGCTGGGGGCTGACCAGCGACCACCTGCCCATCCCCCGCCGCAGCCGCAAGCTCACTTTGCCCGAGCTGATAGCGGGAACATTAATCCATTATCCCAATTATGTTCACCCCGACAGCCGCCGCATCATCAATGCCGCCACGGCCATCGAGGTTTTGAAACAACAAAAACAGACACAAAAAAACAACACTTCACTACACAGAAGCTGGCTCAGCAAGCAGGCCGGCAAAATCCGGCAGCTTTATTTATCGTTCAAATAATTAAAGTGTTATAGTCATTAATAATTCCAATACCAAAGCCATCATGGAACACCCGAGAATCAAAAGCTATCTGGAAGAGCTGGTTTCCAACCACCACCGCATCCTGCTGTTGCAGGGGCCGATTGGTTCATTTTTTAATGACTTTGCCGGCTGGCTCACGCAAAAACACAAAAAAACCGTGTTCAAGCTCAATTTCAATTACGGTGACGAGCTTTTTTACCCCAACGGCAAACTCAATACATTCGCATACCGCGATACCTATCAGGATTTCCCCGATTTTCTGGCCAAATTCGTCAAAGAGCACCACATCCAGGCCATCGTGTGTTTCGGCGACACCCGCCCTTATCATGTGCAGGCCAAAAAGCTGGCCGACAGTCTGGAAAACCTCAGCTTCTGGGCTTTTGAAGAAGGCTATTTCCGCCCGCATTTCGTCACGCTCGAAAAAAGCGGCGTCAACGCTTATTCGCCGCTGCCGCACGACAGCCGTTTTTTTACCGAAGCGCTGCCCCGCCTCGGCCAACAGGAATATGAAGCGCCTGCGCCCGTGCCCGGCGGCTTTTTGCCGATGGCCAAAATCGCCGCCCGCTATTACGTGGCGGCCAACCTGAACCAGAAAAAATACCCCCACTATATCCACCACCGCATCAGCGAACTTGGCCACTACATCAGGCTGTGGACGCTCTCCGGCTTCAAGCGCGCCAATTATGCGCTGCAAGACCGCAATTTCGCCCGCCAGGTGGAAAGCGGCAAATACGGCAAATTTTTCATTCTGCCGCTGCAAGTGTTCAACGACAGCCAAATCCGCGTGCACAGCGATTTCTCATCGGTGCGCAATTTCCTGCTGCACATGCTCAGCTCGTTTGCCGCCCACGCCCCCGACGATGTTAACCTGATTGTGAAGCAACACCCGATGGATCGCGGCTTTATCGACTATCAAAAAGACATCCGCCATTTCATCAAAAAACACCCCAAGCTCAAAGGGCGCGTGTTTTACGTACACGACGTGCCGCTGCCGGTGTTTCTGCGCCACGGCATCGGCATGGTCACGCTCAACAGCACCAGCGGCCTCTCCGCGCTGATTCACAACATGCCGGTGAAAGTCATCGGCCGCGCCCATTACGACATCCCCGGCATCACCGACCAGGCCAAGCTGGCCGATTTCTGGAAACGCCCGGCCAAGCCCGACAGCAAGCTGTTTCACGCCTACCGCATGTATCACATCAACGTCACCCAAATCAACGGCAGCTTCTACAGCCGCGTGAATTTCCCCGATTTCGACATCAAAAAACCGTAAAGCCGAAGCCGTCTGAAACCTTTCAGACGGCTTCGGCTTTACCAAACCTCAAATTGGCCAAAACACACCATTCATCCATCATCTCGATAAACAGACAGCATATCGCCGTATAATCCTGCTGTTTCCCAATCCCGCTTTCCATCATGCCCGCCCTGCCTGCCGACACCTTGTTCATCCAAGCACAAACGCTGCTCGATGCCGCGCCGCCCGATTATGCCGCCGCCCTGCCCCTACTCACCCGCGCGGCGGCAAAAGGCCATGCCGAAGCAGCCTTTCAATTGGCGGGCTGCCGCTTTTACGGCCACGGTGCCGCCGCCGACCGCCAGGCCGCCGTGGCGCTGCTGCAACAGGCTGCCGCCGCGGGTCATCGTTATGCCCGCTACAACCTCCTGCAACTCCGGGAAGCCGATGCCACCCCCATCGAAACCCTGCTGCCCGCCTACACCCGCCTGGCCGAAACCGGATTCCTGCCCGCGCAACTGCGCCTGATGCAGCACTTCGACGACAGCAAACACCCGGCCGCGCAACACTGGGCGGAACAAGCCGCCGCGCAACACCATCCCGCCGCACAATACTGGCTCGCCCGCCATTACCAGCACGCGCCGCGCCCCGACCTTGCCCGTGCACACGCCCTCTACCGGCAGGCCGCCGCGCAAGGTTTGGCCGAGGCTCATTGGCAGCTCGGCAACCAATACCGCCACGGCCAGGCGGTTGCGCAAGATTTTGCCAAAGCTGCCGAACACCTGCACCAAGCCGCTTCAGACGGCCTTGCCGCCGCCCAAACCGCGCTGGCCGAACTCTTGCAGCAGCAAGAAGAACATGCCGCTGCGCTCGGCTGGTTCCAGCGCGCCGCCGCGCAACACGATCCCGACGCCCACGTTGCCTTGGCACAAATCTACCTGCTCGGCCGACACGCCGAACGCGACCCCGCCTGCGCCCGCCGTCATGCCGAAACCGCCGCCGCGCGCCAACATCCCGAAGCCCTGCGCCTGTTGGGCGACATCCACCGCTACGGCCTCGGCACCGAAGCCGACGCCGAACGCGCCCGCGGCTATTACCAACGCGCCGCCGCCCTCGGCAATGCCGCCGCCCACCAAAACCTGCTTGCCGACAGCGCCCTCAACCACCGCAAGGATTACGAGCAAACCCGTCAGGCCGCCCTCGATTGCCAACATGCCGAACAACACTATCAGGCCGCGTTCGCCTGCCACTACGGCCTCAAGCGCCCACAAGACTATGCCGCCGCCCGCCGCCTCTACCTCGCCGCCGCGCAACAAGGACACAGCAAGGCGCAAACCAACCTCGGCATGATGTATTACAACGGCCAGGGCCGCCCGCCCGATGCCGCCACAGCCGCCCATTGGTTTGCCCAAGCCGCCGACCAGGGCGATCCGACAGCGCAATACAATCTCGCCTGCCTCTACCGCCACGGCCACGGCGTGCCGCGCGACAACCAAAGCGCCTGCCGCTGGCTGCAACGCGCCATCGAGAGTGACCACCCGCAGCCCGAAGCCCTGCGGCAATTGTTGCAGCAATGGGCAAGCTAATCAGCGAAGCCTTTCAGACGGCCTCACTCCTGCACAAGCACGCTGCTGCGGTTTGGCATTATTTTTTCAGACGGCCTGAGACCTTTGCAAAATACTTTTTTCTTGGAAATATCCATTCCATCCGTCATTCCGGCGCAGGCCGGAATCCATTTCTCCAAGATTCAGTTATTTGATTTCAAATGGGGTGTCATGGCGAACTATGGATTCCGGCCTGCGCCGGGGTAGCGTAGCGGACTTGCGAAGCTAATGACGGATCGGATGCTTTTGCGATGCAGCAGAAGGTATTTTGCAAAGGTCTCGGCCTCTGTTGCTTATTGCCTCGAAGGCCGTCTGAAAGATTATTCCGGACAGCGACAGGCGGCGGGACAAGGCCGTCTGAAGCCCGTCCAATAAATTCCGCGCCACCTCTTGAGTTTCCCGCTGCCGCCCACACATTGAGCAGCAACTTGAATCACTCCCACCCACATACCGACATGAGCAACAAAGATTTTTACGAAACCCTGGGCGTGGCCCGCAGCGCCAGCGACGACGACATCAAGAAAGCCTACCGCAAGCTGGCGATGAAATACCACCCCGACCGCAATCCCGACAATGCCGAAGCCGAAGCCAAATTCAAGGAAGTGCAGCAGGCTTACGCCATTCTTTCCGACAAAGAAAAACGCAGCGCCTACGACCAGTTCGGCCACGCCGGCGTCGACCCCAATATGGGCGCGGGCGGCGGCTTTGGCGGATTCGGCGGCGCACAGGGCTTCGATTTCGGCGATATTTTCAGCCAAATGTTCGGC
Source organism: Neisseria sp. (assembly GCA_030538415.1). Lineage (GTDB taxonomy): Bacteria > Pseudomonadota > Gammaproteobacteria > Burkholderiales > Neisseriaceae > Neisseria. The sequence continues at coordinate 41,079 of JAUNTY010000001.1, read as the reverse complement.
GGCGCGGCCGGTGGCGGCCGTCAGCCCAATTATCAGGGCGCCGACCTGCAATACGGTGTGGAAATCACGCTGGAAGAAGCCGCCAAAGGCATCAAAAAACGCATCACCATCCCCACTTACGAAGAATGCGACGTCTGCCACGGCTCCGGAGCCAAACCCGGCACCTCGGCCAGCACCTGCTCCACCTGCCACGGCTCGGGCACCATCCACGTGCGCCAGGCCATTTTCCAAATGCAACAAACCTGCCCCACCTGCCACGGCAGCGGCAAGGAAATCAAGGATCCCTGCGTCAAATGCCGTGGCGAAGGCCGCGTGAAAACCAGCAAAACCGTTGAAGTCAACATCCCCGCCGGCATCGACGACAACCAGCGCATCCGCCTCTCCGGCGAAGGCGAACCCGGCCAGCACGGCGCGCCCGCAGGCGATTTGTATGTGGTGGTGCGCGTGAAGGAACACAAAACCTTCGAGCGCAACGGCCTCGATTTGCATTGCGAGCTGCCCATCAGCTTCACCGTGGCCGCGCTCGGCGGCGATGTGGAAGTGCCCACGCTTGACGGCAAAGTCAAGCTCAACATCCCGAAAGAAACCCAAACCGGCCGCCGCATGCGCGTCAAAGGCAAAGGCATCAAATCATTGCGCTCCAGCGCCGTCGGCGACTTATATTGCCACGTGGTGGTGGAAACGCCGATTAACCTGACCGAGCGCCAGAAAGAGCTGCTGGAAGAGTTTGAAAAAATCTCCACCGGCCTCGACCGCTCGCAAACGCCGCGCCAGAAATCGTTTTTCGACAAAGTGCGCGACATTTTCGATTAAGCTGTTTTATTCCACTGCAACAACGCCGTCTGAAAGCTGTTTTTCAGACGGCGTATTTTATTTTCAGACGGCCTGAGAACTTGACCTTATCAAGCCATCGTGCGCTTTCGCTTTTCGACGAATGCACTACAAACTTTGCGCCGCCACCAGCTTCTGTAAAAACGCATCGCAGCGGGCGAGTTGGGCGAGTTCGACAAACTCGTCGGCTTTGTGCGCCTGTTCGATGCTGCCGGGGCCGCAGATAACGGTGGAAATCCCCGCCTGCTGGAATTGGCCGCCCTCGGTGGCGTAGGCGACTTTCAAACGGGCGTGGTCGGCGACCAATTGGCTGACCAAATCGTGCAACAGTTTCGCTTCGGCTTCGGGCATGGCGGGTACGTTTTCGCCGTGTTGCATTTCGATGCGGCAACTGGCGTCAACGGCCTGCATTTGCGGCTGCAACACTTCGCGGATGTGCGCCTCAATCGGCGCTGTGATGTCGGCGGGGTTCATGTGCGGCAGGTTGCGGTAGTCGAATTCGAATTCGCACAATTGCGGCACGATATTGCTGGCGATGCCGCCGCCGATGCGGTTGACGCTCAATGTGGAAAACGGCACGTCGTAATCGGGGTCGTTGTCGTGGCGGTTTTTCAGACGGCCTGCGAGTTCGTTGATGAAGACGATGAGTTTGGCGGCGTATTCAATCGCGTTCACGCCTTGCGGGGTGAGCGAGGAATGCGCCGCTTTGCCGTGCACGGCGCAGCGGAAGGTGTGGATGCCTTTGTGCGCCACCACCATCCGCATCGAGGTCGGTTCGCCGACGATGCAGTGTTCGGGGGTGAGGCCGCGCCGCTGCAATTCGGCAATCATCACCGGCGCGCCGAGGCAGCCGATTTCTTCGTCGTAGGAAAGGGCGATGTGCAGCGGTTTTTTCAGTTTGACCGCCGTCATCGCGGGCGCGGCGGCGAGCACGGCGGCGATGTAGCCTTTCATGTCGGCGCTGCCGCGGCCGTAGAGTTTGCCGTCGCGGATGCTGGCCTGATAAGGGTCGGACTGCCATTGCTGACCATCGGTCGGCACCACGTCGGTGTGGCCGCTGAAAATCAGCCCGCCGTCGGTGCTGCCGTTTGCAGCGGGGATGGTGGCAAACAGATTGGCTTTGCTTCGGTCGGCATTGTAGGCCAGCCACGGCTTGAGGCCGAGCGATTCGAGATAATCGGCGCAATCGTGGATCAGCGCGAGATTGGAGTGGCGGCTGGTGGTGTCGAAGGCAATCAGGCGTTCGAGGCGGTCAACGGTATTCATGGCGGCTTTTCAGAAAGGATTCAGCCATGATTATAAGGCTTTCAGACGGCATGGGGTACTGCTACAATGTTTGACACACAGGCCGTCTGAAAAACATGAAAAGGAGAATAAAATGAACAACATCCGCCCCTATCTGGAACACTCGCCCGCAACCGCCGAAGGCTGCTACATCGATCCTGCCTGCGTCATCATCGGCGATGTGGTGCTGGGCGAGCAGGTGTCGGTGTGGCCGTTTGCGGTGATACGCGGCGACGTCAACAGCATCCGCATCGGCGCGCGCAGCAACGTGCAGGATTTGAGCATGCTGCACGTGTCGCACAAAAACGAAGCCAAGCCCGAGGGCTCGCCGCTGGTCATCGGTGAAGATGTCACCATCGGCCACAAGGTGATGCTGCACGGCTGCACCATCGGCGACCGCGTGCTGGTGGGCATGGACAGCACCATCATGGACGACGTGGTGATTGAAAGCGATGTGATGATAGGCGCCTGCAGCCTGGTGCCGCCGCGCAAACGGCTGGAGAGCGGCTATCTGTATGTCGGCGCGCCGGTGAAGCAGGTGCGGCCGCTTACCGAAGAAGAAAAAGCCTTTCTGGTGTATTCCGCCCAACACTATATGCGTGTGGCGGCCAATTATCTGCGGGGCGGATAAAATCTTTCAGACGGCCTGCTGCGGCCGGACCTTATCCGGGCAGGCGGTAAAACGCAAGCTCGGCTGCGGCATCAACCAGGCCGTCTGAAACAATATTACACAAAAGTGACCGTCAACGCCCCGGGCGTATCGTTGTCAGAATTCACAACGACGCATTGTTTTGATTGTAGATATTCACAATTGACGCTTTGCCGTAACACAACGGCGTAAAACCCGCGTCGGAATAGTTTGGTTTAAATCATAAAAAACTGTAATTTTACGACTATCTGCCGGATTTTCAGGTTACAATCCCGTCAATTTGAAACGCCTGACAAACCCATAAAAGGAAGCCGTTATGAGCACCACCAAACGCGACTTGACCCGCATCCGTCACAACACCAAAATCGTGGCCACACTCGGCCCCGGCAGCAACAATGTCGAGCTGCTGGAAGACATGATCCGCATCGGCGGCCTGAATGTCGTCCGCTTCAACTTCAGCCACGGCACCGCCGAATTCCACCAGGAAAACGCCGCCATCGTGCGCGAGGCCGCCAAACGCGCCGGCCGCGAAGTGGCGATTATGGCCGACCTGCAAGGCCCGAAAATCCGTGTCGGCAAGCTCGTCAACGGCTTTATCGAGCTGAATGCCGGTGAAAAACTGCTGCTCGATGCCGCCCACGAAGGCGAAGGCACCCGCGAGCGCGTCGGCCTCGACTACCGCGACCTGCCCAATGATGTGAAAGCGGGCGACGTATTGCTGCTCGATGACGGCCTCTTGACCCTGATTGTCGACAGCGTCAGCGGCAGCGAAATCCTCACCACCGTGCAAAACAGCCACAAGCTCAAATCCAACAAAGGCATCAACAAACAAGGCGGCGGCCTCTCTGCCGGCGCGCTCACCGAAAAAGACTTCCGCGACCTCAAAACCGCCATTGCCATCGGCTGCGATTATCTGGCCGTCAGCTTCGTGAAATCCGCCGAAGACCTGAAAATCGCCCGCGACCTGGTGGAAGCCGAAATGAAAGGCAGCGACGCCGTGCGCCCGGGTCTGGTATCGAAAATCGAGCGCGTGGAAGCGATTGAAAACCTCGACGAAATCATCAAGGCTTCAGACGGCATCATGGTTGCCCGCGGCGACTTGGCCGTAGAAGTGGGCAACGCCGCCGTGCCCGCGCTGCAAAAACGCATGATCAAACGCGCCCGCGAACTGCGCCGCTTCAGCATCACCGCCACCCAAATGATGGAATCCATGATTACCAACCCCGTGCCGACCCGCGCCGAAGTGAGCGACGTGGCCAACGCGGTATTGGACGGTACCGATGCGGTGATGTGTTCCGCCGAAACCGCCGTGGGCGCGTATCCGTTTGAAACCGTGCGCCAGATGGCCATCATCTGCGCCGCCGCCGAAGCCGAGCAGGATTCGCTCAACGGCGTCGATGAAAACAACATCACCGAAGCCATGAGCACCAATCTGGCCGTATCCAGCGGCGCCGTGCACGTGGCGCGTGCAATCGGCGCCAAAGCCATTGTGGCGCTCACAGAAAGCGGCTCCACCGCCTTCCAGCTCAGCCGCCACAGCATCCAGCTGCCGATTTACGCCCTCACCCCGAGCGTGTCCGCCCAGCGCCGCATGGCCATGTATCGCGGCGTGCGCCCGATTATCCTGGCCACCAGCCAAGATCACGACGTGGCCGTGGATGAAGTGGAAAGCATGCTGGTCGAGCGCAACGTGCTCGAAAGCGGCGACCTTTACATCATCACCAGCGGCTCGCGCATGCGCGAAAGCGGCAGCACCAACATGCTGCAAGTGATGGAAGTGCGCTGACAGCAGCGTTTGGATAGCGGCACTTTTGAATCACCTGTGCCGATATAGTCGGAGAAATGAGATTCTGATACAAGGCGGCGAGCCAACGCCGTAGTAGAAACTCATTTCTTCGACTATAGTCAAAAGCTCCCGAAAAGCAGGCCTTACGGCCTGCTTTTTTGTTTGCCCATTCAAAGCTTCCCCTGTTTCAGCAACAGGCGATACGAAGCCGACCGCTTGCCCCGATTTGCGCTAACCAACTATAATTTTTGCAAAGCATCTGCCGCGCAGCGTATTTAGTAGTAGACTAGGGCTTTCTGACAATTTGTTTATGAGGGGATTTTTGTTCCTGAAAATACAGATGCAAGGCTACTCAAAGAAGGCGGTTTTACACGCTGCGCTAGGGTTTCCTGACAATTCGTTTATGAGGGGATTTTTGTTCCTGAAAATGCAGATGCAAGGCAAAAAACGTAGCAAGATTGGACATCTTGCGAGGCTTTTTAACGCAGCAGATGCGTTTTCAGGGGCAAAAAGCACCCGTAAATCGAATTGTCAGGAAGCCCTAGTAAAACCAGCCAAAACGCAGCAGGATTGGACATCTTGCGAGGCTTTTTAACGCAGCAGATGCGTTTGCAGGCAAAAATACACCCGTTAATCGAATCATCAGGAAACCTTAGGGAGCTTTTCGCGCAACCCGCGCACCGGGCAAGCAGATTATGCTGCCCGTTCGCCACGGCGCCGACAACCCCTTATTTTCACCACCATCATATAAAAGGAGAGCAGTATGGCCGTATTAGTGAACAAGCCCGCCCCGTTTTTCCACGACAGCGACAAAAAATTCGCTGCGGTTTTGGGTGACGGCAGCATTGTAGAAGATTTCAACTTCCAGGCCGCCGCCAAAGGCAAATACGCGGTTGTGTTTTTCTATCCACTCGACTTCACCTTTGTGTGCCCGTCTGAAATCATCGCCCACGACCACCGCGTGGAAGAATTCAAGAAGCGCAATGTGGAAGTGTTTTCCGTATCCTGCGACAGCCAGTTTACCCACAACGCCTGGCGCAACACCCCGCTGAACGAAGGCGGTATCGGCCAGGTGAAATTCACCATGGTGGCCGACGTGAAGCACGAGCTGATGCAGGCTTATGATGTGGAAAGCGCCGACGGCGTGGCATTCCGCGGCTCGTTCCTGATTGACAAAGACGGCATCGTGCAACACCAGGTGGTCAACAACCTGCCGCTGGGTCGCAACGTCGACGAAATGCTGCGCATGGTAGACGCGCTGCAATTCTTCGAAGAAAACGGCGAAGTGTGCCCCGCCGGCTGGAACAAAGGCGACAAAGGCATGAAAGCCAGCCCCGACGGCGTGGCTTCCTATTTGTCTGAAGCCGCCGACAAGCTGTAAGCGGCAGTCGTATTGAAAAACCTGGCGGATTTGCTCCGTCAGGTTTTTTTGCGGATATTTCAGACGGCCTCTTTTTGCTGCGTGGCTTTCCAATGGCGGTGGAAGAGGTTATATTCGGGAAGTGCTGCAAAGGGCGGCGAAAGCCACGTAATCCGCTCAGCGTTTTTCTCAGGCCGTCTGAATCGAAAGGATAAACATGAAAATAAGCTATCTGGCCATAACCGTGCTGACCGCAGCATTATTGAGCGCCTGTGCCAACGGCACTTCCGGCGGCACGCAGATGTATGGCGAAATCAAAGGCGGGGTAGAAACCTCGCATACCCGCATCGGGCGTTGAGCTGGCCATGCCGAAACAAAGGCCGTCTGAAACAACGTTCACCGTCATACCGACGCAAGTCGGTATTGATGTTTAAATCCCCAATCACGCCCGATGCCGTCTGAAATCTTCGTAAGGGCGGATTCCATATCCGCCCGCCGTTTGATTTCCAGACGGCATCAACCATTCCCTAAACGGCAGCGGAGTGTGTAGCGTGGGCCACGCCCACGGAACCCCCGTAGGCCGAGACCTTTGCAAAATTCCCCTGCCCGTCGCACCCGCGCAGGCGGGTGCCTAGTGCAAAGCGTAGCTTTGCTTGTCTGTCCATCTTGATGATAAAAAAATTAATATTAATTAATAGGTTGTAAATTTACAAAGCTGGTACGTTTAAGCTGAAGCTACGCTTCAGACTGGGCACCCGCCTGCGCGGGTGCGACGGTTATTTTTTTGCAAAGGTCTCAGGCCGTCTGAAATGGCAGAATCCATGCCCCGAAACGTGGGCGCAGCCCACGCTGCCCGAATCCGACCACCGCCGACAAAAATGCCGTCTGAAAAAACTTTTCAGACGGCATCTGCCTTGACTCTCCGTTTACAACACTTCGATCAAACCCGCCGCGCCCATGCCGGTGCCGATACACATCGTGACCATTGCGTAGCCTGTTTCACCGCGTTGGCGCATGCCGTGGATGGTGGTGGCGGCACGAATCGCGCCGGTGGCGCCGAGCGGGTGGCCCAGCGCAATGGCGCCGCCGTTGGGGTTAACAATAGAAGTGTCCAAATCCAAATCGCGGATAACGGCCAGCGATTGGGCGGCGAAGGCTTCGTTCAGCTCGATCCATTTCACATCGCCCAAGCTCAAGCCCGATGATTTCAATACCGCCGGAATCGCTTCTTTCGGGCCGATGCCCATGATTTCGGGGGCGACACCACGCACGGCGAAGCCTTCGTAACGGGCGATGGGGGTGAGGTTGTAGCGTTTCAATACGTCTTCGCTCACCACCAACAGCGCGCCTGCGCCGTCGGACATTTGCGACGAGTTGCCCGCGGTCACGCTGCCTTTAGCAGCAAATACGGGGCGCAGTTTGGCCAGGCCTTCCAGCGAGGTATCGGGGCGCGGGCCTTCGTCGGTGTCGCAGAGTTTGCGCACTTCTTTGGCTTCGCGGCTGGCGAGGTCGGCGCTGCGGTAGACGGCTTCGATGGGGCTGATTTCGGCTTTGAACTTGCCCGCTTCAATCGCTGCCAAGGCGCGTTTGTGGCTTTCCAGCGCAAACGCATCTTGGTCTTCGCGGCTGACGTTCCAGCGTTCGGCCACTTTTTCAGCGGTCAAGCCCATGCCGTAGGCGATGCCGTAGTTTTCTTCTTTGGCGAAAATTTCGGGATTGAGCGACACTTTGTTGCCCATCATCGGAATCATCGACATGCTTTCGCTGCCCGCGGCAATCACCGCCTCGGCTTCGCCGGTGCGGATGCGGTCGGCGGCGATTTGCAGCGCGTTGATGCCGGATGAGCAATAGCGGTTGATGGTGAGGCCGCCGACGGTTTCGGGCAGGCCTGCCAGCAGCGCGGCGATGCGGGCGAAGTTGAGGCCGGATTCGGCTTCGGGAAAGGCGCAACCGGCCACCACATCGTTAATCTCGGCGGGATCCAACCCGGGCGCTTGCGCAACCACCGAGCGGATGACGTGCGCGAGCATGTCGTCGGGACGGGTGGTGCGCAGCATGCCGCGCGGGGCTTTGCCGATGGGGGTGCGGGTGGCGGCGACGATGTAGGCTTCTCTTAATTGTTTCACAGTATTCTCCTGTTGGGCTGAGGCCGTCTGAAAGGGTTTCGAACGGTGTTCAGACGGCCTTTTCAATGTGTTTTGTCAATGTGTTGCGGCAGGGTTTCATGGTTTGGGATAAGCAAATCTGCGATTTGCCCCCTCACCCTAACCCTCTCCCTTAGGGAGAGGGGATTAGATTACTTAAGCGAGAACTGTTTCAGACGGCCTCAAACATTGCAGCTTCATTGTTTGAGCAAGCAGAAACAGTTTTGTAGCGTGGGCTTCGCCCACGAAATCTAGTTCTATGAGCGAGCAGAAATGTCTGAACCACAGCGATCTTTTCAGACGGCCTGTAACCTAAGTCCCCTCTCCGGCTTAGATTGACTAGCGCAGCGTGTCAATCTTGCCCTCTTTGAGCAAAAGGGAGAGGGTTAGGGTGAGGGGGTAAATCGCAGACTTGCTTTCCCACCCTGCACAAGCAAACTATTTTTCAGACGGCCTCTGCATCAATTGCGCAAAGGTTTGCCGGTGGACATCATGTTTTCGATGCGTTCCAGCGTTTTTTCGTTTTTCAGCAGATCAACGAATACTTTACGCTCCAAATCGAGTATCCATTGTTCGTCCACCAGCGTACCGGCATCGACATCGCCGCCGGTCATCACCCAGGCGATTTGGCTGCCGATGTGCATATCGTATTCGCTGATAAAGCCGCCCTCTTTCATGTTGAGCAACTGGCCTTGAATCGAGGCCGCGCCGCTGCGTCCGGCCACGGGGAAAACGGCGGGCACGTCGGGTCGGAAGCCGCTGTCGGCCATGGTTTTGGCTTCGTTGAGGGCCACGTGCAGCAATTCGTAGCTGTTGAACACCACCACGTCGCTCTCGCGCAAAAAGCCCATTTCTTTGGCTTCGATGGCGCTGGTGGCGACTTTGGCCATCGCCAGATTCATGTAGCGGTCTTTCAGCGCAGCGAGCAAATCGCCTTGGCTGGCGCGGGCGGCTTGCAGGGCGAAATCTTTGCTGCCGCCGCCTGCCGGAATCAGGCCGACGCCGACTTCTACCAGGCCGATATAACTTTCCAGCGCGGCCACCACTTTATTGCAGTGCATCAGAAATTCGCAACCGCCGCCGAAGGCGAAGCCTTGCGCCGCCGCTACCACGGGGATTTGGCTGTGGCGCAGGTTCATCGAGGTGTCTTGGAACAGCTTCACCATGCTTTCAATCGCGGCAAAATCGCCGGTGGCAAATTCGGGCATCATCGATTTCAAATCCGCGCCGACGGAGAAAGGCGCTTCGGGCGCCCAAAACACCAGCGCTTTGAAACGCTCTTCGGCGATGCGCACCGATTCGTTGATGCCTTCGAGCACGGCGCGGCTGATGGCGCGCATTTTGTTGAGGTTTTCGACAATCAGAATCTCGCCGTCGAGCGTGTAGGCGCGGATGACGTCGGTTTCATATACCGTTTCGCCCAAGGGCGGCAGGGTTTCGCCCAGCAGCGGCGCGGGGCGGTATTGGCGTTGGTAAACGTCGAGCGACGAGCGCGGGTCGTATCGGCCGGTGGCGAAATTGAGGCTGCCGTCGTTGTTGTGGAAGGCGGTCACGCCGTCGAGCCACGCGGGTAAGGCGGCATCGCTCATGCTTTTACCGGCGGCGATGTCGGCTTGAATCCATTCGGCAACCTGTTGCACACCCGCCGCCTGCCAGATTTCCAACGGGCCTTGTTCCCAGCCGTAGCCCCAGCGGATGGCAAAGTCGATGTCGCGGGCGGTGGTGGCGATGTTTTCGGCGTGTACGGCGATGTAGTGGAAGGAATCGCGGAATACCGCCCACAAGAATTGCGCTTGCGGATTGTCGCTGGCGCGCAGGGCGGCGAATTTTTTGCCCCAATCCTGCTCTTTCAGAATCTCGGTGACTTCGCTGTCGGCTTTTTTGTTGGAAGCAACGTATTCGCCCGCGGCGGGGTCGAACATCATGATGCGCTTGCCTTCTTTTTTGAAGATGCCGGCCTTGGTTTTCGCGCCGAGTGCGCCGTTTTCAATCAGGCCTTTGAGCCAGGCGGGGCTGGCGAAAAAGCCGTGCCACGGGTCTGCGGGCAGGTTGTCTTCCATGGTTTTGGCAACGTGGGCGAAGGTGTCCAAGCCCACCACGTCGGCGGTGCGGTAGGTGGCGGATTTGGCACGGCCGAGGCGTTTGCCGGTGAGGTCGTCCACCACGTCGAAGCGCAGGCCGAATTGCTCGGTGTTGTGAATCGTCGCCAGCATCGAGAATACGCCGATGCGGTTGCCGATAAAGTTGGGCGTGTCTTTGGCGCGTACCACGCCTTTGCCCAAGGTGCTGACGAGGAAACGCTCCAGATTATCCAGATATTCGGGCGCGGTGGCGGCGGTGGGAATCAGCTCCACCAAGTGCATATAGCGCGGCGGATTGAAGAAATGCACGCCGCAGAAGCGGTGTTTGAGGTCTGCCGGAAATTTGCCGCTCAGAAGCTCGACCGACAGGCCGGAAGTATTGGTGGCGAAAATGGTGTGTTCGCCCAGATGCGGGGCAACTTTGGCGTAGAGGCTTTCCTTGATGTCGAGGCGTTCGGCCACGGCTTCGATCACCAAATCGCAATCGGCGAGTTTGGCCAAATCGTCATCGTAATTGGCGGCGCTGATGTAGGCGGCGGCATCTTTCCCGGCCAAGGGCGCGGGCTTTTGCTTGTGCAAAGCGGCGATGGCTTTTTCGACGATGCCGTTTTTCGGGCCTTCTTTGGCGGGCAGGTCAAACAACACCACCGGCACTTTGGCATTGGCCAGATGCGCGGCGATTTGTGCACCCATCACGCCCGCGCCGAGTACGGCGGCTTTGCGGATGACGAAATTTTTTGCGGTCATGGTAGTCCTCTCTCTTTTTGTTGCCCTCTTTCAGACGGCCTCGGTGTCTGTTGCACGGAAATACCGAGGCCGTCTGAAAGTGTCAGGCGTTAAAACTTATAGGTGTATTGCAAACCCAGGATATTGGCGCTGCTTTTGTAGTTGGCACTGCCGTTGGTTTTACTCGATACGCAGGCCACTTCGGTGGCGCTGCTGCCGCCGCAATAGCCGTTGACATTGGCGGTGGCATTTTTGATGAAGATGTGGCTGTAGGCCACGTTCACCGCGTGTTGCTTGTTGATGTCGTATTTCGCGCCGAGCGAGAGCCAGATGCGGTCGTTATCCGGCATGGTGCTCATGCGGTAGTTGGCGTTTTTCACCGGCGACTGGTCATAAGCGACACCGAAGCGCAGTTGCAGCGGCTCGCTGTATTGGTAAGACGCGCCCAAGGATACTTTATAAGTGTTGCGCCAGTTGGGGGTGAGGGTGGTGGTGTTGGATCGGCTGTTGCCGCTTTCATCCGCCGCCACGTCTTTGGTATTGCCCCACATCAAATCGGCCTGGTTGAAGCGCGAGTGGCGCGTCCAGGTGACGTCGCCGAACACGTTCCATTTCGGGTCGATTTTGTACATGCCGTGCACCGACAGCGATTCGGGGGTGGTGATTTTCACCGATGCGTCTTCTTTGGCGGCATAACCGCGGTCACGGATGCCTTGCTGGATGGTTTCGCCCAAAGCCGGATCCTGGAAAGCCGTTCCGACCAGATGCCACTCACCATCGCCTTTCAAGGTGTGGTCGATTTTGGAGCGGTAGTTGACACCGACACGGGCGCGGTCGTTGATGTCCCACAACCAGGCCAGCGTGTAGCCGAAGCCCCAGTCGTCGCCCTTCACTTTGGCATAGCCGTCGGCCGCGCCGTTACCGACCGGGCTGGTGGCAGTGGCAGTGGCAAGGGTGTTGTAGAGCGCCTGGGCTTGCGCCAATTGGGTTTGCTGCGCCTGCACGGCGGTCAGTTGGGTTCTCAAGGCCGAGGCGTCACCGCCCGCGGCTTCGGTGGCGGCGATGCCTGCCTGCAACTGGTTCACACCCGCGGTGGCCGATTGCAGCAGCGCACCGACGTTTTGCGCGGTCACGCCATTGGCTGCCGCCGCTTGCGCCTGCGTATTCAGCGAACCGGCCACCGCCGGGCCGAAGTTGGCATACTGGCGCAATTCGGCTTTGGTGTGTTGGGCAACGAGGCCGACGGCAAACGAATGGCGATCGTTCAATTTATAGGCCACGGTCGGCTGGATCGCCAGCGTTTGCAAACCCAATTCGTTCAGGTTGTAGCGCAACACCGAGTCGTGGTCGTATTCGGTGCCCGAGCCGAACGGTACATAAGTGCCGAGGCCGAGGGTGATTTTGTCGTTCAATTGGTGCGAGGCGTAGAGGTGCGGCGCGAACACCACGTCATCGGTGATTTTGCCGCTGGTGCTGCCTTGCACATTGTCTTGAACAGGGTAAACGGTGTCGAGCTGGCCTGTGGTCTCGTTCCAGCTGGTGACTGCCGGGTATTTGGCTTCGGCGTCGCTGTATTTCACTTTCGGTGCGACGATGTTGAGGTTAATCGTGGCCTGCGTACCTTCCAGCTTGGTCAGGCCGGCGGGGTTGTAGAATACGGTCGAAGGATCGGCGGCTTCGGCGGCAGACGCATTGGCGGTCGATTGCGCGCTCACCGACTGGGTGCCGAAGTGGTAGCCGGAGGCCCAGGCCGATTGCGCCAGCAGGGCGCTGCCGATGATGATGACGCTCTGCTTGATACGGCGGAAGTTGTTGTTTTCCATCTCTATTGCTCCTGTGTTTTTATCTTAAAGTGTTCAGACGGCCTCATAATGAATTGACCGCAGTTTCCTTTATAAAACAGTTTTTACTTTTTTTAAACAGGTGTTTTAAATTTATTTTATTTTGAATGTGTTTTTCAGCGGCAAGTGTTGTTGTTTTGTTGTTTCAGACGGCCTTTTATCGGTTCAGGCCGTCTGAAAAGTTGCAGCGGTTTTGTTGGGTTACGGCTTGGCGCCTAACCCAACCTACAACGGTTTCAGACGGCATCGGATGTTGCTGAAACCGCCTGAATCACCACTTGGTTAAAACACGTGCCGTTGCAGCAGCTGCGCGTCGTGCTGTTCGAGCTTCATGTCGAAGTCGTCGACCATAATCACATTGCGCTTGAGCTGGCGGGCGCGGGTCACTTCGTCGAATTCCGACTGGCTGATTGCGCCTTTGTCCAAAGCTTCCTGCAAACGCAGCGCGGGGGAAGGCTGCACCAGCTCGCCCTTGCGGGTGAGGTTGCGCAGTTTTTTCTCGGCAGGCTCGGCGGCAATCACGGCGGCGTGGGCAATCGGCAGCAGGCCGATGGCTTCGTCTTCGTTGTCGGGCACAAACATGCCGTGGGTCAGCCGCGTCAACATGGCTTCGTTTTTCATCAAATCGGCGGCCACTTTGCTGGCGAGCTTGTCGGCAGGGGCTTTGAGGTTGTGGCCGAGCGGCATGGTCAGCGCGCGCAACAGCCAGGCCAGGGGGCGCATCGGCAGGTTGCGCAACAGGCCGTCGAGAGCGGTTTGCGCGTCAAACAGGGCTTGTTCGGCGGCATAGCGCATGATGGCTTCGTCTTCTTTCGGGCTGCCTTGGCTTTCAAAGCGTTTCAACACCGCGCTGGCGATAAACAGATTCGACAAAATATCGCCCAAACGCGCCGACAGTTTTTCTTTGAATTTCAAGCTGCCGCCGAGGCTGAACATGCTCATGTCGGCCACCAGCGCGAAGTTTGCGGCCACGCGGTTGAGGCGGCGGTAGTAAACGGCGGTGGCTTTGTTGCCTTTGGGCGCGGCGCTGAATGCGCCGTTGGTCAGCGACAGCCACACGCTGCGGAAGGCGTTGGTAAAGGCGAAATGCAGGTGGGCGCCGAATGCCTGGTTAAACGCTTTGCCGTCGTTGTCCATCGCCGCACGCATTTCTTTCAATACATAGGGATGGCAACGGATGGCGCCCTGACCGAAGATAATCATGCTGCGGGTGAGGATGTTCGCGCCTTCGACGGTAATCGCCACCGGAATCGCCTGATAAGCGGCGGCAAGGTAGTTGCGCGGGCCGAGTACCACCGCGCGGCCGCCGTGTACGTCCATCGCGTCATTGAGGGTTTTGCGCATCCGCTCGGTGTTGTGGTATTTCAAAATCGCCGAAATCACGCTCGGTTTTTCGCCGCTGTCGAGCGCGGTGAGCGCCAAATCCTGCGAGGCTTCCATTTGGTAGGTATACATACCGATGCGCGACAGGGCTTCGTCCACGCCTTCGAATTTGCCGATGGGCAGGCCGAATTGGTCGCGGATGCGGGCATACAGCGAAGTGGTGTAGCTGGCTACTTTACCGGCAGCCACCGAGTTGGCAGGCAGGGAAATGCAGCGGCCTACGGAGAGGCATTCCACCAGCATCTGCCAGCCTTTGCCGGCATATTCCACACCGCCGATAATCCAATCGAGCGGGATGAAAACGTCTTTGCCCCAGGTCGGGCCGTTCATAAATACGCTGCCGCCGGGATAATGGCGACGGCCGATTTCCACGCCTTCGTGGTTGGTGGGAATCAGCGCGCAGGTGATGCCGATGTCTTTTTTGTCGCCGAGCAAGCCGTCGGGGTCGTACATTTTGAACGCCATGCCGAGCACGGTCGCCACGGGCGCGAGGGTAATCCAGCGTTTTTCCCACGAAATGCGGATGCCCAACACGTCGTCATGTTGCTCGCCGGTGGTCGGGTCGGTATAGCTGCCTTTGCAGACCACGCCGAAATCGGGGATGCTGCCCGCGTCCGAACCCGCATGCGGGCTGGTGAGCGCAAAGCAGGGAATTTCCAAACCTTTGGCCAGGCGCGGCAGATAATAGTCTTTTTGCGCAGTCGTGCCATAGTGTTGCAGCAGCTCGCCCGGGCCTAAAGAATTCGGCACCATCACGGTCACGGCGGCGCTACCGGCGCGGGTGGCGACTTTCATCACCACTTTGGCATGGGCGTAATTCGAGAATTCGAGGCCGCCGTATTCTTTTTTGATGATCATGCCGAGGATGCCGCTATCCTTGATAAACTGCCAGGCTTCGGGCGGCAGGTCTTTGGTTTCATGCAGCATTTTCCAGTCGTCGAGCATTTTGCACAATTCTTCCACCGGGCCGTCGATAAACGCCTGCTCTTCGGCGCTCAGTTTCGGCGTGGCGAAATTTTGCAATTTTTGGAAATCGGGTTTGCCGGAAAACAAATCACCGTCCCACCACACCGTACCCGCTTCAATCGCAGCGGCTTCGGTTTCCGACATTTCCGGGGTGATTTTTTTGTAGATGCCGAAAATGCGGCCGAGAATAAAATCGCGCACCGGCGGAATGCAGCTTGCCGCCGCCAGCAGCAGCACGGGGATATAAGCCCACCATGCCGCACCGCCGAGCGCGAGGCCGACCACAGCCGCCACCGCCATCACCCACGAGGGGCTGCGGAAATAAGCGGCGATGCCGACCAATACCAGTAATAAAATCAAAGCCAACATTGTTGTTCTCCTTCTTTCCTTGTGTCGGGATAACCCCGTTTGTTTTTCAGACGGCCTTAAAACTTAATCAAATTCAAAGCGGCGCTTTCAATCCCGCAATCACAAAAGGCCGCACATTTTTGGCCACTTGTTCGGCATTTTTGGCGCTGACCACGCTGGCCGGTGCCAAAGCCTTCAAGACATCGTTGCCCGCAAAGGCGTTAAACAGCGTACTCAAGGCCAGGTGCATGCGCCAGCGGCAGGCTTCGGGCGGCAAATCGGGCAGCGCGCGGGCAAAAGCGGCATACAGGCGGTCGGCCAATTCCGAAAACTCCTGCGCCAGCTCCTCGCGGAAAATCCGGTATTCGTCGAGCATCAGCCGCGACACCAGCTTGGCGGTGGTGCCCGCCTTGCCGTCGGCGGCGTTAACCAGGTTCAGGCAGGAAGCGATAAAGCTGTCGGTCAGGTGCTCCGGCGTCAGCGTTTGCTGCTGCGCCTCGGCGGCTTGCAACATAGCCAGCACGTCTTCCAGAAACGGGGCGATGCGGCGGTGGATAACCGCCAAAAACAGCGCCTCTTTCGAGCCGAAATGGTAATGCGCCGCCGCCACATTCGCCTGCGCCTCGCGCATAATCTGCCGCAGCGAAGAGGCGAAAAAACCGTGCAGGGCAAAATGGTTTTCTGCCGCGCTCAGGATGCGGGCAATGGTCTGGCTGTCGTTGGGCGTGGAAATCATGTGTAGCTGCCTGTAATTAAAACAGTCGTTTGATTCAAACATACGTTTTAATTTGAGGTGTGTCAATAGTTTGCCGCCGACAAGATTAGAGCCGCTATTCCAGGTGGAGGCGGCAGCGGGCAGCGCAGGCGGCATCTGCGGGGCAGCGATGCCGTGGGCATCATGCCGCCTTGTTCAAAAAATAATCTGACCGCGCCGCCCTGTTTTGCCCGTCTGCGCCGCCCCGCCCGCTTACCCGAAGAGGCGGATGCGCCAATTTATTATTGCAAAGGGCTCAATCTGCTTTTTTTAGACAGACATCCGCCATTGCCCCGGCCGTCTGAAAACAAAACGGCTTTTCCAAAAGTCGGCGGATGCTGTTCAAAGCGCGGGCGAGTGGTTACACTACGGCTTTGTCTTGCTCACGCGATAAAACGATATGCAACGGATACTGACCTCATTGCCGGTGTGGGTGGTGCTGGCCGACATGGTGTATGGCTTTGTACTCAACATCCTGCAAAGCCTCAATCTCACCGAGGCCAATCTGCCCAAAGACGGCCTGCCGGTTTCGCCCGACATCGCCTTCAGCGGCCTGCAGGTGTTGGCTAACGGCGGCATGATTGCGATTATCGGCTTCGGCTTGCTGGTGTTGCTGCAACTCAACCGCACGGTGTTGCAGGGCAAAATCCTCACCATCGGCGTGTTTCGCGCGCTGGGTTTACTGGCGGTGCTGGCGTTCAGCCTGCCTTCACTGTGGGAATGGAGCTGGGCGCTGCTGCGCTTTGCCGGCGGCGGCGACACCATTGCCTTCGGCAATCCGCGCTATCTGCTGGTGGCCTTGTGCCAGCCCTTTATCGCCCTGCTCTGCCTGCTGCGGCTCTTCGGCTGGTACCGGCTGCATCAGGCGGTGGCACCGGATGGAGAAGAGATGGCGCAGTAATATCCATTCGTAAAAACAACCTGGCTGCGTTGGCTCACCTTGCCATGCCGACTGCGGTTCGCCGCCTTGTTGTCTTAATTGTTATGAATATGAATGGGTATAACAAACAAGGCCGTCTGAAAGCGTTTAATCTTTCAGACGGCCTCTTCATAATGAAACAGGAATTATACCGGCGATTTACTGAAGTACAGACCGTTTCCCAGACGCAGCATAACTCAAAACGGCAGCAACAAAGACCAATATTCCGCCGCTTACGGCCACCCAATATCCCGCCTGAACACCCAGTGCATCAACTGCTTTTCCTGTCAGCATGGCGCCTGCCGCGACCCCTATATTCAACCCCGACAACAACCAGGTCATGCCTTCGGTCAGCCAGTTTTCCGGCACAATCTTTTCCACCAGCGACATGGCAACAATCATAGTAGGCGCAAAGAACAGGCCGGAAAGAAATACCACGATGGCCAGCGACAAAATACTGTCGACCCACAACATGGGAATAATCGATAAAAAAGTCATCAGGCTGCTTGCCAGCAACAGTCGCAGCAAAGGCACGGGGAGTGACAAAGCGCCGAAGACAAGCCCGCTGACACAAGAGCCTATCGCATAAGCAGACAATACGATGCTCGCCGCAGCAGGCTGTTGCTGCAACTGCGCCAACGTCACACTGAGAATATCAACCGCACCCACAATCATGCCCAGTGCAATCATCAATGCAATCAACAGCTGCAAGGCGCCTGTCTGCAGGATGGACTTCCCTCTGAGTCCGCTTCCCATACGTAAAACAACGGGCGGCTCGGTGCTTTTTTGCAAAATCAGCAGGGTAACGCCTGCCGCCAACAGCAGGGCGGCCAGCAACAATCCGGCCTGAGGAAACAGAGCCACCGTCAAACCGACAGACAAGGGCGGCCCGGCAATAAAGCTCACATCGTCAAATACGGTTTCAAGCGAATATGCCGTTTGCAAAACAGGCCGCCCTTTATAAATCGCCGCCCATCTCACCCGCACCATCGCCGACATACTCGGCATAAAACCCGCCAAAAAAGCACCGGCAAACAAGGCCGCATCAGGCCATGACAGCCACGTTGCCGAAACAATCAACAACACACCCGCCACGCTCACGGATGTGACAAGCGGTAAAACCCGGCATTGCCCGTATTTGTCCACCAGGCGCGAAATTCGGGGTGACAGCAAGGCATAGGTCAGCACAAAAGTTGCAGACACGGCGCCCGCCAATGTATAGCTGCCTTTTAACTGCGCCAGCATCGTGATGATGCCGATGCCCATCATGGGCAGCGACAAGCGGGCAAGCAGGCCGGCGATAGCGAAGCTTGTGCTGCCGGGTGCCTTAAAAATTTCTTGGTAGCGTTTCAGCATCGGTATCTCCGTAACATGAAATTATACATACGAACAGTATGTATAAAAAAGGATATAATGATATCCGGCAAATGTCAATAAACATACGCAATGTATCCAAAGAGGTTTTATGGCAAGAAGAACTCAAGCACAGATGGAAGAAACACGGGCTCTTTTATTGGCAACCGCACGCGATTATTTCTGCCGCTCCGGCTATGCGGACACGTCTATGGACGACCTGACCGCAAGTGTTGACTTGACGCGGGGCGCGCTTTATCACCATTTTGGTGACAAAAAGGGATTGTTTGCCGCAGTTGCCGAACAGATTGACGCCCAAATGAACGACCGGCTGCAGGCCATTACCGATAATGCAGCCGATTTGTGGTGCGGATTCCGCCAGCGTTGTCATGCCTATCTGGAGATGGCATTGGAGCCCGAATATCAGCAAATCATATTGCGTGATGCGAAAGCGGTGTTGGGCGAAGCACTTGCCAAGTCAAATCTGCAATGTATCGAGCAAGTCGAAAACATCATGACCGAGCTTATCCGCCGGAAAATCGTGATCCATGCAAACCCCCGCGCACTTGCCTCGTTGATAAACGGCGGTTTGTCGGAAGCCGCCTACTGGATTGCACAAGAAAACAGCAACGAAAGATTGGCGCAAAGCATCGCGGCGGCAGATATATTGCTGGATGGCTTGTTGCGGAAAAAACAAGAAAATACAGCGGATTAACACCCACTCAAAACGCCACCCGACTTTAAATCATGCAAACTTGCAGTCTGTATGCGCACGGCTACTTGAAACGATATAGCCGGAGAAATGAGATTCTGACACAAGGCGGCGAGCCGCAGACAGTACAGATAGTACGGCAAGGCGAGCCAACGCCGTAGCAGAAACTCATTTCTTCGACTATATTGTTTGTTGAACTGCTTGTCGAATTGATGGGGCTTAATATATGACACGAGGCCGTCTGAAAGCTTTCAGACGGCCTCGTTGATTTGATACCCGTTATTCCACTTTAAACGGCAGAAACGAAACATCCATCACATAAGCCTTGGGGTTTGACCAGTCGACGGTCACTTTCACGCTGTCGCCGAGATAAGGCGCGGGGTCGGTTTCCATCGGCGGGCTGACAAACTGCTGGATATTGCCGTTGAACGGATTTGGGGCGACGGCGACGATTTCGTAGCGGTCGACGGTGGTGTCGCTGCGTTTGCGGTTCCAGTGCCGCACTTCCTGCACGGCGGCCTGAATCTCTATGCCTTGTTGCACGGCCTGTTGTTGCGCCTGATATTTCGGCCACATATAAAAATAAATCGCCGCGGCGATGGCGAGGGTAAACAGCCAGGTAATCGGGTTGGGCAGAAAGATGCTGATCAGCAGAAACACCACGGCAATAACGGCGGCGATGATGATGGTGGTCAGGGAAAGCATGCGGGCTCCTTATGGGGTTCAGACGGCCTTGCGAAATGGTGTGCGGAGTTGCAGGTCGGAAGCTTTGCAAAATACCTTTTACTGCATCGCAACAGTATTAGCCCCGTCATTCCGGCGCAGGCCGGAATCCATATTTCGTCATAAAAACTCATTTTAAATCAAATAACTGAATTTTGGAGAAATGGATTCCGGCCTGCGCCGGAATGACGGATTCAATGGATATTTTCAAGGGAAAAGTATTTTGCAAAGGCCTCGGATTTTGAATATGCGGGTGCCGCCACTTTAATACAACAGCTTTTTGCGCGGTTTACGTGCGGGTGCGGCGGTTTCGGTTTGCAGCGCGGCCAGCGCCGAGATATCCAGCACGCTTTCGCTGGCGCAGGCGTTGCCGAAGATGTCTTGGTATTCGGCCACTATTCTGATGGTGCCGTTAAACGGGGCGGGGGCGAAGCGGCGGGCAAGTGTGTCGAAGTCGGCAAACACGCCGTTGTAACTTTCCGCCGCCGCCAGCATGTCAAGGCCGTCTGAAAAAGCGGCCAGCGGCTGCAACGCGGCCGCTACGGCTTCGGCGGCGGGCGTGGCCGCCACAGTTTCCACACGCAGCCTCACCGCATGCGCCGTGCCCCTGCCGTGGTTGGACACGGCCAATTCAATCAAGTGCGGCGCATCGGCGGCGGGGCGCAACACGGCATGCAGCACCGGACGCACGTTTTCCTGCTGCAAAGCTTCCAGCCGCGCGCTTTCACGCCGACGGTGTTGCAGCGAAAGCCTGCTGAAGAAATAAGCCAGCGGCACCAGCGCCAGCGCGGCTACGGCGGTGACGGTGGCCGCCAGGTTGTCGAGATAATCGCGCGGGTTGAACCACAGAAAAGCCGCGAAAAAACCGGCGAAAAACATCACAATGTATAACACGGGCGCAAACCGGCGCTGTAATTGTTCGGGCATAAATGTTCCGTAACAGGGTGGAATGAATAAAAGCACACGACAAGGCGCAAACCTTATGCAGCCGCTTGCCCGGGTAAGCCTGCATCTTTCAGACGGCCTCCAAGATGTTTACCACTCGGGCACCGCATCGTTCGGCACCGGGCTGTAATTCACATTGGCAGACACGCCGCCCTTACTGTTGAGACCGTCGGTATAACCATAGCGCAGCCAAAAGCGCTGCCCTGCCGCCATCCCGCCCACACCGCGCGAATCCAGCACATCATCATATAACGACACCACCATCCAGAGCGTCTGCCCGCGCACAAACAGACGGCGGCAGTCGGCATCGTTGCGCACCTGCCGGTTGTCGCGGCTTTGCAACACCGCCACTTGCAGGGCGTGACCGCCGGGTTGCGGATGCACCTGCCGGATTTCCGCCTCGACATAGCAGCTGATGCCGGTTGAGGCCGAAGCGGGCGCGGCTGCCGACAGCAACGCCAACATCACAAACAGTGGGTAACGCATACGCAGCCCCTCAAGCATCGGCGACAATATCGCGCGGGAAGGTTTTCTCGCAATAATGGCATTTCAGCTTGGTGTTGCCGCCCTGGCCGCGCACGTAAAAGCGGCTTGTCACCGGCTCGCCGTGGCTGGCGCAGTTGGCGTTCGGGCAGCGCAACACTTCGCTGATGGTGTCGGGCAGGCTCAGGTGCATTTTCTGCACCACCTGAAAATCTTCAATCACGTTCACCGTGGCTTCGGGCGCAAACAGAGCAAGTCGGTTGGCGGCTTTTTCGTCGAGGCGCACGCCGGAAATCTTGATGATGTCTTTGCTGCCTTGGGTTTTGCTCGGCAGGTTGAAGCCCACCGTCACGGCGCTGCCGTAATGCAGGAGCTTGAATTGGCGAAGAATCGCCAGCCCTTTACCGGCGGGGATGTGGTCGATGACGGTGCCGTTTTGAATCGCTTCGACGCTGTATTGTTTTTGGGTCATTTTTCCGCTCCTCACACTTCTTCGTTCAACACCAGCGACAAAATCGCCTGCCGCGCATACACGCCGTTGGTGGCCTGTTGGAAATAATAGGCATAGGGCGTGGCGTCGACGTCGGGATGGATTTCATCCACGCGCGGCAAGGGGTGCAGGATGCGTAGATTGCTTTTGGCATTGGCCAACATGGCGGCATCAAGGTTGAATTTGCCCTGGATTTTGGCGAATTCCTGCTCGTCGAAGCGCTCGCGCTGCACGCGGGTCATGTAGAGAATATCCGCCCATTCCGCCGCGGCTTCCAGCGAGGGCAGGATTTGGTGCGCGCAACCCGCTTCGTCAAGCTCTTCGGTGATGTAGTCGGGCATGGCGAGGCTGGGCGGCGACACAAAGGCAAATTCACAGCCCCAGCGTTTCAGCGCCTGCGCCAGCGAATGCACGGTGCGGCCGTATTTGAGGTCGCCGCACATGGCGATTTTGAGGCCGTTCAACGTGCCCTGGGTTTCGTAAATCGTCACCAGATCGAGCAGGGTCTGGCTCGGATGCTGGTTGGTGCCGTCACCCGCATTGATGACCGGCACGTCGGAAAACTCGGCCAACACCCGCGCCGCGCCGTCTTTGGGATGGCGCTGGATAATCGCGTCGGTGTAGCTGGAAATGATGCGCGCGGTGTCGGCCAGCGTTTCGCCTTTTTTGGCGCTGGTGTTGGCGCCGTCGGCAAAGCCGATGACCTTGCCGCCCAAGCGCTGCACGGCGGTTTCAAACGATAATCGGGTGCGCGTAGAGGGCTCGAAAAAGCAGGAGCCGACAAGTTTGCCTTCGAGCAAATCGTCGCGCGGCTCGGCCTTGAGCTTGAGCGCGGTGTGCAGCAGCAATTCGAGCTGCTCGGTGGTCAGATCGGCCACGGAAACGACGTTTTGGCGGTAGAGGGGATTGGGCATGGCGTATCCTTTCGGTTTCCGTAAAAAAGCCCGTTTGCACGGGCTTTAATGACAACGGACAACAGCAAAACCGCTGCGGCGGGCAGCATAGGGTACAACTCGGAATGCACGGGCGGCAATCATGGCGGTTTGCAGTTTGACGTTTAAAAACAGATGTGGGGAATTATCGCATAAATCAAAGGCCGTCTGAAAGGGTTTTAAGGTTTCAGACGGCCTGAAATCTTGGCAAAAAAGAACCGCCGCACCCGCGCAGGCGGATGCCCAGGTCTTGGTCGGGTTTCGTGGGCAGAGCCCACGCTACGCCTGTTGCCGTTGTGATAAGTAACGTGAGTTCGGGATAAGCAAATGAAATATCTTTTGATTTTCAGAAATGTATTTCTCCTTGAGGTAGGCAGAATCCGCAAGGATTCGTCATTCCCGCGCAGGCGGGAATCCAGTCGTCGAGTTTCAGAAACCTTGAAAACATTACGGAAATGTCAGGCTTCTGGATTCCCGCCTGCGCGGGAATGACGAAAATCTGGCGATTTTCTGTCTGTGGGGATGCGTAAATTTCTGAAAATAATAAGAATATCTTAAACGCTTATCCCGAACTCACGTTAAGTATTGTCAGGAAGAATTGGCGCTGTCAGGCGTATAACGGCGGAAAAGGGGTTTTAAGCGGCCAAGCCGTGTTCGCCGCCGATGACAGCCGATGTCATGCTCAAGGACCGACCGACAATCTCATCGTTAAACAAGGTCAGCGGTTCGTCTGCTTCACGCACGGCGGCGGCATACAGCAGCGGCCACCAATGCTCGGGCGTGGGCGCGGCCAGTTTCAGCTCGGGCGGATAGTTTGCCTCATCAACGAGCGCTGCGGTGTCGCCCTCGCGCAGCCAGCGGTTGACCAGGCTTTGCGCCTGTTGCGCCCACGGATAAGGGTTGTCGGCAGATTCGGGATGGCGCCAATCCATCAGGCGCAGGTTGTGCACAATATTGCCGCTGGCGACAATCAGCACGCCGCGTTCGCGCAAGGCGGCGAGTTTCTGCGCCAGCGCAAAATGGCCGCGCGCATCGAGCCCGGCGTTCAGGCTCAGTTGCAACACGGGAATATCGGCTTCGGGAAACACGTGGCAGAGCACGCCCCAGGTGCCGTGATCCAAGCCCCAATCCTGGTCCGCGGCCACTTGTGTTTCACCCAGCAACGCGCGGATTTCGGCGGCCACTTCGGGGCTGCCGGGCGCGGGATACTGCACGTCGAACAAGGCTTGCGGAAAACCGCCGAAATCGTGGATGGTGCGCGGTTGCGCCATCGCCGTCACCGCGGTGCCGTGTGTGACCCAGTGGGCGGAAACGGCGAGCACGGCGCGGATTTCGCTGCCATAGCGGGCGCGGATGTTTTGGCCGAGCCGCTCCCATGCGCGGGCGTAAGCAGTTTCTTCGATGGCGTTCATCGGGCTGCCGTGGCCGAGAAACAAGGCGGGAAGTTTCATGGTTTTTCTCCGACGGATAATGGAATGCGGTCGAGTATAGGCGTTTCAGACGGCCTGAAAAACCGGCGTTTTGTTGAACCTTGTTTTCTTGTCGGGAAAGGGTTGCGGCCTGGCTTTGGGCGGAACCATCACAGGCCGTCTGAAAAGGCAGATAGGGTAAAAAGGCCGCCTGAAATCGTTTCAGGCGGCTTTTTCATCGCACGGCATGCACCCGAGGGTAATCCTCTCCAAGCCCGCCAAATCGGTTAGCGTTGCAACGGCCTGCAAGCCCGCTGTTTGCAAGATTTCGCGGGCGGCGCGGCCTTGGTCGTAGCCGTGCTCCAGCAGCAGCCAGCCGCCGGGTTTCAGGTATTTCGGCGCGCCCGCGGCGAGGGCGCGGATGCAGCTGAGGCCGTCTGAAAAGTCGGTGAGGGCGTTTTGCGGTTCGAAGCGCAAGTCGCCTTGTTGCAGATGCGGGTCTGCCGCTTCGATATAGGGCGGGTTGGACACAATCACATCGTAAGCGTGCGTTTCAGGCGGCCTGTCGACTTCAAACCAGGAGCCGCAGGCGAATTCGACGGCGGCGCCGAGTGCGGCGGCATTTTGTTTGGCCGCGGCCAGCGCGGCTTCGCTGATGTCGGAGGCGCGCACTTGCGCATCGGGGCGCTCAAGCGCGACGGTGACGGCAACCGCGCCGCTGCCGGTGCCCAAATCCCACACTTTGCCGCCTTGCGGCAGCCGCGCCAGCACGGCTTCGACGAGGTGTTCGGTTTCGGGGCGCGGAATCAAAACGGCGGGGCTGACGGCAAACGGGCGCCCGTAGAATTCGCGCGTGCCGAGGATATAGGCCATCGGTTCGCCCTGCAGGCGGCGCCCGACCAGCGCAAACAAGGCCGTCTGAACGGCTTCGGACAACGGTTCTTGATCGCGGGTAATCAGTTGCGCGGCGCTGTAGCCGCTGATGTGTTGCAGCAGCATGCGCGCTTCGGGGCGCGGCAGCGGGCAGGCTTGCAGCCATTGGGCAAGGGTCATGATATCGGGAGTAGAAATGTTTGCAGACGGCGTGATTATATATCAGGCCGTCTGCAAACATGCTTTCAGACGGCCTGATATAGTCGTTTCGTTAGATTGAGACAAGGCAGCAAGCCGCAGACAGTACAGATAAGATAGTACGGCAAGGTGCAGCAACGCTGTATCAAACTAACGAAACGACTATAGTATTTACAGCAGGAAAATCGTCGCCAATCCCAGAAAAATCAGGAAGCCGCCCGAATCGGTGACGGCGGTAATCAGCACCGAGCTGCCGAGCGCGGGGTCGCGGCCGGCTTTTTCCATTGCGACGGGAATCAACACGCCGACGGTGGCGGCGAGCAAGAGGTTGAGCGTCATCGCCGCCACCATCACGAGGCCGATGCCGGGGCTGTCGTAAAGCAGCCATGAAATCAGCCCCATCACGCTGCCCCAAATCACGCCGTTGACCAGCGCCACGCCCACTTCTTTTTTCAACAGCCGCCGCGCCTGGCTGCCGGAAAGCTGGCCGGTGGCCATCGCGCGCACAATCATGGTGATGGTTTGGTTGCCGGAATTGCCGCCGATACCGGCCACAATCGGCATCAAGGCCGCCAGGGCGACGATTTTGGCAATCGAGCCTTCAAATGCGCCGATGACGCGGCTGGCGATAAAGGCGGTGCAAAGGTTGATGGCGAGCCACATCCAGCGGTTTTTCACCGAGTCGAGCACGGGGGCGAAGAGGTCCTCTTCCTCTTGCAGACCGGCCATGTTCAACATATCGGCTTCGGATTCTTCACGAATCACGTCGACCATTTCGTCAATGGTGATGCGGCCGATGAGCTTCTTGTTTTCGTCCACCACCGGCGCGGTCACCAAGTCATAGCGCTCGAACGCCTGCGCCGCTTCTTCGGCATCATCTTCGGGGCGGAAACGCACCACTTCGGTGGCCATCACGTTTTCCACCAGCTCTTCGGGGTCGGCCACCAGCAGCTTTCGAATCGGCAGCACGCCCTGCAGGATATCGTGGTCGTCGACCACGAAAATCTTGTCGGTATGGTCAGGCAGCTCTTCAAAACGGCGCAGATACCGCAATACCACTTCGCAGGTGACGTCGGCGCGGATGCTCACCAGCTCGAAATCCATCAGCGCGCCCACCTGGTCGTCTTCATACGACATCGCCGCCTGCACCTGCGCGCGCTCTTCTTCGTCACGCGTTTTCAGGGCTTCATACACCACCTGATTGGGCAAATCGTCGGCCAGCTCGGCCAATTCGTCGGCATCAAGGTCTTCCACCGCCGCCAGCAGCTCTTCCTGATCCATGGTTTCAATCAGGGTTTCGCGCACGGCGTCGGACACTTCCAGCAATACTTCGCCGTCTTCTTCGGGCGCGGCCAAGTGCCACACCAGCATGCGCTCTTTCTGCGGCAGCGATTCGAGCACGGTGGCCACGTCGGCCGGGTGCAGCTCGCGCAAAATGGCAATCAGCTCGACCAGCTGTTGGTTGAGCTTTCTGTCTTCAATGGGCTGGTTGGTGTCAATCTGCTCGTAAACGGGCAGCAGCGCTTCGGCCAGCTCGTGCACGCGGGCGATGTCCAGCGGCAGGCGCTCGAGGTCGATTTCGGTAGTGTTTTCTTGTTGCGGCTCGATGCTCATAAATACTCCGCCCGCCTGGTTACGGGCGCGTATTCAGGCGGGATTAGATACTGTGTGTGTGAATTTCAGCGGGTTGGAATGAACTGGGAAGGTCCATGGTCGGCGCCTGCACCGTATTGCAGGTCTTGGAGTGGAAAACGGGGCGTATTCTACACCTTTCAGACGGCCTCACCAAGTTTTTCCGCCCGCAATTGATGCCGACAGAAATAATTTCATATAATGGTTTCTCCGCCCTTATAACTACGGCATAATACGCAGCATCTCGACGGATTCAGACAAAACGGAGGCAGCAATGGGCGCAACCGAATGGCTCAAACACGAATTGTTGGACGGCTGGAGCAGATTCGAGGCCGGATGGCTGGCGCTGTTTCTGGCCATCCAGATTATCGTGTTTTTCATTCAGCCCGACTCTCCGGCGGCCACCATCGCCGCCATCACCGGCATCTTGTGCGTGGTATTCGTGGGCAAGGGCAAAATCAGCAATTATTTTTTCGGGCTGATTTCTGTGTCGCTTTATGCTTATGTTTCCTACACTTACAAGCTCTACGGCGAAATGATGCTCAACCTGTTGGTGTATGTGCCGGTGCAGTTTGTCGGCTTCTACATGTGGCGCCGCCACATGACCCGCGAAAACACGGTCAACGAAGACCAGGCGGAAGAAGTGGTGGCCAAGGCGCTGAGCATGCGGCAATGGGCCTGCGTGACGGTCATCACCGTAATCGGCACGCTGGCCTATATCGAATTCCTCAAATCGCTCGGCAGCGCCCTGCCCGCGCTCGACGGCGCCACGGTGGTGATTTCGCTGGTGGCGCAGGTATTGATGGTGTTGCGCTACCGTGAGCAGTGGGTGCTGTGGATTCTGGTCAACATCCTCACCATCGCGCTGTGGACAGCCATGTGGCTGCACCACGGCGACACCAGCCTGCCGCTGCTGCTGATGTATTGCATGTATCTGTGCAACTCGGTTTACGGTTATTACAACTGGAACCGGCTGGTTGAGCGGCACCGCCATCAGGCCGTCTGAACGGCGGACGGGCTGGAACCCGATATTCCGCCGTTGGTTAACAACGTTTCCGGAGCGCGTACAAATATCAGGCATGACTGGCCGACCTACCACGGAAGCAGCTGAACCATAAACAACAGGCCGTCTGAAAGATTACTGCTTTCAGACGGCCTGTTGTTTATAGTCGGGGAAATTAAATTCTGATATAAGGTGAGCCAACGCCGTAGCAGAAACTAATTTCTTCGACTACACCATGGTTTTTCGGCATAATCGCGGTTTGTTGTCCGATTATTGTTTACGGCCCTGCAGCAACGGCCGGAAAGGAAACCATGTCTGCCCACTCCCCGTCGCTGATTGGCGGCGCGCTGATTATCGCCGGCACCATCATCGGTGCGGGCATGTTTGCCAACCCCACCGCCACCTCGGGCGTGTGGTTTACCGGCTCGCTGTTGGTATTGGCCTATACCTGGTTTTCCATGCTCTCTTCCGGGCTGATGCTGCTGGAAGTCAACACCCATTATCCCCACGGCGCGAGCTTCGACACCATGGTGAAAGACCTGCTCGGCCGCGGCTGGAACATCGTCAACGGCGTGGCGGTGGCCTTCGTGCTCTACCTGCTTACCTATGCCTATATTTTCGTCGGCGGCGATCTTACCGCGCAGGGCTTGGGCAATCTGGTGGGCGGCGCAGTGGGGCTGCCTGCGGGGCAACTGGTGTTTTTCGTGGTGCTGGCTTTTTGCGTGTGGGCGTCTACCCGCCTGGTCGACCGCCTCACCAGCATCTTGATCGGCGGCATGGTCATCACTTTTTTCTGGGCAACGGGCGGCCTGCTCACGCATGTGCAACTGCCGGTGTTGTTTGACACGCAGGCGGCGGCAGGCACGCACTACTGGATTTATGTTGCCGCCGCGCTGCCGGTGTGCCTCGCTTCCTTCGGCTTTCACGGCAATGTATCGAGCCTGTTGAAATACTTCAAAGGCGATGCGCCGAAAGTGGCGCGGGCGCTGTGGCTGGGCACGCTGCTGGCGCTGGTGATTTATGTATTGTGGCAACTGGCGATTCAGGGCAACCTGCCGCGCCATGAATTCGCGCCGGTGATTGCCGCCGAAGGGCAGGTATCGGTGTTGATTCAAACGCTGTCGCAATTCGTGCCCACCGGCAGCATGGCGACGGTATTGACGTTTTTTGCCTACATGGCGATTGCCACTTCTTTTCTCGGCGTCACCCTCGGCCTCTTCGACTATCTGGCCGACTTGTTCAAATGGGACGACAGCACCGCCGGCCGCAGCAAAACCGCCGCGCTCACCTTCCTGCCGCCGCTGGTTGCCTGCCTGCTCTTTCCCACCGGCTTCGTGACCGCCATCGGCTACGTCGGCCTCGCGGCGGCGGTGTGGACAGCGCTGATTCCCGCCATGCTGCTCTACAAGGCGCGCAAAAAGTTTCCCGAAAGCCGCGGCTACCGCGTTTACGGCGGCCTGTGGCTGGTGGTGTGGGTGTTTGCCTTCGGCGTCATCAACATCGCCGCGCAGATTTTCAGCCAGCTCGAATGGGTGCCGGTGTTCAAGGGATAAGCTACGGCAAAATCGATACCAAACCGAAGCAAAGCAACAGTACGGCAGCATCGCCAAGCGGGTAGCGCCGTATCGGTTTTGCCGTGATTTCACTCTATACTTTTGTAGCGTGGGCTTTGCCCACGTTTTTTACTTGATATCGACGACTTGCCCCGACCCGAGAACTTTGCAAAATACCTTTTGCCGCATCGCAAAAGCATCCACTCCGTCATTCCGGCGCAGGCCGGAATCCATTTCTCCAAAATTCAGTTATTTGATTTCAAATGGGCTTCCATGGCGAGCTATGGATTCCGGCCTGCGCCGGAATAACGGATATAATGGATATTTCCAAGAAAAAAGTATTTTGCAAAGGCCTCAGCCCTGTATTTTTTCGTGGGCAAAGCCCACGCTACATCCGCTGCATATTGAATAACAAACAGAGAATATAGTCGTTTCAATTTAGATTGATACAGCGTTGCTGCGCCTTGCCGTACTATCTGTACTGTCTGCGGCTTGCTGCCTTGTCTCAATCTAAATTGAAACGACTATAATAAACAGGCCGTCCGAATGGTTCGACAAGCTCACCAACCGTGGTTCGGTGCGCTCGCCAGCCATTTCAGACGGCCTGAAACCTTTGCAACAAAATAACCGTCGCACCCGCGCAGGCGGGTGCCCAGTCTGAAGCGCAGCTTCAGCTCAAACTTGCCAGCCCTGAAAATTTACAACCTTATGATTCATATTAAATTTTCAGAATCAGAAAAAGGGGCGGACAAGCAAAGCTACGCTTTGCACCGGGCCCCGCCTGCGCGGGTGCGACGAGCGGAGCATTTTGCAAAGACCCCGGCCTGTTTGATTCATCGCAAGCCCGGCAATTTTTACGTTTGACCCCCTTGGCGAAACTGTTGTCTAATCAACAAGCAACAAACAGAAAACAATAAATTTTTTCAAGGAGATAGACATGAAGCTATTGAAGACCGTTTCCCTCTGTTTTGCGCTTGCCTGCGCGCCCGCCTTCGCCGCCGAGCCCGTCAAAACCCTGCCCGGCGACATCACGCTGGCACAGGCGCAAACCGTGATGCAGGCCGCCGTGGCCAAAGCGCGTGCGATTAAGGTGCCGATGAACATTGCCGTGGTCGACGCGGGCGGCAACCTGAAAGCCTTCGTGCGCATGGACGACGCCTTTTTGGGCAGCATCGACATCGCCGAGCGCAAAGCGCGCACCGCCCGCTATTTCAACATGTCCACCCGCGCCTTGGGCAACGCCGCCCAGCCCGGCCAGCCGCTTTACGGCATTGAAGCCACCAACGACGGCCTGGTGATTTTCGGCGGCGGCGTGCTGTTGCTGGATAACAAAGGCGTCATCGTCGGCAGCATCGGCGTGAGCGGCGGCTCGGTCGAAGAAGATGAAAACGTGGCCGATGCGGGCGCGGCGGCATTGCGGCGTTGAGCATCCGAATAAACCTCATGACACCGGCGGAAACAGCCGGTGTTTCTTCGCGGGCATAGCCCACGCTACACTTGCTTAGGCCGTCTGAAAGCTTAGGCCGTCGGAAGCCCCGCCAATGGCGGGGCTTCAGACGGCCTTTTTATCTAACGTGAGTTCGGGGCAAAAAATGCATAGCTAACGCAGAAACCTGTGGAAATTCAGCAACCAGTCCTCTCTCCTGAGGGAGCAAGTTACTGAAATGCCAACAATGACTCAAAATACTAACCCCAAACGCACGTTATCTCTCTCAAACCGTACCCACTGTTTCTCCGTTATCAAACACCAGCGTTTTCTCCGGCCATCGCAAGGCCGCCAAACGAAACGCGGAATCGGCGGGGGCGATGCTGCGTTTGCGGTCGCGCCAGCGGGCGCCGGCGGAAAAGTCGATGCAAAACACATTGTGCCGCGCGCCGTGCCAGGCGTTGCCTGCTGCGGGCAACAAATCTTCGCGGTGCGGGCTGGGCGGCTGCGGCAGCCAGCTGCGCCAGTAATGGCCGACCATCACGGCGGCGGTTTCCTGATAATTTTCCCACCAGGCGCAGCGGGCGGTGAAGCGCCAGCGGCCGCCGGCATAAAACGGCGCGTCGGCAATGCGCTCCGCGCCGCTGGTGAGCGCGCGTATCGGGTGCAGGCGGCTGCGGGCCAGCTCGTATTGTGCGGTGGCGGGCATGGACGGCGGCAGTTGCTGCGGGTTTTCGGCGGCGGCCATGTAATGCGCCTGCTCGTAGAGATAATCGCCATACCACGCTGCGTTGTTCACGCTTTCCACCAATTCGGCATCATAACGGCGGTAGGCGCTCACCAAATCTTCGCCGCGCGCGGCATCGGCATCCAACACGGCCAGGCTCTCGGGCAGCCAGGCGGCGTGCACGATGCGCAGGTCTTCGCGTTCCAACACCAAGGGCTGCTGCGCCAGCCAGGCTTCCAGCACCGGGCGCTCGCGCTGCGGCAGCCTCTGCCACGGCGCGTAATTCAGTGCATCTTTGGCTTCGCGCTCGGGGAAAAACCAGCCGGAGCCGTCTTTCGGGTCGTGCATCAGCGCGTTGAGCTCGTGATTGCCGAGCACCATCAGCGCATTGCCCGCATCATAAGCCTGCTTGAACCAGGCCAATACGGCCGGGCTGTCGGGGCCGCGGTCGCACAAATCGCCCACCAACACAAGCTTGCGCCCCTGCGGATGGCGGCCTTGTTCGTCGTAGCCCAGATGGTGCAGCAAGGCTTGCAGCGCACCGATTTCGCCGTGCACGTCGCCGATAATGTCGAGTGCGCCATCGGGCAGCGCCTGCCGGTATTGATAAGTCATGTTGTTCTCCCAAATCCGCGGCAAAGCTTAGCCGCATTTGCCCTGCCGCGCAATGTCTGCCGCATGGCGCCCGGCGGCCACACCGCAGGCCGTCTGCACGCAAAAGCAGTTTATGCCCCGTCTCGGCTTTGGTGCAGCCGTTTTTGTAGTTTATCTACTCATTTTCCGACAGATTATTGGAATAATCCTTCACACGCATGGCAAATCTGCCAAAAATCAAAAATTGTCAACAATTCTACACTTTTACACGGATAAATTGTTGACAATTTTTACGGGCGCTTTGATAATTCGCTTAAAGATTGTTAACAATTTTTCGTAAGTTTGCAGTAATGCACCAACAAATACCTGTTTTCTTGACATTCATTAACCATCCATTCGGAGCGCCTCAATCATGATGACGAAAAGACAATTTCTCTTATCTGCCGTTTGTTCCACCCTGCTTTTGCTCGGCTGCGGCCAGAAAGCATCCGAGCCTGCCGCCGCAAACCAGCCCGCTTCTGCGCCGCCTGCCGCGGCCGCTTCCGGCGACACCATCAAGGTGGGCGTGTTGCATTCGCTCTCCGGCACCATGGCGATTTCCGAATCGGCGCTGAAAGACACGGTGTTGATGCTGATTGAAGAGCAAAACGCCAAAGGCGGCGTGCTCGGCAAAAAGCTGGAGCCGGTGGTGGTCGACCCCGCTTCCAACTGGCCGCTCTTCGCCGAAAAAGCGCGCGAATTGCTGGCGAAAGACCAAGTGGCCGTTACCTTCGGCGGCTGGACTTCGGTGTCGCGCAAATCGGTGTTGCCGGTGTTTGAAGAGCTCAACGGCATTTTGTTTTATCCCGTGCAATGGGAAGGCCAGGAATCTTCGCAAAATATTTTCTACACCGGCGCCACGCCCAACCAACAAGCGATTCCGGCGGTGGATTACCTGCTCGACCAGGGCGTGAAGCGCTTTGCATTGCTCGGCACCGATTATGTGTATCCGCGCACCACCAACAAAATTCTCGAGGCCTATCTGAAATCGAAAGGCATCGCCGCCAAAGACATCATGGTGAATTACACCCCCTTCGGCCAATCCGACTGGCAGTCTATCGTGGCCGACGTGAAGAAATTCGGCGCGGCGGGCAACACGGCGGTGGTGTCCACCATCAACGGCGATGCCAACGTGCCGTTTTATAAAGAATTGGCCAACCAAAGCATCACGCCCGACCAGATTCCGGTGATTGCCTTCTCGGTGGGCGAACAAGAGCTGGCCGGTATCGACACCAAGCCGCTGGTCGGCCATCTGGCGGCGTGGAACTACTTCGAAAGCATTGATACGCCTGAGAATGAAACCTTTATCAAAAACTGGAAAGCCTTCAAGAAAGACGACAAAGCCGTCACCAACGACCCGATGGAAGCCACTTATATCGGCTTCAATATGTGGGTGAAAGCGGTTGAGCAGGCGGGCAGCACCGATGCCGATGCCGTGAAAAAAGCGCTTATCGGCGTGGAAGTGCCCAACCTCACCGGCGGCACCGCCAAAATGCTGCCCAACCACATGATTACCAAGCCGGTATTCATCGGCGAAATTCAAGGCAACGGCCAGTTTGACGTGGTATGGCAAACCGAAGGCGAAGTGGCGGGCGAAGCCTGGTCGCCGCTACTGCCCGAATCGGCCAACCTGATGGCCGACTGGAGCGAGCCTACGCTTTGCGGCGCTTACGACAAAGTCGCCAAGAAATGCACTGCGGGTGTGAAATAAACCGAATCAGGCCGTCTGAAAGCCCGCAACATGCTTTCAGACGGCCTGTTTGATTTGCAACTTTCCGCTTTTCCATACCGACAAAAAGGACGCTGCCATGAAGCTCCCCTCTTTCCTCAGCTCCCTGTGGCCACAGCGCCTCGGCGCGCTTGTGTTGGCCGCAACGTTCGGCCTCGCCGCGCCCGCCGCGCTGGCCGACGAAGCCGCTTTGGCGCCGGTTGCCGCTTCTGCCGTATCCGAAGCGCCCGCCGCCGCAAGCGCTCCCGCCGATTTTCAGACGGCCATGCAGGGCTTGCTGGCCAACAAATTCGACGACAAGCAAGCCGCCGTGGCCGCCATCGCCGCTTCCGGCAACGAGCACACGCTGGACATCCTGGCCGCGCTGGCCGACGGCCGCCTCTATGCCGCCAAACAAGCGTTTTATATCGAACGCGCCGACAAAAGCTGGGCAGCGGTGGCGCAGCCCGACGCAGCCGTCGATAAACCCGCCGGCGCGCGCAAAGTGGTGGTGAACAACAAAATCCGCCAATGGGTGCGCAATTATGTGGCCGAAAACGCCTTGTTGAGCAGCGATGCGGGCGAACGCAAAACCGCCATGGAGCAGATGCTGCAAAAAAACGATGCCAGCGCGCTCAAGCAAGTGCAGGAAGCGCTGCCGAAAGAAAGCAACCAGAGCGTGCGCGCGCTGATGCAAACCTACATCGCCCGCGCCGACCTGCAAGGCAGTGATGCCAGCCGCCATGCCGCGGCGATTGCGGTGCTCGGTAAAAACGCGCTGCCGGAAAACCTGGCCTTGCTGCAAAACTACGT
Organism: Neisseria sp.; assembly: GCA_030538415.1. Taxonomy (GTDB): domain Bacteria; phylum Pseudomonadota; class Gammaproteobacteria; order Burkholderiales; family Neisseriaceae; genus Neisseria. The sequence goes on along the minus strand of JAUNTY010000001.1, from coordinate 6,394 downwards.
TCAGACGGCCTCTACGCCCGAATTGAAAGCGCAGGCAGAAAAAGCGGTTGCTTCCATCGAAACCAAACAATCGTTGATTAAAGGCGCGGAAACGCTGAGCTTCGGTTTGAGCTTGGGCTCGGTGCTGGTGCTCACCGCCATCGGTTTGGCGATTACCTTCGGCGTGATGGGCGTGATCAATATGGCGCACGGCGAATTGATGATGATTGGTGCCTACTGCGCTTACGTGGTGCAGCTGTGGATGCCCAACCACATCGGCTGGTCGATTGCGGCGGCGATTCCGCTGGCTTTTCTCGTGAGCGGCTTTGTCGGCGTGTTGATCGAGCGCTTTGTGGTGCGCTATCTGTATGGCCGCCCGCTGGAAACGCTGCTGGCCACTTTCGGTATCAGCCTGATTTTGCAGCAATTGGTGCGCAGCGTGTTTTCGCCGCTCAACCGCTTGGTGCAGTCGCCCGAATGGATGAGCGGCGCGTGGCAGATTATGCCGGGCTTATCGATTACCTGGAACCGCGTGTATATCTTCATCTTCTGCCTGCTGTGTTTCTTTGCCTTGTTGACCGTGATGAAGCGCACGCGGCTGGGGCTTGAAGTGCGCGCGGTTTCGCAAAACCGCAATATGGCGCGCGCCATGGGCATCAGCGACCGCAAGGTAGACATGCTCACTTTCGGCCTCGGCTCGGGCATCGCCGGGGTGGCGGGCGTGGCGCTGTCGCAGCTCACCAACGTCGGCCCCAATCTCGGCCAGCAATACATCGTTGATTCATTCATGGTGGTGGTGGTCGGCGGCGTCGGCAATCTGTGGGGCACGCTGGTTTCCGGCCTGGCGCTGGGCGTGCTCAACAAGCTCTTCGAGCCGTGGCTCGGCGCGGTGCTCGCCAAAGCCATTGTGCTGCTGCTGATTATCCTCTTTATCCAAAAATACCCGCGCGGTTTGTTTCCGCAGAAAGGACGGGCCGTCGAATGAGCCAATCCGCCATTGTTTCCGCTTTCCGCCGCGAGCCGCGGCTGGGCAAGCTCACGCTGGCTTTGCTGCTGGCGCTGATTATCCTCGTGCCCGTCGGCAACCTGCTCATGCCTGAGGGCAGCGTGTTGCACGTATCCACCTACACCGTGACCCTGCTCGGCAAATACCTTTGCTACGCGCTCTTGGCCTTGTCGCTCGATTTGGCCTGGGGCTACCTCGGCATCCTCAGCCTCGGCCACGGCGCGTTTTTCGCGCTCGGCGGCTACGCGATGGGCATGTATCTGATGCGCGAAATCGGCACGCGCGGCGCTTACGGCAATGCCGGCCTGCCCGACTTTATGGTGTTTCTCAACTGGACGGAATTGCCGTGGTTTTGGCAGGGCAGCGAATATTTCGTGTGGGCGCTGGTGATGATGCTGTTTGTGCCCGGCCTGCTGGCTTTCGTGTTGGGCTGGCTCTGTTTCCGCTCGCGCGTGTCGGGTGTGTATCTCTCCATCATCACCCAGGCGATGACGTATGCGCTGATGCTGGCGTTTTACCGCAATGAAATGGGCTTCGGCGGCAACAACGGCCTCACCGATTTCAAAGACATCTTGGGCTTTTCCCTGCAGGCCGACACCACCCGCGTGGCGCTGTTTGCCCTCACCGGCGTGGCGGTGTTGGCGGTGTACGGCCTGTTGCGCAGCATCATGAATTCCCGCTTGGGCAAGCTCGTGATTGCCGTGCGCGATGCCGAAATGCGCGTGCGCTTTACCGGCTTTCGGGTGGAACATGTGAAGCTCGCGGTTTTCGTGCTCTCCGCCATGATTGCGGGCTTGGCCGGTGCGCTGTATGTGCCGCAGGTGGGCATCATCAACCCGAGCGAATTCGCGCCCTTAGCCTCGATTGAAATCATCATCTGGGTGGCGCTCGGCGGCCGCGCCACGCTTTACGGCGCGATTATCGGCGCGTTTGTGGTGAACTACACCAAAACCTGGCTCACCGCCGCCTTTCCCGATGCGTGGTTATTCTTCCTCGGCGCCTTGTTTGTGTTGGTGACCATTTTCCTGAAAGAAGGCGTGGCCGGGCTCGTGGCGCAAAAGCGCAAACCGAAAAGCACACCGCCGCCATCTGAAAACCCCGCAGCACCACAGGAGGAAGGCGCATGAGCATGGTCAACAAAACCCGTTTCGACAACCTGCATATCGACAACAAATACATCCTCTATATGGAAGACGTATCGGTGAGCTTCGATGGTTTCAAAGCCATCAACGCGCTCAACCTCTATATCGACAAGGGCGAATTGCGCTGCATCATCGGCCCCAACGGCGCGGGCAAATCGACGATGATGGACATCATCACCGGCAAAACCCGCCCCGACCAGGGCGACGTGTGGCTCGGCCAGCGCTACAACCTCTTGAAAATGGACGAAGCCGAAATCGCCCGCGCCGGCATCGGCCGCAAATTCCAAACCCCTACCGTGTTTGAATCGCTCAGCGTTTACGACAACCTCTCGCTCGCCGCCGCAGGCAGCAAAAGCGTGTTCGGCGCTTATTTCGGCAGCAGCCGCAAGCTCAGCGCAGAGCAAAACGACTTGCTCGACCAAGTGCTCGCCACCATCGGCCTCGAACACACCCGCAAAGAGCCCGCCGGCGTGCTCTCGCACGGGCAAAAGCAATGGCTGGAAATCGGTATGCTGCTGATGCAAAAGCCCAAGCTGCTCTTGATTGACGAACCCGTTACCGGCATGACCCACGGCGAAATCGAGCGCACCGCCGAGCTGCTCACCGGCCTTGCGGGCGAACAGGCCGTGGTGGTGGTAGAACACGACATGGAATTCGTGCGCAAAATCGCCCGCAAAGTCACCGTGTTGCACCAAGGCAGCGTATTGGCCGAAGGCAGCCTGCCCGAAGTGCAGGCCAATCGGCAGGTAATCGACGTGTATCTCGGCGGCGGGCATTGAAACAGGCCGTCTGAAACACCACCGCTCCCCTCGGGAGAGGGGCCGGGGGAGAGGGCAAACCGCATCTGCCGACAACAGGCCGTCTGAAACCGCTTTGTAGCGTGGGCTTAGCCCACGAAATCCGGTTTTGACGAGTGCAGAACCATGCCAAACCACCGGAATTTTTTCAGACGGCCTATCACTCAAGTTCCCTCGCCATTTTATAGCGAAATAAAATAAGAAAGATACAAGGCGGCAAGCCGCAGACAGTACAGGTAGTACGGCAAGGCGCAGCTAACGCAGTAGATTTCTGATTTTATTTCGCTATATTCAAAGAGAGCAGATTGACACGCCACACCCAACAGCCCGTCTGAAAACCCGCGCTTTTCAGACGGCCACGAAAGGACCAACCATGCTTCATATAGAAAACCTCAACCAATCCTACGGCCAAAGCCACATCCTGCACGACATCAGCTTCACCGCGCCCGAAAAGGAATGCACCTGCATCATCGGCCGCAACGGCGTCGGCAAAACCACGCTGCTGAAATCGATTATGGGGCAGGTAGCCGCCAAAGCCGACAAAATGCAATACGGCGACACCGACCTCTTGCAACTGCGCCCCGAAAAGCGCCCCTACGCAGGCATCGCCTACGTGCCGCAAGGGCGGCAGATTTTTCCGCTGCTGACCGTCGAAGACAACCTCAAAATCGGCCTGCCCGTGCACAACAAACGCAGCGACGAGCGCACCCGCAACGTGCCCGAGATGATTTACGAGCTGTTTCCCGTGTTGCACGACATGAAGCAGCGCCGCGGCGGCGACCTCTCCGGCGGCCAGCAGCAGCAGCTCGCCATCGGCCGCGCCTTGGTGATGAACCCCGGCCTGCTCATCCTCGACGAGCCCACCGAAGGCATTCAGCCCAATATCGTCGACGACATCACCAAAGTCATCCGCCGCCTCAACAAAGAATGGGGGCTGACCGTATTGGTGGTGGAACAAAAACTGCACCTCATCAAAACCCTCGCCGACCATTTCGTGCTAATCGAACGCGGCCATTGCGTCGCCAAAGGCCGCGGCGACGAGCTTACCGACGAATTGATTCAGAATTATTTGAGCGTGTGAGCCCGTTTTGTTTCGTGCAAAATCGGCCGCAACCCTTACAAAAACAACCGTCGCACCCGCGCAGGCGGGTGCCCAGTCTGGAGCACAGCTTCAGCTTAAACCTGCCAATCTTGAAAATGCACAACCTCATGATTCATCTTGGATTTTCAGAATCAGAAAATAGGCAGACAAGCAAAGCTACGCTTTGCACTGGGCACCCGCCTGCGCGGGTGCGACGGACGGGGACTTTTGCAAAAGTCTCAGGCCGTCTGAAAGCGGCATATTCAGACGGCCTGAGCGCCCGGGCATCACCGCCGTAAGTCGGATACCCCGTATCCGACACGTGTTCGCAGAACAAGCATCTAGTGGAATTCCTGAAACAAAACGAACCATTACAGCCTCGTCATTCCGGCGCAGGCCGGAATCCACTTTTCCGTTTAAGTAATGTCATTAAAATAAGATCTTACAGAAGCCAAACCGTAAATTCCGACCTGTACCGGAGCAGCATAGCAGACTGGCGAAGCTAATGACGGCCTCCGCCGCCACAAGAAAATTGTCAACAATCCATTCCCAAAGCCGCCGTTTTGCGTTATGCTTGCACACAATTGTCAACAATCCTTTCAGACGGCCTGTTCAATATCGAGGCCGTCTGAACACCCGAAAGCCCGACTCATGCACCTTACCAGCCGCGAACAAGAAAAACTGATGCTGTTTCTGGCAGGCGAGCTCGCCGCCAAACGCCGCGCCCGCGGCCTCAAGCTCAATTATCCCGAAGCGATTGCCTATATTTCCAGCCATCTGCAGGAAGCCGCCCGCGACGGCATGAGCGTGGCCGAACTGATGCAATACGGCGCCACCCTGCTCGGCCACGACGACGTCATGGAAGGCGTGGCCGACATGGTGCACGAAGTACAAATCGAAGCCACCTTCCCCGACGGCACCAAGCTCGTCACCATCCACCAGCCCATTAGATAACGCGCAGATATGAATTTATGATTATCGAAACGATTAAATACAGCTTACCGTTAATGCTTATTGCAATTGGATGGATTGTAGTTCATCAACTTAATATCCATCGCGATAGGAAAAATAAGCAAGCTGACTTACGGCTTCAATTTTTACTGGAAGCATATCGCCGTCTTGAATTCTCTGCGAATAGAGACATAGTTAGCTCTGAAGAATTTATGCGAAATCACGAATCTGCTATTGCAGATATTCAATTGCTGGGTAATTCAGAACAAATATCCGCTATTTTGAAATATATAAATAACCATGCTCGCAATGGAAGTGCGGATATTAGTAATGTATTAGAGCTATTAAGGCAAGAATTACGGGAAGAACTAAATCTATCTAATGAAAAAGAAAAAATTGTAGTTTTCCGATTTAAACGGCCTGAATCTAAACCTCGGTAAAGATAATCATGATGAACCCGCTCTACATCTTCAAAACCGGTTCCACCTATCCCGACATCGCCCAAGCCAACGGCGATTTTGAAGCCATGATTGCCGCCACCCTCGCACCCTGCCCGCTGCCGCTGCGCACCATCGACATACCCGCCGGCGAACCCCTGCCCGCGCCCGCAGACTGCGCCGGCGTCATCATCACCGGCTCGCACAGCATGGTCAGCGAGCGCGCACCGTGGAGCGAAGCCACCGCCGCCTGGCTGCAACAAGCCGCCGCACAGGAAACCCCCGTGTTCGGCATCTGCTACGGCCACCAATTACTGGCGCACGCCTTCGGCGGAACCGTCGATTACCACCCGCAAGGCAGCGAAAACCAAACCGTCAGCCTCAGCCGCCTGAGCGCCTGCGATGACGACCCCATTTTCGCCGCCCTGCCGCCGCAGTTTTCCGCCCACGCCTCACACGCTCAAAGCGCATTAACCCTGCCCGAACACGCCGTATTATTGTGTCGCGGCGCTCACGAAGCCCACCACGCCTTCCGCCTCGGTCGCCACATGTGGGGCGTACAGTTTCACCCCGAATTCAACACCGACACCCTGCGCCGCTACATCGCCCGCCAGCAATACGCCGCCGACACCGCCGCACCCCACATCGCCGAAACCCCCGAAGCCGCCGCCCTGCTGCGCCGTTTTGCCGATTACGCCGCCACCCAATCCGCACCTTGAGCAGCATGGGCGATGCCCACGAAAAACTTTTCAGACGGCCTCACACTAACAAGGCCGTCTGAAACCCGAAACAAACCCACAATGGGTAGGTCGGATTCTCGAATCCGACATTCGGCCACAAGGCCGAAACAACGGTTATACCCGTGCAAAAGCTTGTTCCATAAACCAGCCCCGTAGCGTGGGCTACGCCCACGAAACCCTTTCAGACGGCCTCACATAAAAAGCCTGTCTGAAACCCGAAACAAACCCACAATGGGTAGGTCGGATTCTCGAATCCGACAT
>JAUNTY010000043.1 GCA_030538415.1 Neisseria sp. | reverse complement strand
AGTACGACAAGGCGAGCCAACGCCGTAGCAGAAACTCATTTCTTCGACTATAGAAATATATTGACAGAATTTTACACGAAAACCCAGCCTCATTCAGCGGATAAGCACCTAGTCTTTCGGCGGATTGAAAATACGCCTTCCGAATGATACTTTAGAACTAGTCATCTTTATTCCACATGCCCAATGAAACTATTTTTTCCGCGCCCTTACGGCACCAGCCTGTCTTCACGCCTGAAGCTTCTGACCTGTCTGTGGGTGGGCGCCGCGTTGTTTTCCATTGCCTTCACGCTGGTTTTGTCGTGGCGCCTGGAAGGCGCGGGCGCTGCGATTAACGAAGCCGGCAGCCTGCGCATGCGCACTTACCGGCTGGCCTACCTTGCCGAACAGGGTGCGGGTGCGCAAGTGTTGCAACAGCAAATCCGCGCATTTGAAAACACCATGCACACCATTCAAAACGGCGACCCGGCAAGGCCGCTGTTTCTGCCTGACCGCGCCGAAGTGCATGAAAAAATGGATACCATGATCAAACAGTGGTACGCCGTCATCAAGCCTCAGCTGGAAACCGGCGTCGCGCCCACCAGCGGGCAATTGAGCCGGTTTGTCAGCATCATTGACGGATTTGTATTGTCGGTGGAAACCGTCAACGCCCGCAACACCGAATGGCTGCGCCTGTTTCAGACGGCCTTGATGGCCATGGTGATGGTGGGCGCGGGCGTGATGATGGTGTTGCTGTATTTATGGGTTATCCGCCCGATTGACGTCTTGCGCGATGGCGTGCGCGCCATCCGGCGCGGTGAATTCGGCACAGAGATTACCACCGGCAATGTGGCCGAATTCGCCCAGCTGGCGCGCGGCTTCAATGAAATGAGTGCGCACCTCAAAACGCTCTACACCGACCTTGAAGGTCAGGTGGCCATCCAGACCGAAAACCTCGCCCGCAAAAACCACGAGCTCGACACGCTCTACCAAACCACGCGCGGCCTGCACCAAAGCCACACGCCCACCGCCGCTGCCGAAGACTTTCTCGCCCGCGTGCTGCCGGAAGTATCGGCTGACGCGGGCAGCGTGCGCCTGTTGGATTTTGACCGTAAGCGCATGGATTTGGCCGCCAGCATCGGCCTGCCGGAAAAGCTGCAAACCGCCGAACAATGCGAGCATCTGGAAGAATGCCTCTGCGGCGCGGCGGCGCAGCAGAGCGGCGAGCAGCCGGTGGTGTTTTTCGGCACCCACGCCCAACCGGTCAGGCCGACTTTGTGTGAAAACGTCGGTTTCGATGATGTGGCGGTGTTTCATATCCGCTATAAAGAGCAGGAATTGGGCATTTTCACGCTTTATTTTTCAGACGGCCACAAGCTCAATGAAAAAGCCACCGAGCTTCTGCATGCCCTTTGCGACCAACTCGGCGTGTCGATTGCCAACAGCCGCCTGGCCGAAGAGAGCAAACAGCTGGCCGTATTGCAGGAGCGCAACCTGATGGCGCAGGGTCTGCACGACAGCATCGCGCAAACGCTCACCTTCCTCAACCTGCAAGTGCAGATGCTCGAAAGCGCGGTGGCGGCGGGCGAAACCGAGCAGGTGGAAGAAAACATGCGCTTTATCAAAGATGGCGTGCAGGAATGCTACGACGATGTGCGCGAGCTGTTGCTCAATTTCCGCACCAAAATCAGCAAAAAAGAATTTCCCGAAGCCGTGCATACCCTAATCAAGCGTTTCGAGCAGCAAACGCAGATACCGGTCGACGCCGTTTGGCACGGCCACGGCCTGCCCTTGAGCAACGACGAGCAGCTGCAGGCGATTTTCATCCTGCAGGAAAGCCTGTCCAACATCCGCAAACACGCCCAGGCCAAACGCGTGCAGCTGGAAATCACCAACGAGCAAGACTTCACCATGCGCATCCGCGACGACGGTATCGGCTTCGATACAGGCCGTCTGAACAGCCTCGGCGGCGAACACGTCGGCCTCGGCATCATGCACGAACGCGCCCGTCGCATTCATGCCGGACTTCAGGTACAATCGCGGTTGCTACAAGGAACTACAATCACCCTAACCTTGCCACATAATAAGAGAACAGCCACATGAGCGAGATCAAGATTATCCTCATCGACGACCACACATTATTCCGCAGCGGCATCAAAGCCCTGCTCTCGCGACAAGAGGATTTGGAAGTTATCGGCGAAGCCGCCGACGGGCTGGCCGGTGTAAAGCTGGTCGAGCAGCTGCAACCCGATATCGTTTTGCTGGATCTGGACATGCCGGTGATGAACGGCCGCGAAGCGCTGGCGCAGATTCTCAGCGCCCGCCCGCAGCAAACCGTGGTGATGCTCACCGTATCCGAAGACAGCGACGATTTGACCGAATGCATGCGCATCGGCGCGCGCGGCTTCCTGCTAAAAAACATCAATGCCGATTTCCTGCTCGAAAGCATCCGCAAGGCGGTGGACGGCGACAACGTGTTTTCGCCGGAAATGACCGCGCGTCTGGTGCAGTCGCTGATTTCCCCCGCCGCGCCGCCGAAAAACAACGAGCTGGCCAACCTGACCCCGCGCGAGCTGGAAATCCTCGGCTATCTGGCCGCCGGACACAGCAATAAAGTCATCGCCCGCCATCTGGATTTGGCCGAATCTACCATCAAGGTGCATGTGCAGAATATCCTGCGCAAGCTTGAACTGAGCAGCCGCGTGCAGGCCGCCGTATATGCCGTGCAACATAAAGTGCCGCAGCCGGATTGCTGATTCCGGCATAGGCAAGGCCGTCTGAAAGCGTTCAGACGGCCTTGTAATATCAAGCGGAAAGTTACCCTGCCCTGTATAGTCGAAGAAACTAGATTCTGCTACGGCGTTGGCTCGCCCTGCCCGTTTCCGGCAACCGCCGCATGGTTTGACCCGCGAACACACCGCCGCGCTGTCAGGAAGCCCTAAGGCCGAAACCTTTGTAAAAAATAACCGTCGCACCCGCGCAGGCGGGTGCCCAGTCTGAAGCGCAGCTTCAGCTCAAGCCTGCCAGGTTTGGAAATATATAGTCGTTTCAATTTAGTTTGATACAGCGTTGCTGCGCCTAGCCGTACTATCTGTACTGTCTGCGGCTTGCTGCCTTGTCTCAATCTAAATTGAAACGACTATACAACCCCATGATTCAACTTTGTTTTTGGAATAGTAGAAATGGAAAGACAAGCAAAGCTACACTTTGCACTAGGCACCCGCCTGCGCGGGTGCGACGGACAGGAGAATTTTGCAAAGGTCTCAGGCCGTCTGAAAACGCCGCAAACTTCAATAAGCACCACCCCACCACATCAAGGACAACAAACATGAATCCGGTTGCAAACATGCTCAATGTGTATTTCATTGCGGGCACACAAGATTTCCGCCATGTGGATGGCGACCGCAGCCGTGCGCTGCTGGATTGCTTGGAACGCGCCCTGCAGCAAGGCATCAGTTGCTTCCAGTTGCGCGAAAAAGGCGGCCAGGCTCTGCAAGACAAGGCGCAAATTGAAGCGCTGGCGCTGGCCTGCCGCGACCTGTGCCGCCGCCATCAGGTGCCGTTTTTCATCAACGACGATGTGGCGCTGGCTTTGCAAACGGATGCAGACGGCGTGCATGTGGGGCAGGAAGACATGCCGGTGCAGGATGCGGTTGCCCTTTGCCGGGGCAGGCTGATGCTGGGTTTGTCGGTAAACACGCTGGCGCAGGCGCAGCATTTTGACGGCATGGCCGGTATTGATTACTTCGGTGTCGGCCCGGTGTTTGCCACCCGCTCGAAAGCCGATGCCAAAGCCGTGGCCGGGCCTGCCTTGTTGGCGCAAATCCGCGCGGCGGGCATCCGTAAGCCTTTGGTCGGCATCGGCGGCATCCATGGCGGCAATGCCGACCAAGTGTATCAGGCGGGCGCAGACGGCGTGGCCGTGATTTCGGCCATTGCGCAGGCGGCCGACATGGCGGCGGCAATCCGGCAGTTGAAAGGCAAATCATGACGCTGATGGCTGCATTTTCCAAACGCTTCGGGCCGGGCATCATCATGGCTTCTTCCTGCGTGGGCGGTTCGCACATTATCGCCTCCACTCAGGCAGGCGCTTATTACGGCTACCAGCTGGCGCTCTTGATTGTGTTGGTAAACGTATTGAAATACCCGTTTTTCCGCTTTGCCTTTGATTACAGCGCGCTGGAAAACAAAAGCGTGTTGCAGGGTTATGCCGAAAAAGGCCGCGGCTATTTATGGCTTTTTCTGGCGTTCAACCTGTTTGCCACCGTGGTGAACGTGGCGGGCGGCACCCTGCTTTCGGCAGTATTGCTGGCGATGCTGCTGCCCGCAGGCATAGCGCTGAATATATTGAATATTATCGTGTTGGTCAGCTTTTTGCTGATTCTGTTTTTCCGCCAATACCAGCGGCTCGACAAGGTGTCGAAAGCCATTATGCTGGCGCTGTCGGCGATTACCCTGATTGCCCTGCTGATGGCGCTGCAGCAACCCGCCACGGTGCCTGCGCCCGGTTTCGTTGCCCCCTCGCCCTGGCAACTGGCGGCGATTCCTTTTCTGATTGCACTGATGGGCTGGATGCCCGCGCCGATGGAATTGAGTGTGGCCAGCTCTTTGTGGGTGCTGGAGAAAAACCGCCTCAACCCGGGCTACAGCCGCCAACGCCTGCTCGATTTCAACAGCGGCTATCTGGTCACCATCGTTTTGGCGCTGATGTTTATGGCGCTGGGCGCGCTGGTGCAATACGGCAAACCCATCGAACCTTTGAGCGGCGGCCGCTTTATTCATCAGTTTGTGGAAATGTATGCGCTCAGCATCGGCGAATGGACACGCTGGTTTATGGCGCTGGTGGCGTTTATCTGCATTTACGGCACCACCATCGTGGCGGTAGACGGCTATTCGCGCTGCAACCGCGAAGCCGTGGCGCTGCTGCGGCAAGAGGCGCATTCCGATGCAGTGCAGGAAAAATCGCTGCGCTACTGGATGCTGTTTACCACGCTTGCCGCGTTTGTGGTGATTCAATTTTTCAGCAACGCCATCGGCAAAATGGTACCGTTTGCCATGACTGCTTCTTTTGTGTCCGCCCCGGTATTTGCTTGGCTGAATTTCAGCTTGGTGCGCCATCAAGGCGGCCGCAAAACCTGGCTTTACTGGCTGGCCTGGGGCGGGCTGGTTTACCTTGCCGCAATGGTGGCGGTGTATTTTTTGTGGCGCTGATGCCGGACGTATAGTCGAAGAAATGAGTTTCTGATTTGTCGCACCCGCGCAGGCGGGTGCCCAGTCTGAAGCAACGTTTCAGCTCAAACCTGCCAGCTCTGAAAGTTCACAACATTATGATTCATAACGTATTTTTAAAATCAAAAGATAGATAGACAAGCAAAGCTGCGCTTTGCACTAGGCACCCGCCTGCGCGGGTGCGACGGATATTATTTTTTGCAAAAGTCTCAGGCCGTCTGAAAACAGGTTTCAGACGGCCTTGTTTATCTGCTTTGACGGCGCTCAATCATCGTCTTTCTTTTCCCGATGATTGCGCATAATAAAGGTAAGCAGCCATGCGCAACTCATCAGCAACACCAAAAAAGCGCAGGTTGCCAAAAGATGCGACCACAAAGATTGGCCGAGAAACAGCGGAGTCATGCCGATACTCCCTTTTGCTGAAATGCCTGAATCAAGCCCGAAGAAATCCCTGCGCCACTCATGTCGGCGTTTGCTCCGCCATTTCGCATAGTCAGTTAAAATAAGAACAATACAGCGTTGGCTTCGTCTTGCCGTACTATTTGTACTGTCTGCGACTCGCCGCCTTGTCTTTTTCTTATTTTAACTGACTATATTAATGTGATGCCGCGCGCGTTTCACAGAATAGAAAAATGGGTGAAAACCGGTTGGCGCAAAAAAAATGCTTTGGTGAGTATGCCGCGCCTGTAATATGCGTAATTTTTTGATAGTTTTTGTGAGAATATAACAAGGCCGTCTGAAAATCAATATCTTTTCAGACGGCCTGTCAAAATTCATTAAACGTTAATATCAAATACTTATCACGTTGTTCCGTATCAGGCCAACACGCCCAAAATCACGCTGCCCGCCTTGAATACCGCCAAGGCATTCTGCCCCGGATGCAAATCAAGCTGCTCTGCGCTTTGCATGGTTACGCCTGCGGTGAGGTTCAAGCCGCCGCCCAAATCCAGCGTCACCACCGAATTGACCGCTCCGCGATCCACCTGGCTGACCAACCCCTGCAACTGGTTTCGGGCAGAAAGTTTGATGTGGTTCAAATCGGTTGCCACCACGATGCTGGTAGATTTAATGAGCGCAATCACAGCGCTTCCCGGCTGCAGGCCGAGATTGCGGCAGCTCTCCATCGTGATGGCAGCCACCATTTCATGCCCGCTCGGCAAGCTTACCGCCACTTCGCAATTGACCACACCTTCCCTGATGGCGCTGACTACGCCGGTAAGTTGGTTTCGTGCACTGGTTTTCATGATTTTCAAGCCCTCTTGTCAAAATAAATAATTTCTTACGGATTGCACTGTCTTCGGCTCAGCCCAAAGAGAAAAATTTGCCAGCCTGTTTTTCGAATTGGTATTCAGACGGCCTTCGAGGCTGCTTTATATTAAATCTTTCTGGTTGTAATGGGAAGTATCTTCAATACGCAAACGGACTAGGGCTTTCTGACAATTCGTTTATGAGGGGATTTTTGTTCCTGAAAATGCAGATGCAAGGCTACTCAAAGAGGGCGGTTTTACACGCTACGCTAGTAAAACCAGCCAAAGCGCAGCAAGATTGGACATCTTGCGAGGCTTTTTAACGCGGCAGATGCGTTTTCAGGGGCAAAAAGCACCCGTAAATCGAATTGTCAGAAAGCCCTAATACCAAAGTATTAGCCCACCCTATTCCAATGATTCTTAACAAAGCCCTTTCGAAGCATATTTTTTGACACATGCCTACTTTATATTACAGCTTATCCAAAAAGGTTTTGAGAACAGCTTTAATCCGATAAAGCGCAAAGTGAGGGACACTCCATGAGCCACTTTTTAGACCGCCTGAAATTCTTCAGCAAAAAACACGAGACGTTTGCCAACGGCCACGGCGTATTGACCGAGGAAGACCGTAAATGGGAAAACGCCTACCGTAACCGTTGGCAGCATGATAAAGTCGTGCGCTCCACCCACGGCGTAAACTGTACCGGCTCTTGCAGCTGGAAAGTTTATGTAAAAAACGGCCTGATTACCTGGGAAACCCAGCAAACCGATTATCCGCGCACCCGCCCCGACCTACCCAACCACGAGCCCCGCGGCTGCCCGCGCGGCGCTTCCTACAGCTGGTATGTCTATTCCGCCCAACGCGTGAAATACCCGATGATTCGCGGCGTATTGGCCGAAATGTGGCGCAATGCGCGCAAAACCATGTCGCCCATCGAAGCTTGGACTTACATCGTTGAGAGCGAAGAGCGCAGCAAAGCCTACAAAACCCAACGCGGTTTGGGCGGTTTCGTACGCGCCAACTGGGAAGAAGCCAATGAAATGGTGGCCGCTTCCAATGCCTACACCATCAAAAACTACGGCCCCGACCGCGTAATCGGCTTCTCGCCGATTCCAGCCATGTCTATGGTGAGCTACGCCGCAGGCGCGCGCTACCTCGGCCTTATCGGCGGCGTGCCGCTTTCCTTCTACGACTGGTATTGCGATTTGCCGCCCGCCAGCCCGCAGGTATGGGGCGAGCAGACCGACGTGGCCGAATCCGCCGACTGGTATAACTCCAACTACCTGATGGTTTGGGGCTCCAACGTGCCGATGACGCGCACGCCCGACGCCCACTTCTACACCGAAGTGCGCTACAAAGGCACCAAAACCGTCGCCGTATCTTCCGACTTTGGCGAAATGGCCAAATTCGGCGACATTTGGCTGGCGCCGAAACAAGGCACCGATGCCGCGCTGGCAATGGCGATGGGTCATGTCATCATGAAAGAATTCCATCTGCAAAACCCGTCGGCCTACTTCACCGACTATATCCGCCAATACACCGACATGCCGATGCTGGTGCGTTTGGAAAAAACCGCCAATGGTTATGAGCCGCAATACTTCCTGCGCGCTTCCGACATCGACGGCAGCCTCGGCGAAACCGAAAACACCGAATGGAAAACCCTCACTTGGGACGAAACCAGCAACAGCCTCAGCGTGCCCAACGGCTCGGTCGGCTTCCGCTGGGACGGCAGCCAAAAATGGAATCTTGAAGAACGCGCCCAAGGCAAAGACGCACGCGCCGCATTGAGCCTGAAAGATTCGGCTGACGACGTTGCCAGCGTGGGCTTTACCTACTTCGGCGGCGAACACGACGAATTGGTTTACCGCAAGGTTCCCGCCAAGCGCATCGCCTTGGCCAACGGCGAAACCGCTCTGGTGGCCACCGTATTCGACCTGATGGTTGCCAACTACGGCATCGAAAACGGCCAAAACGACGAAAACTGCGCCAAAGACTACAGCGAAGACAAACCCTACACCCCCGCTTGGCAGGAAAAACACACCGGCGTGAAACCGGAGCTGGTTATCCAAGTGGCGCGCGAATTCGCCCAAAACGCGCACGACACCGAAGGCCGCAGCATGGTCATCGTCGGTGCAGGCCTCAACCACTGGTACCACATGGACATGGCTTACCGCGGCATCATCAATATGCTGATGCTGTGCGGCTCCATCGGTAAATCCGGCGGTGGTTGGTGCCACTATGTCGGCCAGGAAAAACTGCGCCCGCAAAGCGGCTGGACTCCGCTCACCTTCGCGCTCGACTGGCACCGTCCGCCGCGCCAAATGAACGGCACCTCGTTCTTCTATGCGCATACCAGCCAATGGCGTCATGAAAAACTCGGCGCCAGCGAAATCCTCGCGCCCGGTTTTGGCGGCGAAATGGCGTCGATGTCGATGATTGACTACAACGCCAAAGCCGAACGCATGGGCTGGCTGCCTTCCGCACCGCAACTGGGCGCCAATCCGCTGGATATCGTCGACCAGGCCGAAGCCGCCGGTCAGAATCCTGCCGACTTTGTGGTCAACGGCCTCAAATCCGGCAGCCTCGACATGGCCTGCAACGACCCCGACAATCCGCAAAACTTCCCGCGCAACCTGTTTGTATGGCGCTCCAACCTGCTCGGTTCTTCCGGCAAAGGCCACGAGTATTTCCTCAAATACCTGCTGGGTACCCAAAACGCGGTGATGAGCGAAGAAGAAGACTGCATCACCCCCACCGAAATCAAGGTGCGCCCGGCTGCCGAAGGCAAACTGGATTTGCTGGTGGTGCTCGATTTCCGTATGTCGACCACCTGCCTCTACGGCGACATCGTGTTGCCCACCGCCACCTGGTATGAAAAAGACGATCTCAACACTTCGGATATGCACCCTTTCATCCACCCGTTGAGCGAAGCGGTCAACCCGCTGTGGCAAAGCAAAACCGACTGGGAAATCTACAAAGGTTTCGCCAAAAAATTCAGCGAATTGGCCAAAGACTACCTAGGCGTGCGCAAAGACATCGTGCTCACTCCGCTGATGCACGACAGCCCGCAGGAAATGGGTCAACCGTTTGATCCGAAAGACTGGAAACACGGCGAATGCGAACCTATTCCGGGCAAAACCATGCCTGCCATGACTGTGGTTGAACGCGATTACGGCCTGATTTACGAGAAATTCACCTCCATCGGCCCCTTGCTGGAAAAAGTGAACAACAACGGTAAAGGCCTCGCTTGGCAAACCGGCCACGAAGTGGAATTGTTGCGCAAACTCAACGGCACCCGCGAAGACGGCGCAGGCAAAGGCCAGCCCAAACTCGAAACCGCCATTGATGCCGCCGAGATGATTCTCACGCTGGCACCGGAAACCAACGGCCATGTTGCCGTGAAAGCTTGGGAAGCACTGAGCAAAGCCACCGGCCGCGAACACAAACATTTGGCAGCCTCTGCCGAGCACACCCAAATCCGCTTCCGCGACATCGTCGCCCAGCCGCGCAAGATTATCTCTTCGCCCATCTGGTCGGGTATCGAAAGCGAAGAAGTGAGCTACAACGCAGGCTACACCAACGTGCACGAGCTGATTCCGTGGCGCACCATCACCGGCCGCCAGCAGTTCTATCAGGATCACCAGTGGATGCGCGCATTCGGCGAACACCTGTGCGTATACAAACCGGCGGTCGACCTGAAAACCACACAAAAACTGCTCGGCCAGCGCAGCAACGGCAACAAGGAAATCACGCTGAACTTCCTCACGCCGCACCAAAAATGGGGCATCCACAGCACCTATTCCGACAACCTGCGCATGCTTACCCTCTTCCGCGGCGGCCCCAACGTGTGGATTAGCGAAGTGGATGCGAAAAAAGCCGGCATCGTCGACAACGACTGGGTGGAAGTGTTCAATGCCAACGGCACCATCGCCGCCCGCGCGGTGGTGAGCCAGCGGATTCCGGAAACCATGATTCTGATGTATCACGCCCAGGAAAAAATCGTCAACGTCCCCGGAGCGGAAACTTCAGGCAAGCGCGGCGGCATCCACAATTCGGTAACCCGCACCGTGTTGAAACCCACCCACATGATCGGCGGCTACGCCCAACAGGCTTACGGTTTCAACTACTACGGCACCGTCGGCGCCAACCGCGACGAATTCGTGATTGTGCGTAAGATGAACCGTGTCGACTGGATGGACGAACCGGCTTGACACCGACACCGACCACACCAAGTTTTCAGACGGCCTGTTATCCAATAGAGGCCGTCTGAAAAGAAAAATAAATATTTCAGACGGCCTTTACCAACAATGCTTGTCTGAAAAAAGCAAAAGGAACAACACCATGAAAATCAGAGCACAAGTAGGCATGGTTCTGAACCTGGACAAATGTATCGGCTGCCACACCTGCTCCGTTACCTGCAAAAACGTCTGGACTTCGCGCGACGGCGTGGAATACGCCTGGTTCAACAACGTGGAAACCAAGCCCGGCATCGGCTTTCCGAAAAACTGGGAAGACCAGGAAAAATGGAACGGCGGCTGGGTGCGCAAACCCGACGGTAAGCTCGTGCCCAAACAAGGCGGCAAGCTGAAGATTCTGGCCAATATTTTCGCCAACCCCAATATGCCGCAAATCGACGACTACTACGAGCCGTTTACCTACGACTACGAGCATCTGCAAAACGCGCCGAAAATGAAAACGCCGCCGACTGCCCGCCCCGTATCCGTACTCACCGGCAAGAAAATGGACAAAATCGAATGGGGTCCGAACTGGGAAGACGATTTGGCCGGCGAATTTGAAAAACGCGCCAAAGACGTGTTATTCGAAGGCATCCAAAAAGACATGCACGCCGCTTTCGAGCAAACCTTCATGATGTATCTGCCGCGCCTGTGTGAACACTGTCTGAATCCGACTTGCGTGGCTTCCTGCCCCTCCGGCAGCATCTACAAACGCGAAGACGACGGCATCGTGTTGATCGACCAAGACAAATGCCGCGGCTGGCGCATGTGCGTATCCGGCTGCCCCTACAAAAAAATCTACTACAACTGGACTTCCGGCAAAGCCGAAAAATGCACCTTCTGCTACCCGCGTATCGAAGGCGGCCAGCCGACCGTGTGCTCTGAAACCTGCGTAGGCCGTATCCGCTACCTCGGCGTGTTGCTTTACGATGCCGACAAAATCGAACAGGCCGCTTCAGTAGAAAACCCGCAGGATTTGTATGAGCAACAACTGGGCGTGTTCCTGAATCCGCACGACCCGGAAGTGCAAAAAGAAGCCCTCAAGCAAGGCATCAGCCAAAGCTGGCTCGACGCCGCCCAAAAATCGCCGGTATACAAGATGGCGATGGAATGGAAAGTGGCCTTCCCGCTGCACCCCGAATACCGCACCCTGCCGATGGTTTGGTACATTCCGCCGCTCTCGCCGATCCAATCCGCCATCGAAAACGGCCTGGTGGGCGAAAACGGCATCATCCCGAGCGTGGACGAAATGCGTATTCCGTTGAAATACCTCGCCAACCTGCTTACTGCCGGTAAAATCGAGCCGATTAAGTTCGCACTCGAGCGCATGATTGCCATGCGCCGCTTCAAACGCGGCCAAACCGTACACGGCGAAACGCTGGAAGCCACGCTGGAAGGCACCGGCCTCACCCCGGCAATGGTGGAAGACATGTATCAAATCATGGCGATTGCCAATTATGAAGACCGCTTCGTGATTCCCTCCAGCCACAAAGAGCTGGTGGAAAACAGCTTCGACGACAAATCCAGCTGCGGCTTCACCTTCGGCAACGGCTGCTCCAGCGGCGAGAGTGAAGAAAGCCTCTTTGGCAAGCGCAAAGGCACGCCGATTATCTTCCACGGCCTGCGTAAAGATCGCGAAGAAAACCGTGAAAAAGGAGCGCGCTGATGGCAGCCAACCCCGTTTACCAATGGTTTTCGGCGCTGCTTTGCTATCCCGAGGCCGAGCTGATTGAAGCGCTGCCAGAGTTTCAGACGGCCTTGGACGAATGGCCGGATTTGGCGGCGCAAAAAACCACATTGCAAGGTTTTCTGGATTATCTGAGCAGCCATGACCTGATTTCCCTGCAGGAAAACTATGTGGCCACGTTCGACCGCAGCCGCACCCACGCTCTGTATATCTTCGAGCATGTTTACGGCGAAGACCGCGACCGTGGCAGCGCCATGGTGGACTTGCTGGAAGAATACCGCAGCGGCGGCTTTGAATTGGGCGACGACGAATTGCCCGATTATCTGCCGGTGTTGCTGGAATACTTCGCGCAGGTGCCCGCCGAACATGCCCGGAAGCTGTTGGGTGACGCCGTGCATGTGGTGGCGCATATCGCAGGCAAGCTCAAGGCCTCTGCCTCGCCTTATGCCGCGCTGCTCGACAGCGTGACCGCGCTGAGCCCGGTTGAGCCCAAGCCTCTGGTGGAGCCGCCGGTGCGCGACATGGATGAAGCCATGGAAACCTTCGGCCCCGATTTCAGCGGCCAGGAGCCCCTGCTCAAGCCCAGCATCGAAACCGTACAGTTTTATCCCAAATCTGCGTATCAAGCCGCAGCAAAAGGAGCAGCATCATGAACACGTTTAACCAGTTTTTCTTCGGTATTTATCCGTATATCTGCCTGGCGATTTTCTTCTTCGGTTCGCTCGTACGTTTCGACCGCGAGCAATACAGCTGGAAAAGCGAATCCAGCCAATTACTTTACCGAGGCCAACTGCGCCTGGGCAATATTTTGTTTCACGTCGGCGTATTGATGGTGTTTTTCGGCCACTTGTTCGGCCTGCTCACCCCGTTGTGGTTTTGGGAAATCATCGGCGTATCGCATGAAGCCAAACAGATTTTCGCTATGGTGATGGGCGGCATCTTCGGCCTGATGGCGCTGGCCGGCTTGATTATCCTCATCAACCGCCGCTTCAAGTGCGACCGCCTCGCTGCCAATTCGACCTGGCGCGACAAGCTGGTATTGCTGTGGATTCTGGCCACACTGGTATTGGGCTTGTCTACCATCTTCGTGAGCATGCAGCATACCGACGGTCACGAAATGGTGCAGCTGATGCAGTGGGCGCAGCATATCGTCACCTTCCGTGGCGGTGCCGCAAGCTACATCGCCGAGGCCAACTTCCTTTTCAAACTGCACATCTTTATGGGTATGACTTTCTTCCTGATTTTCCCGTTTACCCGTATGGTGCACGTATGGAGCGGCTTCGCCAGCGTGACTTATGTCACCCGCGCGTGGCAGCTGGTGCGCCGCCGCTGATGTACAGCAGTAAATCTGAAGGCAGCCTGCCCGGGCTGCCTTATTTTTTATCGCGGATTAATACGGAACAATGCGGCGTTGCTGCGCCTTGCCCTATCTGTACTGTCTGCAGCTTGCTGCCTTGTATCAAATATTAAGTTTAACCGCTATATAAAATCTTGCTGCTTTTAAAATCGGCATCACAGCTGCTCCAACTCGGATAACAAAATTACCTTCTTCTAACCTGCATCAAAAAAGAAGTAAAAAAATTACATACTTGTTTTTTTCTTTACGGTAAAATTACATAAATTTTACGTGTTAATGAATCTCAGAGGTCATCATGTTTTTTCTGCAATTTGCCATCGTGTTGATGTGTATCCTGATTGGTGCGCGTGTGGGCGGCATCGGTTTGGGTGTATGGGGCGGCGTGGGTCTGTTTGTTTTGGCTTTCGGGTTCGGGCTTGAGCCCACCAGCCCGCCGATTGACGTGATGTTGATGATTATGGCGGTGGTATCCGCCGCCGCCGCCATGCAGGCTTCCGGCGGCCTGGATTATATGATTAAAATCGCCACCCGCGTGCTGCATAAAAACCCGAAATACATCACCTTTATCGCGCCTGCCGTTACCTATACCTTCACCGTGCTGGCGGGCACCGGCCATGTGGCCTATTCCGTGTTGCCGGTGATTGCCGAAGTGAGCCGCAAAAACGGCATCCGCCCCGAGCGCCCGCTTTCGATGGCCGTGATTGCCTCTCAATTTGCCATTGTGGCCAGCCCGATTGCGGCGGCCGTCGTGGCCTGCGTGGCCTATCTGGAGCCGCAGCACATCACCATGGCCGATGTGTTGAAAGTCACCGTGCCGTCGACGATTCTCGGTATCGGTGCCGCCTGTGTGTTTGTGAACAAAATCGGCAAAGAGTTGAAAGACGATCCGGAATACCAACGCCGTCTGCAAAGCGCTGTTTACGCCAAACAGCTCGATAGCGAGGTCACCATTGTTACAGATACCAAAATCAGCAAAGAATCCAAAATTTCAGTCGGCATCTTTTTGGCCGCCGCACTGCTGGTGGTGTTGATGGGCGCCATGCCTTCCCTGCGGCCGGTATTTGACGGCAAACCGATGGGCATGGCGCACACGATTGAAATCGTGATGCTTTCCGCCGGTGCGCTGATTATCATGTTTTGCAAGCCCGACAACGTTGCCGTTACCAAAGGTTCGGTTTTCCATGCCGGCATGCGTGCCGTGATTGCCGTATTCGGCATTGCCTGGCTGGGCGACACGCTGATGCACGGCCACCTCGAAGAAGTGAAAATGGCCGTATCCGGCCTGGTGGAAACCGCACCGTGGACATTTGCCTTTGCGCTGTTCGTGTTATCGGTATTGGTTAATAGCCAGGGGGCTACGGTTGCCACCCTGTTTCCCGTGGCCATTTCGCTGGGCGTGCCCGCACCGATTATTATCGGCACTTTCGTGGCGGTAAACGGCTATTTCTTTATTCCGAATTACGGCCCGATTATTGCCTCCATCGACTTTGATACCACCGGCACCACCAAAATCGGCAAATATATTTTCAACCACAGTTTCATGATACCGGGCTTGCTGAGCATGGCCTTCAGCCTGGCTTTCGGTTTGCTGTTTGCCGAGTTGTTTTTGTAAAGCCGGTTTGACACGCGATTAAAAAGGCCGTCTGAACGTTCAGACGGCCTTTTTAATACTAACTTTGAAGCGAAGGCGGCAGGCGGTCAGCGCGTTTCGACTTCATATTGCCGGCGGCGGGAATGAAGTGGCGCCTACGCATTGCCCGTTTCTTTCAGACGGCCTATACTGCAGGCATCATAATCCATTTTCCCACTTCCGTCCGAAGGAGCGCTTTATGTTGAATATCCGACACCAGGCCGACCAACAACGATTTGCCCTGATTCTCGATGATGAGGAAATCGGCTATCTTGACTACAAAGTGGTCGGCGGCAGCTGGGACATTACCGAAACCCGCGTATCGCCCAGCGCCCGCGGGCAGGGGCTGGGGCGCAGGCTTGTGGACGCCGCGCTCAAAGAAGCCGACAAACAAGGCATTCCTGTTTCGGCCAGCTGCGATTACGCAGAAGAAATCCTGGCGCGCGAAGGCCGCCTGTAAGCCTTGTCAAGCAATATCGGTGATGCCTGTCACGGCTTGCTGATTTGCACAGATATTTGTATCGTCCGGCTGCAAAGGCCGTCTGAAACCCGTTTCAGACGGCCTTTCTGTATTATCTTTCCAATAATGCATTATAAACAATATAACTATATTTACTTTTAAAACAGATATTAACAAGAAATACCGTTAATTAATCTTTACATTAAAGTTTCAATCATTATAATTCGTGGTGCATCAATCAACCCGTCTGAACGGATTTTATTTCTGACAGACGGATTTTATTTCTTTTGAATTTTTTATTTATATTTGATTTATCTTGATTCATTTAAAAATAATTAAATAAAACAAAACCGCTGCTGCCAACTGGCGCCAGCCAATAACAAGAAAAGAAGGAATCATCTCAAGGCATTTTGCTTGCGGATGCCGTCCGGCGGGAATTTCTATTTGAAATTTATGTCGAAACAATTCTTCCGCAAAACCTCCCGAAAACGCATTCAAACTGAACGCTTAAAAAAAGCGGGCGGGCTCTCAATATGCCATCTGAAAAAATGCACAACCGCCAATCTGCCTTAAAAAGCGCCCCAAAGAAATAACCGGTCCGGCACCCGGCGCGCCATTTTACGGTTGCGGATGCTGCACCGCGTTCAGAAATACCCAAAACCAATTTGGATTTTCGAACAGATTGAAACATTTATTTTAAAATAACTCCGCATGAGCAAATAAATGGTAAAAAAAATCATCACTCCTATCAAAAATACTGACAACAACATCGCTGCACACCCCCCCAATCTTCCCAATATCTTGGTGCAAGAAGGTGATTTGACGGCTGCCTTCATGCCGGATGCACGGGAAGCACAAGAAGCGGACGAGCTGTTTTTGTTGCCGGAAGCCGATAACGAATGGCTGCTTGATTTGCAGGCAGAGGATATTTTTTGGAATCCTGACTGGCAAAGCGCCGCCTATGCCGCAGGTCCGAACGGCAGCCAATCCGCCTGGCAGCCGCAAATGTTGTCGGATACCTCTCCGGAATCCCTCCCGGCTCCTTCGCTGCTGGCGGCAGAAGTCGCCACTCCTTCGCCATTGTCGGCCAGCATGCCGCTCAAAATGTTGGGCGGCCTGTTGGCCGGTGCCGGTCTGACCGGGCTGTTGGCCGGTGCGGGCGGCAGCAGTTCGGATGATGCTTCGTCGGCGCCCACCCAAGCCCCCCGGCCGCCGGCCGCCGCCGAAAAACCTGCGACAGCGGTTTCGCCGCAACCTGCCGCCACCGCAGACAACGCAGCCGACCAACAGCCCAGTACGCCGTCGGCAGCAGTGGAACAACCCACCGCATCGGAAGCAACCGGCACGGCATCTGCTGCGAACGGCAACCCTAGGCCGTCTGAAAACATTGTCGAGCCCAAACCTGCGCCCGACAGCATAAAAGATACCGCAACGCCTGTTGCAAACACCCAACCGCAGCCGTCTGAAACCGTTATCGCGCCCGTACCCGATGTGGCAAAAGAGCCCGCCGCACAGCCCGAACAGGCCGACAAGCACCGCAACACGTTGCCCTCCGACCAGCCCCAACCAACGGAAACAATTCAACCACAGCCGCCTGTAACCGTTACCGCACCTGTGCCCGCCAAAACCACCGGCAACGTTGCCCAACCCGAAGTGACCGAGCAACCGAAAAACACCAGGCCCTCAACTGCCGCCCCTGCGACAACCGACAAAGTCACGCAGCCGTCTGAAACCGCAATCACGCCTGCGCCGGGCAAAAACACTGCAACGGCTGAGCGCCCCGCAGTAAGCAACGCAACCGATAACACAGCCGCAGAAACTGCTCCTGCGGCAAGTGACAAAACCACACCGCCGTCTGAAACCGACGCCCCGCCATCACCCGGCGCCAATACACCTGTTGCCGATGCTCCTGCGGTGGTCGGCAAAGCCCGGTTGGACGGTTTCGGCGAATACACTATCTACCGGCATGCCGAATACGGCAAATACGTCGATGCCCGCGATTTCGGCAGCGACCCGAGCGGCAAAAGCGACAGCTTGGCTGCCATCAAGGCCGCGCTGGCTGCCGCACACCAGCAAAACGCCGCCGTTTACCTGCACGGCAAACTCACCATTTCCGACCAGATTGTGTTCGACGAAAGCAACGCCCGCGCCCGCGGCCTGTTTGGCGACGGCATGGGCGAAACAGTGGTGTCTTTCGGCAAGGCGCAAACCGGCGTTTATAATCCCAATACCAATCAAGACGATATCCGCGAATATGCGGGCATTTTGATTGACGGTCAAAACCACAAAACCATCGCCAACCTGTCGGTCGAATACACCAACAGCGCCGACTTTTACCGCCGTGGCGAAAGCTATTTCGGCAAAGTGACCGGCATCTTGGTCAACGATGCCGACCATACCCTGATCAGCAAGGTGGAAGTGTCCGGCGCCAACCGCGCGGGCGTGTTTTTCACTTCAACCCAAACCCTGCAGAAAGACCCGCAATCAAGCGACGGCAGAAGCTATAAAGCCCGCCTGATCCGCGATGAAATCCAGGAAGATTACGCCGATTTGCCGCTGGGCGAAAACAACCGCATCGTCGACAGCTATCTGCACCACAACCGCGTGGCCGGTGCGCTGGTTTCCTATCAGAAAGATTTTATCGCCGAAAACAACCTTTTCTCCTGGAACGGCCACGCAGCCGACGGCGGCACCGGCTACGGCATTGCCGCGTCGGCAGGCAGCTACAATTTCGGCCTTACCTACCGCAACAACACCAGCGACCACAACTACCGCAAAGGCTTTGATGTGCACGACGGCAACAACGTGGTGATTGAAAACAACACCTCCATCGGCGACCGCCTCTACGGCATCGCCGTCTACAACCGCCAGTTCACGATGGACAACGTCAAAATCAGTAACAACACCATCATCCAGGATCCCGCCTTCCGCCTGAAAACCGACGACAACGGCGAGATTCTTTACCACGGCTATGCGGGTATCCAACTGCAAACCAACACCCAATTCAAGGATTTGCACAGCAGCGGCAGCGGCAGCTTCGACATCAGCGGCAACACCATCAAGAATCTGGCCGTCTATCAGGATGCACTGCACACTTACGGCATCGAATTCCGCAATCACGAACAACAGATGGACTACACGCTGAACATCGCCGACAACACCATCAGCGGCGAATCCAGCAAATACCTGATTGCCATCATCAACAACACCCAAGACCAAATCAACCAAACCGCCGGCCCCGGCTCGGGCACCATCAACATCACCGGCAACAGCGGCGATATCGGTGCCATCGCATCCGGCACCATGCCCATCTTTATCAACGAACACCACACCGACGGCAACTTGCGCGGCGAAGTGACGCTGGCCGACAACATCATCCGCGTGCGCGAGCATTCAGACGGCAGCGTCGAAGGCGTGCAGGTTATCGGCAATGCCGAGCGCTATAACGTCGTCAACAATATTTTCGAGCTAGGCGGCCAGATGAACCATTCCATCATCAGTATCCACGGGCGCGGCAGCGGCGAAGTGCCGCTGTTGAATGTGTACAACAACGAAGTGCGCACCGATTTGGACACGCTCTACCGCAGATGGGTGGAATACGTCAACGCCGAGGTATCGGCCGACGGCAACTACCACAAAGGCAGCGCCCTGGCCGCCATCAACCCGCTGCCGTTATCGGCCGTCGCCAGCATCACATCGGTTTCGCCGAAGCTGCGCGCTGCCGCCAACGACAGCGGAGACGAAGCCTTGCCGCAGCTGTCGGATTTGTTGTCCGATAATGCGGATTTGTCTGCCGCCCCGTCTGTCGGCACCGGCGCGGCCGTAGGATATGCCGTCACCGTCGATACCGGCAAACTTGACTGGCCGTCTGAAGCCGCACTTGCGCTGCTGGTGTAAAGCGCGGATACGCAAAGCAAACAAGGCCGTCTGAACATTCAGACGGCCTTGGCGTATCAGTATCAAGGGTTTGATTGCTTACTCAGTCGCACCACTGCGTACTGGCAATACCGGAACCTCATTAACGCTGGCATCTGAAACTCCTGTTTCATTTTGCTGCTCCTCATCCTCTTCAATCTCATCGGCTGAACTGTTTGCCCAGCGTACAATATCTTTGCTTAAGGTGTAATTCACCCTATTCAACACCCCGCAAGAACTCTTAAACATACCGGCGATGCCGCCTATCGAGCTTCGCCTGAAATGTTTTGCTTTCACTTTTTCGCCATCCCGATACAACACCGCATCAACATGGGTTTGCTTATAGTGGCCTATCATCAGGTTGCCGTAACTGCGGGCATTATCAATCGTAACTTCAATACGGTTTGGGTATTCCGCCAAATCCTTTTGGGCTCGCTTTATTTCCACGCCATAGGCTTTGCCCCAGCGCACCAAATAAGTAGAAAACGTCTCACCAAGGCGCGTGCAGCTATTCAATACTCGCGGTGCGACTTGGCTTTCATCCTCATATGGAATGGTAGCTGCAACATAATAAACAGGCTCTGCCCATGTAGTCATACTCACCATCAGCAACGCCACCGATAATATTTTTTTCATACATTCCCGTTCTGCAAGATTCATCGTTCAATTTGTAATGATACTGAAAAAACCACCTAAGGTAGCTTTCTTTAATCAACCGCTTTCAGGTTTTACAAACAGTCTTTTAAAAATACTCTCTCTGTCTCTCCGATAACGCTCCGTGTCTTTCCTTTTATTAAGTGATATTATGAAATAACTCTTGGATTCAACAAAAAATTTCTCAAAATGCTTGCCCAAATGCACGTTATCTCGCATCACAAGCCCTAGCCGACCAAACAACCACTCGTCATATCAAACATTTGCTAAAAACACTTGAGGCCGTCTGAACGATGTTGCCCATATCGTTCAGACGGCCTCAAACCATTCGAAGCTTACAATGCCCGAATCAGCTGCTGCACCATCCTGGCCGAATGCACCGCCGCGGTTTGCAAAAACTCATCAAAACTGATTTCTGCGGCTTCGTCGGCCAAATCCGACACCGCGCGAATCACCACAAACGGCACCTCCAACTGCGCGCACGCCTGCGCAATCGCCGCCGCTTCCATTTCCACCACCTGCACGCCGTCGAAATTGGCGCGGATGGCCGCCACTTTGTCGCTGCTGTGGATAAACTGGTCGCCGCTGACAATCAGTCCGCGATGTACGCTTGCGCCTTCAAATGCGACCGCGGCCTTTCCGGCGGCCTCAACCAGCTTCGCATCGCTGGCAAAGGTTTCCGGCAACTGGGGCACCTGGCCGACTGCATAGCCGAATGCCGTCGCATCCACATCATGATGCGCCACCCTGTCGCCGACCACCACGTCGCCCACTTTCAAGCCCTGCCCCAAGCCGCCTGCGCTGCCGGTATTGATTACGCAGCCCGGCCGGAATTGCTGTATCACCAGCGCCGTAGCCACAGCGGCATTGACTTTGCCGATGCCGCTGAGCGCCAACACCATGTTTTTACCGGCATAGCGGCCATGATAAAGCGTGAAGCGGCCAAGTTGCACGGTTTCCACATTTTCCATTTCGTTTTTCAAAAGTTCGATTTCCTGCGCCATCGCGCCGATAACCGCTACCGTGGCCGCCTGCACCGATTGTGTTGCCGACATAGAATTTTCCTGCTGATTCGTTAAAATGCCGATTATACCTGCCGGAATGCGGATGCAACACCGGATTCGGCATGCGCCCCCGCTCCAATCAAAAAATCTCTTGATTTGTGGCCGCAAACCGGCAGACACAGGTTTATTCCATCGGGAATTTGCTATAATGCCGCTATCTCTTTTTACCCGTCGGGCATGATTAAAATGGAACAAAACCAACCGCTCTCCGCCAAAGAATCGCTCCATCTGTGGTTGCGCCACATGAACAAATACAAAGGCTCCGACCTGTTCATCACCACCAATTTCCCGCCTGCCATGAAAGTGGACGGCAAAATCACACCCATCACCGACGAGCCTTTGAGCGCCGAGCGCTGCATGGAAATCGCATTTTCCATCATGAGCAGCAAGCAGATTGAAGAATTCACGTCAACCAACGAATGCAATTTCGCCATCAGCCTGCCCGATACCAGCCGTTTCCGCGTCAACGCCATGGTGCAGCGCGGCGCCACTGCGCTGGTGTTGCGCGCCATCACCAGCGAAATCCCCAAATTCGAAAACCTCAACCTGCCGCCGGTCTTGCAGCAAATTGCGCTGAAAAAGCGCGGCCTGGTGATTTTCGTCGGCGGCACCGGCTCGGGCAAATCCACCTCGCTGGCCTCGATGATTGATTACCGCAATGAAAACAGCTACGACCACATCATCACCATCGAAGACCCGATTGAATTCGTCCACAACCACAAAAACTGCATCATCACCCAGCGCGAAGTGGGCGTCGACACCGACAGCTGGTTTGCCGCCCTGAAAAACACCCTGCGTCAGGCGCCCGATGTGATTCTGATTGGCGAAATCCGCGACCGCGAAACCATGGATTACGCCATCGCCTTTGCCGAAACCGGCCACTTGTGCATGGCCACCCTGCACGCCAACAGCACCAACCAGGCGCTCGACCGCATCATCAACTTTTTTCCGGAAGAACGGCGCGTGCAGCTTCTGACCGACCTTTCGCTCAATCTGCAGGCTTTCATTTCCCAGCGCCTGATTCCGCGCGAACACGGCAAAGGGCGCGTGGCGGCGGTGGAAGTGCTGCTCAATTCGCCGCTGATTGCCGAGCTGATTCACAAAGGCGAAGTGCACAGCATCAAGGAAGTGATGAAAAAATCGCAATCCAGCGGCATGCAGACTTTCGACCAAGCGCTGTATCAGCTGTATGAAGACAGCCACATCAGCCTGCAGGAAGCCATCAAGAACGCCGACTCGGCCAACGACTTGCGCCTTGACATCCAGTTGCGCAGCCGCCGCGCCCAGAATGCGGGGCCGGATTTGGAACTGATTTGAATCCGCACATGCTTCAGGCCGTCTGAAAAATTGCCTTTCAGACGGCCTTTTACAGGTTTAAACCCTTTGCATCCGTGCTGCAACCTGTTACATTAAACCGTTTTCCACTTCAAGCCGTCTGAAACCTGTTCGAAAAACAGCCGCCGACCAAACAACTTGCGCTCATACAAGGCGCAAGCCGCTTGCCATCTTGATGCCGAACAGTTTTCAGACGGCCTGACTGACGATTCCAAGACCACACCATGCATTATTTCAGTATCCACACCCAATCTGGCGAACACATCGGTTTTTTCATCATGCTGCCCGACGACGAAAGCGAACAGCCGCCGCAAAGCGGCCGTTTCGTGGTGAAACTGCAAAGCGAGCTGCCGCAACCAAACACCGCGGCCATTCGCACACTTTCGCCCTATCAAGACACAGATACGCCGTTTTACTGGACGGTGGAAAAAGACCACGTGGCCTTGTTTGACGGCCAAACCATCATCGGCCGCATCCGCAACGAATACCTCGGCATCGGCGGCCAAACGCTGTTGCTCACCGATTTGACAGGCACCCTATAAAATGGAAAGCATATTTATCCTGATACCCATCAGCATCATTCTGGCCTTTCTGATTGCCTATTTTTTCTGGTGGTCGGGCAAAAACGGCCAGTTTGACGATCTGGAAGGCCCGGCGCACCGCATCATCATGGACGATGACAGCACCGACCAACTGAATGCCGACAACCCGCCCGCAGACGGAAAAACCGACGATGAGTCTCAAAGATAATCTCAATTTCGCCCCCAGCCGCCGCTTTGCACCGCTGTTTGGCACCCAGTTTCTCGGCGCCTTCAACGATAATCTGTTCAAAACTGCGCTGTTTGTGATGATCAGCTTTTACGGCTTGGGGCAGAACGGCATCTTGCCGCCCAGCCAGATGCTGAACCTCGGCGCGCTACTGTTTATCCTGCCTTACTTTCTGTTTTCAGCCATATCTGGCCAGCTCAGCAGCAAATTCGACAAGGCGCGGCTGGCGCGGGCGGTCAAAATACTGGAAATCATCGTCATGCTGGTCGCCGCGATCGGGTTTTATATCCAGTCGGCGGCCTTGCTGTTGTTTTGCCTGTTTTGCATGGGCACCCAATCCACCCTGTTCGGCCCTTTGAAATACGCCATTCTACCGGATTACCTCAACAACAAAGAGCTGATGATGGGCAACAGCCTGATTGAATCGGGCACCTTTATCGCCATTCTGTTCGGCCAGATTATCGGCACCGCCGTAGCCGGCTTGAGCCCGAATGTGGTCGCCACGCTGGTGGTTTCCGTGGCCGTTTTGGGCACGCTCACCAGCCTGTTCATGCCCGGCGTGCCGCCCAAAGCGCCGGACACCCGCATCGAACCCAATATCGCCAAAGGTACGTTGCAGCTCTTGCGGCAAACCTTTGCCCAACGCGAGCTCTACACCGCCATCATCGGCATTTCGTGGTTTTGGTTTGTCGGCTCAGTCTACACCACCCAGCTACCCACCTTCACCCAAATCCATTTGGGCGGCAATGACAATGTGTTCAACCTGATGCTGGCGCTGTTTTCCATCGGCATCGCCGCAGGCTCGGTGTTGTGCGCCAAACTCAGCCATCAGGTGTTGCGCCTGGGTCTCGTTGCGCTCGGCACTTTCGGCCTGACCGTCTGCGGCCTGCTGCTGGTCTGGCTCACCCACGGCCACCGCTTTACCGAATTGCAGGGCATCGGCTGGTTTTTGTCGCAGGCCAACGCCTGGCCGGTGATGCTGACCATGATTGCCATCGGCTTTTTCGGCGGCTTTTTCTCGGTGCCGCTCTACACCTGGCTGCAAACCGCCAGCAGCGACACTTTCCGCGCCCATGCCGTGGCCGCCAACAACATCGTCAACGGCATCTTCATGGTGTGCGCCGCCCTTATCAGCGCCGCCTTGCTATGGGCATTCGACAGCATCACCCTACTCTATCTGCTGGTTGCCGTCGGTAACTTGCCGCTGATTGCTTATTTGTTCAAGCTGGAACCGCGCATGTGGCAGGATTTGAAAAGCTATGCCAAATTCGGAAGGTAGCCTGAGACCTTTGTAAAACAATAACCGTTGTACCCGCGTAGGCGGGTGCGACGAGTGGGGAATTTTGCAAAGGCTTCAACCTGGTCATGATAACCTCCGGATTAAATAACAGGCCGAGACCTTTGCAAAATACCTTTTACTGCATCGCAAAAGCATCCGCTCCGTCATTCCGGCGCAGGCCGGAATCCATAGCTAAACATGAAAACTCATTTTAAATCAAATAACTAAATATTGGAGAAATGGGTTACGGCCTGCGCCGGAATGACGAATTCAATGGATATTTTCAAGGGAAAAGGTATTTTGCAAAGGCTTCAGGCCGTCTGAAAAATATTGCTTTCAGACGGCCCGGTTTTCAATAGGCGGCAAACCCCGCATGTGGCGAAATCAATCTAAATTCGGCGTAAGGGACATTTTGGGTGCTATTTTTGATAACTTTGCTCGTAAGGGAC
>JAUNTY010000097.1 GCA_030538415.1 Neisseria sp. | reverse complement strand
GCCGCGAAGTGATGGCCGAATTCCGCCGCGCCACCGGCCTGCCCACCGCCACCAACATGATTGCCACCGACTGGCGTCAGATGGGTCACACCATTTCGCTGCAATCCGTCGATATTCCGCTGGCCGACCCGCATTTCTGGACCATGCAGGGCTCGGTGCGCGTCGCGCAAATGTGTAACGAGTGGGGCTTGACCTGGGGTTCGCATTCCAACAACCACTTTGATGTCTCGCTGGCGATGTTCACCCACGTTGCCGCTGCCGCGCCAGGCGACATCACCGCCATCGACACCCACTGGATTTGGCAGGAAGGCAACCAGCGCCTGACCAAAGAGCCGCTGCAAATCAAAGGCGGCCTGGTGGAAGTGCCGAAAAAACCGGGCTTGGGCGTCGAGCTGGACATGGATCAGGTCATGAAAGCCCACGAGCTGTATAAAAACATGGGCTTGGGCGCGCGCGACGATGCTATGGCGATGCAGTTCCTGATTCCGAACTGGACGTTCGACAACAAGAAACCGTGTCTGGTGCGCTAAACCCACCGCCGTCTGAAAACATCCGCCATGCAGGCAGGATGCTTTCAGACGGGCATATAAAATTTTTCTAAAATAATGATTTATAAAGGAATGAAAAATGGAAACGGCAGTTAGTGCTTCTCAAATGCTTATCGGCTTGGGCATCGGTATCGCGCTTCTCTTGATATTGGCGATGAAAACGCGGATTCATGTTTTTGTTGCCCTGCTTTTGTCCGCCATGGTCACCGGCATGATCGGCGGCCTGCCCTTTGCCGAAGTTATCAGCTCCGTCACCAAAGGTTTCGGCAGCACACTCGGCAGCACCGGTATCATCATCGGCCTCGGCGTGATGATGGGTGCCATCCTGGAAAAATCCGGTGCCGCCCAACAAATGGCCTTCTCCATTATCAAACTGATTGGTAAGGCCAAGGAAGAGTGGGCGTTGGCATTGACCGGTTGGGTAGTCGCCATTCCGGTGTTTGCAGATTCCGGTCTGATTATTCTGACTCCGTTGGCACGCTCAATGTCACGCATGACCGGTAAAAGTGTTGTCGGCCTCGGCTTGGCCATGGCAACCGGCTTGCAATTGGCGCATACTTTTATTCCGCCGACACCGGGCCCGCTGGCCGTAGCCGGTATCTTGGAAGTGGATATGGGTATGATGATTATGTGGGGCATGGTGATGACTGCTCCCGTATTGGTCGCATCAACCTTCTACTCCATCTGGTTGGGCAAACGCATCTACATGATTCCTGATGAAAATGGCGTAGATTTCGACCGTAAAGAGTTCAAAGCGGAATACATCAAATCAATGGATAATCTGGAGCAACTCCTGAGAGACAAAAATCTGCCGGGTGCAGGATTATCTTTCGCGCCGATTGTCATCCCGTTGATTCTGATTTTTGGCAATACCGTTGTCAGCTTCCTGAACATGGAAAATGATTTTGCCAACCTGCTGAAAATGCTCGGCCATCCTGTAGTTGCCCTGATTATCGGCCTCTTGATTGCCCTCTATGGTTTGGGTCGCCGTTATTCCAAAAAAGAATTGAACACCGCCATCGAAGAAGGCGTGAAATCTACCGGCATGATTCTGTTTATTACCGGTGCGGGCGGTGCGTTGGGTTATGTCGTGCGCGATGCCGGTATCGGCAATGCGCTGGGCGAAGCGGTGTTGCACATTGGTATTCCGGGCATCCTGATTCCGTTTGTGATTGCCGCCCTGATGCGTATTTCCTTAGGTAGCGCCACCGTTGCTCTGATTACCGCCGCCACCCTGACCGCGCCGCTGGTGCCGCAGCTGGGCTTGAACCCGAGCATGGTCGCCATGTCGACTTGTGCCGGTGCGGTATCGTTCAGCTACTTCAACGACAGCGGCTTCTGGGTATTCAACGGCCTCTACGGTTTGAAAGAAGTGAAAGACCAATTTATGGCCAAAACCATGGTGTCATTCATCGGCTCTGGTACTGCCTTGGCTCTGGTTTTGATTTTCAACGCCTTTATGTAAATCGTGATAGCCGGGCTGGAAATGCGGTAGCAAAACCCTGCCCGATTACATAACCGACTCACAAGTTGAGGTTGTATAGTCGTTTCGTTAGATTGAGACAAGGCAGCAAGCCGCAGCAATGCTGTATCAAACTAACGGAACGACTATAATTGATACTGGCAAGTGTCATTGCCCGGGCAGCACGCCCGGGCTTTTTGCGCCCGCTGCCCTGTCATGGCGGATTGTGTCGTTTTGCCACAGTATCCCTTTTGTGCGTACTTACTTTTCAGACGGCCTATTGATATAATCAATTCAACTTAAAAAACCAATAAGCGAAAGGAGCTTGTTATGCGTATTCCCGAACTCGACCGCATCAATGAATTGGCCGCCATCGCCAAAAGCCGCAGCCTCAATGAAACCGAGCTGGCCGAACGCGCCGTGTTGCGCCGCGCTTATCTCGATGCGGTGAAAGGGCAGATGACCAATATGCTCGCCACCGTCACCGTGGTCGACCCCGAAGGCAACGACGTGACCCCGGCCGCCCTGCGCGACGCACAGGCACGCGGGATGGCTGTCGGCGAAATGTTACATTAACCATTATTGATATCGACAGGTCGTCTGAAACGTTTCAGACGGCCACAGAAAGGACACAACATCATGCGCAATATCCGTTATATCTACAACGCCCCTTCCACCCACTGGGTGGGCGACGGCTTCAAAGTGGCGCCGCTGTTTTCCCACATGGGCGAAGACAAACGCACCAGCCCGTTTCTGATGCTCGATTATGCCGCGCCGATGGAATTTTCACCGCGCAGCGGCAG
This sequence comes from Neisseria sp., assembly GCA_030538415.1. Taxonomy (GTDB): domain Bacteria; phylum Pseudomonadota; class Gammaproteobacteria; order Burkholderiales; family Neisseriaceae; genus Neisseria. The sequence continues at coordinate 869 of JAUNTY010000097.1, read as the reverse complement.
CCCGCGCGGCGTGGGCGCGCATCCGCACAAAGGTTTCGAAACCGTCACCATCGCCTACCACGGCGAAGTGGCGCACCGCGACAGCACCGGCGGCGGCGGCGTGATTGCCGAGGGCGATGTGCAATGGATGACCGCAGGCGGCGGCATCGTACACGAAGAATTCCATTCCGAAGCTTTCAGCCAACGCGGCGGCCTGTTTGAAATGGCGCAGCTGTGGGTGAACCTGCCGAAAAAAGACAAAAACACCCCCGCCCGCTACCAGCATCTGGCGGCCGCTGCGATTCCGGTGGTGGCGCTGGACGACAACGGCAGCCACATCCGTGTGATTGCGGGCGAATATGGCGACCATAAAGGCCCCGCCGAAACCTTCACCGAGATGAACGTGTGGGATGTGGCGCTGAAAGCAGGCGTCGAAATCACGCTCAATCTGCCCGCCAACCACAACCTTGCCGTCGTGGTGCGCCGCGGTGAAGCCGAATTCAACGGCAGCCACCGTGCCGGTGGCACCCAGCTGGTTACGTTTGAAACCGAGGGCGGCGATGTGCGCATCAAAGCGCTGGAAAACGATGTGGAATTGCTGCTGCTCAGCGGCGAGCCGATTGACGAGCCGGTGGCCGCTTACGGCCCCTTCGTGATGAACACCCGCGAAGAGCTGGTGCAGGCCGTGGAAGATTTCAACAGCGGCAAATTCGGCGCATTGAATTAAAAACCGTTCGGCATCAAAGGCCGTCTGAAAGCCATGGCTTTCAGACGGCCTATTTTTATTCAATCTGAGACCTTTGCAAAATACCTTTTGCTGCGTTGCAAAAGCATCCACTCCGTCATTCCGGCGCAGGCCGGAATCCATAGCTCGCCATGAAAACCCATTT
>JAUNTY010000042.1 GCA_030538415.1 Neisseria sp. | reverse complement strand
TGGGGATGCGTAAATTTCTGAAAATAATAAGAATATCTTAAACGCTTATCCCGAACTCGCATTAAATCATTGCCGGTATTTCAGCTGCTTGTTCCCGCTCATATTCTTGTGTCTCGAAGAGGCGGAGGGGCAGATTGGCGGATAGGCAAAGATTGCTATCTTTCCAAGGCAATCGGCTTATCCCAAGCCCACGTCAATGATTATCGGAATGGATGTACGCCGTTTCAGGCTGTTTATTATAAAGGCCGTCTGAAAGAAAAAATTTCAATGTTTATCTATTTATGAGATATTTTCCCGAAATTGTTTTATATTTCTCATTTATTTTTCACAGATAGAAAAACCATGCCGATACTCGACAAACTCAACCGCCAAATCCTCAACCAGCTGCAAGACGATGCCGCGGTTTCTCTGAAAGAGCTGGCCGCACGGGTGCACAGCTCGGTGGCCACCTGCCAGCGGCGCATCCGGGCGCTGCAGGAAAACGGCGTGATTGTGAAACAGGTGGCGCTGGTGTCGCCGCCCGCCGTCGGCAGGCAGATCAGCGTGTTTGTGATGGTGGAGATGATGAGCCAGAATCCGGCGCAGCAGGAATATTTCGAGCAGCAGATGCGGCGCGAGGCCGATGTGATGAGCTGTTATGAGATTTCGGGCGATTATGATTTCGTGCTGCTGGTGCACGCCGCCGACATGCCCGCCTACCACGCTTTCACCCGCCGCGTGCTCAACAGCGACAACAATGTGCGCAATTTCAAAAGCCAGTTTGTGATGAATTTTGCCAAGGCGGAGAGCAAGATTGTGCTGTAATACCCATTCGTCAAGATATAGTCGGAGAGTAAGTTTTACTACGGCGTTGCTGCACCTTGCCGTACTATCTGTACTGTCTGCGGCTTGCTGCCTTGTATCAAATATTAAGTTTAGCCACTATAGTGCGGCAAGGCGAGCCAACGCCGTAGTAAAACTTACTCTCCGATTATAAACTGGCCGCATTGGCCTGCCTTGCCGGCTTTTTATGAATGGATATCAGAGGCCGAGGGCTTTGCAAAAATAATATCCGTCACTCCTGCGCAGGCAGGAGCCTAGTCTGAAGCATCGCTTCAGTTGTCTGTCAGGTAACAGCAATCGAATGAAAAATATTAACCGTTTGATTTTATAAAAAAAGAATATTTCAAGAAGTATGCCAAACAAGCAAAGCTTTGCTTTGCCCTGGGCTCCTGCCTGCGCAGGAGTGACGGATATTATTTTTGCAAAGGTCTCAGGCCGTCTGAAAAGCTGTTTTTTAATGAGCGCCGCTTTCTTCGCTGTAGATACTGTCTGCTTGACCGCGAAGACGGTATCTATAGTGAAAAAACTTAATTTCTACTACAGCGTTGCTGCGCCTGGCCGTACTACTTGTACTGTCTGCAGCTTGCTGCCTTGTATTAGAAATTAAGTTTTTCCACTATGCAGCCGAGATGACCGGGGCGGCAAAAAAACAGCCTGCTTTGATGAATGGGGATGATTGTGCCAAGGCATCAGGCCGTCTGAAACCAGTGTTCAGACGGCCTGGCGGTCAGTCGAAGCGGATGGTGTATTTCAGTTCGCCGCCCCATGATTCGTTGCCGACGCGGGCGATGGCCTGGACGGTGCGGGTGAGTTGGTAGACCAGCTTGACCGATTGCTCGGCGCTCTCGATGCCGTATTCGTAGCCGAGATAGAGCTCGTTGGTGAGCTGCTTGCCGACGGTCAGCACTTGTTCGGCGGGGTTGAGCTCGCCGGTTTGGGCGTTGCGGGTGCGGCGGCTGGTGAAGCCGAAGTCGTCGACGAGGCCGATGCGGTCGTTGATTTCTCCGGCCAGCAGTGCGCCCGCGGCGGCGGAAAGGGCGGCTTCGTCACCATCGCTGCCGCTGCTGGCGCGGTTGAGAATCAGCCAGGAGAGCTTGTCTTTTTCACTCATCGGCTCGTTGGCCACCAGGGTGATGCGCGGGTTGTTGAGGTTGCCCAATACTTCCACGCCTGCGCCCACGGGCGAGAGGCGGCGCTCGGCACGGATGTTGAGGTTGGGGTTGTCCAAGGGGCCGACGAAGGAAATGCTGCCTTTGCTGATTTCCAAATCCTGGCCGTAGGCCTTGTAGCGCCCTTTGACCACGTTGACGGTGCCGACGCCCTGCACGTCCTGGCCGGGTTGCGCCGCCAGATTGAGCCTGCCGCCCAGAGTAACGTCCAGACCTTCGCCGCTGAAACGCACGGCATTGTTGAGGTCCAGTGTCAGGTTGAGGCTGATCAGGGTCGGCGCTGCGGCTTCTTTGGGCGGCTCGCCCAGCACCACCACGTCGTCGCCCAGCGTCGGCATGCCGCCTTTCTGGAAGCCGAAGTGGCCGGAATCGGCGCGCAGGGCGCCGGTAAGGGTGACGCCGCTGGCTTCGGTATAGAGCATTTTGGCTTCGCCGCTGAGGGTGAGGCGGCGGTTGTGCTGGTCGAGGGTGTTGTAGCGGTCGAATACGGCGGTTACATCGACATCGGGAGCGCTGCCGACAAGGCCGATGTTGCCGCTGAGGGTGACGGTGCCGCCGCGGATGAAGCGCAGGCTGTCGATGTGCCAGCGCTGCCCTTGCAGGCGCGAGCGCAGGCTGCCGTTGTCGAGAATCAGGCCGATTTCGCGGTTGCGGTAGTAGAGGTTGTCGCCGTTGAGCGTGCCGTTGAGTTGCGGGTCGCCGATGCGGCCGCCGATGGTGGCGTTGCCCTGCAGGCTGCCGCGCAAGGTCTGGCCGATGGGCAGGAAGTTGCGGAAGCTTTCCAAGTTGGGCGCGCTGATGCGCAGGCTGCCGCTGAGGGGCGCCTGTTGGATGTCGTTACCGAACTGCTGGCTGATGGCCACGTTGCCGTTGACGTTGCCGTAGGCGGTGACGCCGTCGAGCACGCTGTCGATGCGGCCGTTTTGGAAGCGGGTGTTGAGGCTGAGTGCGCCGAGCCCCAATACTTGCTTGCGCTGCGGGTTAATCATGATGTCGCCGCTTTGGCGGCGGATATTCAGATAGCCGCGTGCGTTTTGGCTGTAGGACAAATCCCAGTCGCCGCTGAGCACGAGATTGTGTTCTACCGGCGGGGTATAGAAATTGTGCAGCTCCGATATGGCCAAATTGCTGGCATTGCCTTTGGTGGTGATGCCGTTTTTCTTGTCCCAGACAAAGTTGTCCAGGTTGAGGATGCCGCCCATGGCCGCCCAGCGTGCGGTGCTCATTGCCACCCGCTCGGCACCGGCTTCCAGCGACAGGCGGTTTTGCAGCCGGAGGTTGAAAGCGCCGCTGATGTCGAGCGCGCTGACGGTACCTTTCCATTGGTTTTGGTCGGAAAGGCCGCCGTTGGCGTCGATTTCGAGCTTGTAGTGTTCGCCTGCCAGCGCCATGCTGCTGCCGCCGCGGATGGTGTGGTTGCGGCCGGTGCCCTTGATAAAGAGGTTGATGGCGTCAATCACGGTGGGCTCCGTTTGGCCGGGTATGATGATGCGGTTGCCTTTGAGCTCGATATCGACGGGGCGGCTGTAATCGGGCGAACCCTGCAGTTTGAAATCGAGGTCGTTGACTTGCGCCACGCCGCTCAAACGCAGGTTGCGTGCCTGGCCGCTGAGGTTGGCTTCGATTTTTTTCATTTCGCCCGCCACATAGCCTTTGGCGGTGATCAGGCCGCTGAGGCCGAAGCCGAATTTGTCGAGCTCGGGTGCGTTGATGTCGAGGTTGAGGCGGTCGCCCGCTTTGCCGAAGCTGCCGTCGGTTTTGATGCTGTTGCGGCCGAGCAGGATGTCGGCCACGGCGCGGGTGAGGTGCTCGTTTTCATAGGCTACATCGGCATTGCCGCGCAGGGGCACGCCGGAGAGCACGCTTTGGCCGAACTGCATTTTGCCGCTGTATTTATTGTTGGCAAGCTCACCGGTGACGTTGATGTCGCCGTTGACGCGGCCTGCCGGAAATGCCGCATTCAATTTCGACGGATCGAAATCCTTACTGTTGACCGCCAGTTGCAGCTGCTGGTTTTGAAACAGCTGCAATGAGCCTTCGGCATTCATTTCGCCGCCGTTTTTCGGCAGAATCTGCAGCTTTTTCAGCAGCAGCGTCTGCTGGCCGAGTGCGGTGTCGGTTTGCAGCTGCATCAGGCCGGTGCTGACGGCGTTGCCGGTGTCGAACGTCCAGGCGGTTTCGGGGTCGCTGTAGCTGCCCTTGACGGTGATGTTGCCGTTGAGGCTGCCCGCCAGTTGCTGCTGCACGGCATCGGGCGCGGTAATGTTGTCGAGCAGGGCTTCCAGATTCAATTGCTGCCCGTCGGTGTCGACCGTCCCCGCCAGCGTGACCGTGCCTTTTTTCAACAGGGTGGCGGTGATGCCCGGCAGGTTGACCAGGCCGTCTTCGTTGATGGTGAAATCACCCAGCAGCGTGCGCACGGGAATGCCGTCGGCGTCGGCGGGCGCGGCGGTGTGGTTGACCAGGTCGATGGAGCCTTCCAGCGCCAGCCCTTTGGTGAACGAGGGCACCACGGTGGCATCGAAATCAAGATTGGCTGCGGGCAGGCTGTTCATGAATGCCTGCGGGTTGATGCCGTCGCCTTTGATCTGGATGTGGTCGATTTTGTCGTTGAGCTTTTCGGCAAACGGGTGTAGCACCGAATCGGCGGTGAGGCTGATGCCTTGGCCGCTCAGGTCGGTATTGAGGCTGATGTCCTGCAGGCTGCCGCCGAGGCGGATGTGGTTTTCCACCGCAATTTCATCCAGCACGCCGGTGGTGTCGATTTTGCCGTTAAGGGCAAACGGGGTTTGCAGCGCCAGCGTCAGCGAGCCTGCCGACTGGCTCCACGGCGTTTGCAGCGACGGCAGGTTCAACACATGGCCGTCTGAATCGTTGTAGCGGTAGTTGGCGCGCGCCGAGTTGACGAACACGTTGTCTTGGCGGCCGCTGCTGATTCGGCCGACTTCGATGCTGTCGATCACTACCTCGACCGGCAGGCTCACGCTGCCGGGCAGGCCGGTGGTGGGCTTGGCTTCTGTGGGCGGCGTGTCTTTGCTGACGATGTGGATGTCGCCCGCAGCAAGGCGGTTGATGTGCAGTTTTTTCTGCCACAACTCCTGCGGCTGCCAGGCAAATACGAGGCTGCTGATGTTGATGTCGGCACCTTCGGTTTCGATACGCCATTCATCGCCGTTGAAACCTTTGAGCAGGGTGCCGTTGAGGTTTTTGGAGGCAATGTTGACGCCGAACCATGAAGGCAGTTGGTAGAGGCCGAAGCGCAAGCCGGATTCGGTCGATACCAGCCAGGCGGCAAAACCCGTCAGCAACAGCAGCGCCGATACGATGCCCAGCAAAATGCCCCGCAGCCAGCATTTTTTGGCGGGCGGTTTGGGCTTGGCGGGCGGGGCGAGAGGGTTGTTACCGGTGTCTGTAGGGCTTTCAGACGGCCTCTCGAGGGTATCGTTGTGTTGCGTCATCATCAGAATCGGGTTCCCAGGCTGATGTGCCAGCGCAGTTTCTTGTCGTTGTGGCCGTAGGCGATGTCGAAGGAGAAGGGCGCCACCGGGCTGAACCAGCGCACGCCGACGCCGGTGCCGTGTTTCATTTCCATCTGTTTGAAGTTGTTGGCAACATCACCCATGTCGTGGAAAACGGCGCCGGAGAAGCTTTTGGTAATCGGATATTGGTATTCGAAGCTGGCCACCGCCAGCGCGCGCTCGGGCAGCACCGAATCGTTGGGGCCGGCCAGGCCGATGCTGTCGAGCTCATAACCGCGCACCGAGTTGGCGCCGCCGGTACGGAACTGCAGCGAGGAGGGCACGTCCTGGTCGTCTTTGGCATACACGTAACCGGCTTGGCCGCGCACGATAAAGGTGCCGATTTTTTTGTTTTCAGGCGTGAAGTAGTAGCCTGCGCGGCCTGCGGCGCGGGCGATATAGGTGGACGACAGCAGCGAGCCCAGGGTGGTGCCGATTTTGCCGTCGAGGTAATAGCCGTTTTCAGGGCGCAGCTCGGTTTCGATGCTCTGCCGTTTCCACGAAGCCGTGAGCATGGTGGCATGGCTGCGGCCCAAGTCATAATTGGTGTATGGCACGCGGCGGCTTTCGGTGATGTATTCGAGGCCGATGCGCGATTCGATGTTGTTGCGGTCGCGCACGCGCCAGATGCCGCTGCTGAGCGCTTTTTTCTCCAGGTTTTGGGTGGTGGAGCTGGTGTAGGCGACGTTGGTGGTCCAATAATGGCCGTTGCTGTTGCGCGGCTGGCTGATACCGGCGGCCACGGTGGTTTCGTATTTGTCGGCATCCACCACCACCGAGCCGATGTAGCCGCGGTTGAAGAGGTTGTAGTAATCGTAGCCGATGCGGCCGCCGGGGCCGTATTCGGAATCATAGCGTATGCCCACTTCGAGCTTGTGCCGTTTCACTTCCGACACCGTGACTTTCACGGGCACGCGGTCGTTTTGCATGTTGTCGAAATCGGCCTGAACGGATGCGCCCGAATAATGGCCGTCCTGCTCCAGCGCCTGCTGGTAGTCGAGCAGCATGTCGAGGTCGTAGGGCGAGCCGGGGTCGAAATGCGCCAGCCCGCGCACCACGCTTTCGGGATAGCGTTTGGTGCCGCTGATTTCAAAATCGCCGAAATAAACCGGTTGCTTGCTGTCGACCATCACGTTCAGGTCGGCCCGGTTGTTGTTGGGATCGATGGTGGCCTGCGAATGGGTCATTCGCGCCAGCGGGTATTTTCTGCGGGTGACCGCCGAGAGCACCGAGCTTTTGCTGCTGCTCCACTCGCTCTGGCTGAAAGCATCGCCCACCGGCAGCGACCAGTTGCTCATGGCGTCTTTATAATAGAGCGGCAAATCATCGTCTTGCAGCACATCGCCGACAATCGCCACGCTGACATTGTCGATGCGGGTTTGCGGCCCCGGCGTGACCTGCACCACATAACCTTCGCCGGATGGCGACACAGTGACCCTGCCGTTGAAATAACCGCGGGTCTTGATCATGGTCTGCACATTTTCCGGCGCGTCTTCGGCCAGAAAATCCACTTGTTCGCGATCGAGCACTTCCTGCTGCTGCTGGGTAATCAGCGGCAGGTATTCTTCGAGCATGGCCTTGATTTCGCTGTTGTCGGTTTGGATGTCGACGGGGTATTTCAGTGGCAGGATTTTGCCGTCGTCGGCTTCGCTTTCTTGTTTCGTCACGCTGCCCGCTGCCACATAATCTTCGGCTTTCGGGGCGGGATCGGCGGCAAAGGCGCGCGTGCAGGCCAGCGAAACGGCGGTGAGCAAAAAAGTGGCGCGGTGTTTATTCATGTCACAATACAATTCGGATAATACGTGTCGGGGCGCAGAATGGCACAAGACACGATTCTAACATTATTTTCTATGACCAAGGCCGTCTGAAACAGTTTTACCGTTGCATGAAAAATAAAGGCACCGGTTTTGTCCGGATTGACGGTATATAGTCGGAGAAATGAGCTTCTGATACAAGGCGAGCCAATGCCGTAGCAGAAACTCATTTCTCCGACTATAGCCAAACAGCGTCACTGCATGCGGCCTTGTATGAAACCAGTGTGGTTCGGTATTTGGCTATATTTTTTTAACAGAGTAGTTCAGACGGCCTTGTAGTTCCACTAAAATTGTCGACAATTTCAGGCGTTTTGTTAACGGTTTGATTTTGATGGGTGGCAGGTTTTGGGTAAGATTATTCATGTTTGTTGCCAAAATATGAATAAATCGGCTTGTTTGTTGCGTTTGTTTTTGTTAAATTGAAGTTTCGTATTGTTTTGGTCATGCCGTCGCCCGAGCGCGGCATTTTATTTTACAATATTATCCTTTCTTAACATATTCAAAGGAATCGTCATGGCGAGCGGAAACCCGATATGGCATGCATTCAACCGCATCAGCCTCGTTCAACAAATCGTTATCGGCCTGGTATTGGGCATCCTGCTGGCCTGGATTTCGCCTGCCGCCGGTGCGGCCGTCGGTCTTTTCGGCGCGCTGTTTGTCGGCGCGCTGAAGGCCGTGGCGCCGGTATTGGTGTTTGTGTTGGTGATGAGCGCCATTGCTCAGCACCAAAAAGGCAACGAAGCCTACATCAAGCCGATTATTGTGCTGTATCTGGTCGGCACTTTCCTCGCCGCCTTATCGGCGGTGGTGGCCAGCTTTCTGTTTCCCACCGAAATCGCGCTGGTGCACGCCGGTGATGTGGAAGTGACGCCGCCGTCGGGCATCGTCGAAGTGTTGAAAACGCTGCTGATGAACCTGGTGGCCAACCCGGTCAATGCCATCGCCAATGCCAACTACATCGGCATTTTGGCTTGGGCGTTGGTGCTCGGCGCGGCTTTGCGCCATGCTTCAGAAAAAACCCGCCTGGTGGTGGCCGATTTGGCCGATGCCGTTTCCGCCGTGGTGAAATGGGTCATCCGCTTTGCGCCGTTGGGTATTTTCGGCCTGGTGTCTGCCACCATTGCAGAAACCGGCTTCGGTGCGCTGATCGGCTATGCCAAGCTGATTGCCGTGCTGGTGGGCTGCATGCTGTTTATCGCTTTGGTGGTGAATCCCGCCATCGTGTGGTGGAAAATCCGCAGCAATCCTTACCCGCTGGTGTTTACCTGCCTGCGTGAAAGCGGTGTGACCGCCTTTTTCACCCGCAGTTCCGCCGCCAATATTCCGGTCAACATGGCGCTGGCGAAAAAGCTCAACCTGCATGAAGACACCTATTCCATCTCGATTCCGCTGGGTGCCACCATCAACATGGCCGGTGCGGCGATTACCATCACCGTGTTGTCGATGGCCGCGGCCTACACCGAGGGCATTCCGGTAGATTTCGCCACCGCGCTGCTGTTGAGCCTGATTGCCACCATCAGCGCCTGCGGCGCATCCGGCGTGGCGGGCGGCTCGCTGTTGCTGATTCCGCTGGCCTGCAGTCTGTTCGGTATTTCCAACGATGTGGCCATGCAGGTGGTGGCGGTGGGTTTCATCATCGGCGTGATTCAGGATTCTTGCGAAACCGCGCTCAACTCTTCCACCGATGTGCTGTTTACCGCCGCCGCCGACTTGGGCCGCCAGCGCAGCGAGGGGCAGCTGTAGTCACGATGCAGTCGTTGAAAAGGCCGTCTGAAAGCCTGCGGGCTTTCAGACGGCCTTTTGTCATTTGCGCAGGATGGTATAGTCGTTTCAATTTAGTTTGATACGGTGTTGCTGCGCCTAGCCGCGCTATCTGTACTGTTTGCGGTTTGCTGCCTTGTATCAGAATCTAATTTCTCCGACTATATAAATCGACGACAGTCTGCTTTTTTGAATGAGCAGCTTCCGCTGCAGTTCGGGCAGTGATGCCCGACCATCCGAGGCCGTCTGAAAAGTTTCAAGCTTTCAGACGGCCTGAAATGTTTACACGCCCTGTTTCAAACTGGCTTCGATAAAGCCGTCTAAATCACCGTCGAGCACGGCTTTGGTGTTGCCGACTTCGTAGCTGGTGCGCAAATCCTTGATGCGTGAGGAATCGAGCACATACGAGCGGATTTGGCTGCCCCAACCCACGTCGGATTTGCCGTCTTCCAGCGCCTGTTTTTCCTCGTTGCGTTTGCGCATTTCCAATTCAAACAGTTTCGAGCGCAGCATTTCCATCGCGGCGGCTTTGTTGGCGTGTTGCGAACGGTCGTTTTGGCATTGCACCACAATCCCGGTCGGCTCGTGGGTGATGCGCACGGCGGAGTCGGTTTTGTTGATGTGCTGGCCGCCCGCGCCCGATGCGCGGTAGGTGTCGATGCGCAGATCGGCGGGGTTGATGTCGATCTCGATGCTGTCGTCCACTTCGGGGTAGACAAACACCGATGAAAACGAGGTGTGGCGTTTGTTGTTGGAATCAAACGGCGAATAGCGCACGAGGCGGTGTACGCCGGTTTCGGTACGCAACAGGCCGTAGGCGTATTCGCCTTCCAAGCGGATGGTGGCGCGGTTGACGCCCGCGATTTCGCCGTCGTCTTGTTCCAACACTTCCACTTTGAAGCCTTTGCGCTCGGCATAGCGCATATACATCCGCAACAGCATGCCCGCCCAGTCTTCGGCTTCGGTGCCGCCCGCGCCGGCGGTAATGTCGATAAAGCAGTTGTTGGGGTCGGCGGGCTGGTTGAACATCCGCTTGAATTCGAGTTCGGCCATTTGCGCTTCCAATTCGGCCACGTCGGCCTGAATCGCGGCAAAGCCTTCTTCGTCGCCCTCTTCCACCACCATCTCGATCAGCTCGCGGTTGTCTTCGATGCCGCTGCCGATGCGGTCGAGCGTGAGCACGATGCCTTCGAGGATTTTGCGCTCTTTGCCGATTTCCTGCGCTTTTTTGGGGTCGTTCCACAGGTCGGGATCTTCGGAAAGGCCGACCACTTCTTCGAGGCGGTCTTTCTTGCCCTGATAATCCATATAGGCGCGGATGTCGGTGCTGCGGGTTTCCAAATCGCTCAGGGTGTTGTTGAGCTGGTTGATGATTTCGGCTTCCATGATGTGCTTTTCACTTAAAAATTCAGGCGGCTATTGTACTGGATTGGCAGGGTTTTTACCATGCTGATGCCGTCTGAAAGGTTTTCAGACGGCATCGCTGCAATCAGGCAGCTTTTTGCGGCAGTTTCTTAAGCGAAACCGCCGTTGGCGCGCAAAATCTGTGCATTGATCCAAGCACCGTCGGCACCGGCCAGCATAGAAACGACGGCGGCGATTTCTTCCGGCTCGCCGATGCGTTCAAGCGGCGATTGCTGGGCGATGGCCTGAATCTGAGCTTCGGTTTTGCCATGGTAAAACAATTCGGTGCCGGTGGGGCCGGGGGCAACGGCGTTGACGGTGATGTTGCGGCCGCGCAATTCGTTGGCCAATACCCGCACCAGGCCTTCGACACCCGCTTTTGAGGCAATGTATGCGCCGTAACCGGGGAAAGATTTGGCAATCACACTGGTTGAAAAGGCGATGATTCGACCGCCTTCGGCGGTGTGTTCGGCAGCGTGACCGAGCATCAGGAAAGCGCTGCGAAGATTGGTGCGTATGGTGCGGTCAAACAATTCCAGAGAATCGGGGCGAATCGGGGCGGTCTGCATGATGCCGGCGTTGTGCACCACCACGTCCAGCCTGCCGTTGAGCGCGAGCGCTTCGGTAAACAGTCGGTCAACTTCGGTTTCGTCGCCGATGTCGGCACGGATAATGGCGGCATGACCGCCTGCGGATGTGATGTCTGCCAGTGTTTCTTCGGCAGTCGCAGTGTTGCCGGCGTAATTGATGATGACAAAAAAGCCATCGCGGGCCAGCCGTTGGGCAATAGCACGGCCGATGCCGCGTGATGCACCTGTAACCAGCGCGGTTTTGACGGGTGTGTTGGTGGTAGTGTTCATAAAATCAATTTTCTGTGATGAAGGTTGCGGATAAGGGTTGTTGTTGATATAAGGCCGTCTGAAAGGTTTTCAGACGGCATGATTAACGAGCTTGATATTGCGCCAATGCCGCGCGGATCTGCGGCAGGGCGGCGCGGGCGGCATCTTCGCCGAGCTTGATCGCCTGCTGTTTCTGGTCGAAGCCGCCGACTGCGCCGAGCTGTTGTACGTTCGGCTTGATGACCACCGTGGCTTTGGCCAATTCCTGATTCAACGCCGATGTGCTCATGATATTCAGGCTCTGGTCGAGATAGGAAAAGAAACCGGCTTGCGAGAGCTTGGCGGGTTTGGCGGAAATATCGACGGCGATCACCACATTCGCGCCGAGGTTGCGGGCGGCGGTCACGGGCACGGGCGCGGTCAGGCCGCCGTCAACGTATTTGCGCCCGCCGATGACGGCAGGCTGAAACACATTGGGAATGCTCACCGAAGCGCGCACGGCCTGGCCGGTGTTGCCGTTGTTGAAGGCAACCATGCGGCCGCTTTCCAAATCGGTGGCGACGGCGGCGAATTTCTTCGGCAGATTTTGCAGCGGGCGGTGGCCGACTTTGCGGTTGATGTAGTCTTGCAGCTTTTGGCCGCGGATAAAGCCGGTGGTGGAAAGGGTTAAATCGACCACATCGGCTTTTTCGAGGATTTCGGCTTCGAGCTCCAGTCGGTCTGGGCTCATGCCGGAAGCGTAAAGGCTGCCGACCACCGCGCCCGCGCTGGTGCCGGTGACGATATCGACGGGAATGTTGTTTTGGCGCAAGACTTTAATCACGCCGATGTGGGCGAAGCCTTTGGAGGCGCCGCCGCCGAGCGCGAGGCCGACCACGGCTTTGGGTTTGGCAACCGGTTGGGGCGCGGGGGCGCGGGAAGTGCTGCAGGCGGCAAGCAGCAGCGCGGCAGCGGTGAAGAGGGCGGCGCGGCGGGTGGTCGGGGTGGTCAGTGGCATGGTTTCAGACGGCCTCTTGAGAATCTTTGATTTTAAAACGGAATTATAACGCGGGTGTGGTTTAAGAAACATCAAGGCCGTCTGAAAAAATGTTCAGACGGCCTTGATGTTTGGGGCTTTTTGATGTGTCGTTTTCAGGGCCAAAATCTCTTCATAAACGACACATCAGGAAGCCTTAGTTTTCGCGTTTGGGGAAAAACTGCACGGCTTGTTCGCCTTCGGGCAGCAGCAGCTTTTTCACGGCGTGGCCGTAGATGGTTTCCAGCGTGATGTCGGTCAGCTCGCCGCTTTGCCACATCGCCTCCACCGTGGCACGGGCGGCGGCTTCGTCGTTGAATTGCAGCGCCTGCCACAATCCCAGTGTGTCCATATCCTGCCAGAAGGCGTCGCTGCTGCGGTAGCTGAGCGTGAGTTTGGCGGTGTCCATCACAGGGTCGTAGAAACCGTGGTGGAAGAGCATGTCGCCGAGGTCGTGCATGTCTATCAGCGTCGGCGCGCGGCAGGCGATGCCGAGCGCGTTCAGACGGCCTGACACGTCTTGCAGGCTGTCGATGCCGAAATGGGTGAAAAACAGCAGGCCGTCGGTTTGCAGATGACGCGCCCAGTTGTCGAACACGGCGGGCAAATCGGCGGCGGTAATCAGGCTCAAATTCGCCCACAGCATGTCGGCGGCGGCTTCGGGCAGCGGCTCGATCAGGCTTTGCTGCTGTTGCGGGATGCTTTTGCCGGTGAGTTTCTGCCAAAAACCGCTTTTGCGGGCATCGGCCGCGGCGGCGAGAAAATCGGCGCGCGGGTCGTATTCGGCAAACGCGGCTTTCGGATAACGCGCGGCCAACAGGCTGCGGCTAATGTCGGCATCGGCGCCAATCAAGCTAATCTGCTGCGGCGCATGGCGCACGATGGCGAGGCGTTCGTTGCTGTCGGTGGCGAGGTGGCGGTGGATTTGCCAGCGGTCGGATGGGGTCATGGTGTGAGGTTCTTTAATCTTTAAATAATGTGGTTTCAGACGGTATGAAAACAGGTTGTCTTTATATCTAATGCCGTCTGAAAAAATCGGTCAACAGTTCGGCGAATGTTTCAGCGTGGGTCAGAAACGGCGCGTGGGCGGCTTTGTCGATAAGGTGCCATTCGCTGTGCGGCAGGTGGCGGTGCAGGTATTCGCCCATGCGCGGCGGGGTGATGCTGTCTTTGCCGCCGAAAACCAGCAGGGTCGGTGCGGTGATTTCAGGCAGAAATGCGCGCGCGTCGGCTTCGGCTACGGCATCGAGCGCGGCTTGCAGGGCGGCGGGGCTGCCGTGGCGGGTGATGTCGGGCAGGAGTTTGTCGAGAATCTGCTGCTGGTCTTTGGCGTAGAGGAATTGCAGTTGCAGAAACTGCTTCATGTATTTGTGGTAATCTTGGCCGAACAGGCCGACCATTTTCGCCAGCGCGGGATTGCTCAAGCCTTCGGGATAATCGGGCGCGGCCTGAAATTTGGCGAAGCTGGCGGTGAGGCAGAGGGCGGCCACTTTTTCAGGATGGCGCTGCGCCAGATACAGGGCAACCAGGCCGCCGAGCGACCAGCCGAGGATGTGGGCGGGTTCGCTGATTTGCGCGGCAATCGCATCGGCGGCAGCGGCCACGTCGAATCTGCCGTCAAACGGCGCTTGGCCGTGGCCGGGCAGATCGGGGGCTGAGATGTGCCAGTCGGCGGGCAGGCGCGGGACGAGGTCGTCGAATATGTGGTGGTTGGCGGCCCAGCCGTGAATCAGGTAAACGGTTTTGGTGGGATTTTGCATGGGGATGCTTTCTCGATGGCGCGGGCTATTCGGCGCGAAACGCTGCGTATTATGCCATGATTCGGCAGCGGCGGGCTTGTGCGCGGCTTGCGCGGCCGATTTGCGGCGTTTGCAAACCGATGCGGTAAATGTCTGTCCGTTGTGCGTGCGGGTGAGCATCGGCGGCGCGGTGTGCGGTGCATGCCAGCAAAAGCCGCCGCCGTTTGAGAAGCTGTGGGCTTCTGTATATTATGAGCCGCCCTTGAGCAGCATGCTGCATGCGTTCAAGCATCAGGCGGATTTGAGCCTGTTACCTGCTTTGGCGGCGGTCATGCGGGAGAATCCGCCGCCGTGGTTGGCGGATGTGCAGATTGATGCGGTGTTGGCGATGCCTTTGAGCAAGGCGCGGCGGCTCTATCGCGGTTTCAACCAGGCGGATGAGTTGGCGGCGGCGCTGGCCGCTCATTACGGCTGGCCGCTGTTGCCGCGAGATGCGGTGTTCAGACGGCATCATGCGCCGCAAAGTACGTTGAAAAGCGACGAACGGCGGCAAAATGTGCAGAAGGCGTTCGAAGTGCAAACCCTGTCGGTTAAAAACCGTAAGCTGCTGTTAATCGACGACGTGGTGACCACCGGCGCAACACTTTCTGAATTGGCGCGAACGCTAAAAAGGGCGGGGGCTGGCGGGATTTACGGCTGGACGCTGGCGCGTTCGCAAATGAAAAAATTTTGACGCACCTGCCTGCATCGGGCATAGTGCTGAAGATTAAGTGACTGATTTATATGTTTACTGTTGTTTTATACCAGCCGGAAATCCCGCCGAACACGGGCAATATCATCCGCCTCTGCGCCAATACCGGCGCAGATTTGCACTTGGTGAAGCCGCTCGGTTTTCCTCTCGATTCGAGCAAAATGAAGCGGGCGGGGCTGGATTATCATGAGTTTGCCAAGCTGACCGTACACGAAAATTTTGACGATTGTATGGCGGCGCTGGCGGGCAGACGGATTTTCGCGCTCACCACCAAAGGCAGCGCGCGACCCGACCAAGCGGCGTTTCAGCCCGGCGATGTGTTTTTGTTCGGCCCAGAAACGCGCGGTCTGCCGTCTGATGTTTTGGCGGCTTTGCCGGATGCGCAAAAACTGCGTCTGCCGATGAAACCCGGCAGCAGAAGCATGAATCTCTCTAACACCGTGGCCGTGATGCTTTACGAAGCATGGCGGCAAAACGGTTTTTCAGACGGCTTGTAGCCAAACCAAATAAGAGGCCGTCTGAACGTCCGCACAAGAAAAAAAGTTTCTGATTATTCCCTCACATATAACGATGGGTCAGGATACGCCGGCGGACACTGCGTGATTAACTCAAGAATTGGAACCTGTTTTGACTAAAGCCAAAAATACTTTCTTTATCGGCACTTTTGCCGTACTTGCTTTGGGTACCGCCCTGATGGGCACCGCTTCGGCCGAGCCCGGCGGTTTTGCACCGGCAGTCGGCCGCGCCGCGCAAAAAGCCGGTGTGGCGGTGATGCCGGATGCGGTGGTGAAAAGCGAAAAGCTGCACCGTTCTGCCAATATGAGCTATCAGGTGGCGGGCAAGCGTTATTATCCGATAAGAAAAGTGGCCGAATTCAGTCAAACCGGCAAGGCCTCGTGGTATGGCAACAAATTCCACGGCCGCAAAACTTCCAGCGGCGAGCGTTATGATATGAACATGATGACCGCCGCCCACAAAACCCTGCCGATTCCCAGCTATGCCCGCGTGACCAACCTTTCCAACGGCAAAAGCGTGGTGGTGCGCATCAACGACCGCGGCCCTTTCCACAGCAGCCGCGTGATGGATTTGTCGAAAGCCGCCGCGCAAAAACTGGGCTTCATCAAACAGGGCACGGCCAACGTGCGCGTCGAGCAAATCGTGCCGGGGCGTGAAAACCTGGCGGCTTCGGCCAACAGCGGCAGCAATATTTATGTGAACCTGAAAAGCTTCAACCGCGAAGCCGACGCCAAAAGCTATCTGAGTCAGACCAGCGGCCACCTGAAAGCGGCCAGCAGCAGCCAGAAAGTAATTATGGTGAAACAAAACGGCCAGTATGTGGTGCGCATGGGTCCGTTTGCCGAGCAGGAACACGCCGACAACATGAAACGTCAGGTGCAAACCGCCATTTAATGCATCATGCTTTCAGACGGCCTGTGGGATACACAGGCCGTCTGAATTTTTGCCCTGTGCGTGTGCGCAACGGCTTATGCGTTATAATAGCCGCCTGAAAAAATACGGAATTCCCCAATGATCAGCAGACTGACCGGCAAACTGGTGGAAAAACATCCGCCGCAAATCGTGATTGATGTGGGCGGCGTCGGCTATGAAGTCGATGTGTCGATGCAGACTTTTTACAGCTTGCCGCCCTTGAATGAAACCGTGCAGCTCTACACCCAGCTGGTGGTGCGCGAAGATGCGCATCTTTTGTTCGGGTTCGGCAGTCAGGGCGAGCGCGCCACGTTCCGCCAGCTGGTGAAAGTGAGCGGCATCGGCGCCAAAACCGCACTCGGTATTTTGTCGGCCATGAGCGCGGAAGAATTGGCGCAGGCGGTGGCGCAGGAAGACATCAAGCGCTTGTCGTCCGTGCCGGGCATCGGCAAGAAAACCGCCGAACGCATGTTGCTGGAATTGCGCGGCAAGCTGGTGGCCGAGCAGGCTGATGGCTTGTTTGCACCGGTGGCGGCGGCAGACGAAACCGACGACATCGTCAGCACACTGTTGGCGCTGGGCTACAGCGAACGGGAAGCGCGTGCAGCGGCCAAAGGCATTCCGGCCGGTACGGAAGTCAGCGAAGGCGTGCGTTTGGCATTGAAAAATCTGCTGAAATAAATGGCGGAATGTCATTTGATGCCGATAAAATAATGACTGCAGGATGTTCAGACGGCCTTTTGATACAGAGGCCGTCTGAAAGCGTTTGCTATATAGTGAAAAAACTTACTCTACTACCGCGTTGCTGCGCCTAGCCGTACTACTTGTACTGTCTGCGGCTTGCTGCCTTGTATTAAAGTAAGTTTTTCCACTATAGTCGAAGAAATCAGTTTCTGCTACGACAAGGCGAACCAACGCAGTGGCAGAAACGACATCTTCGACTATAGAGGCCGTCTGAAAGAGAGGCCGTTTGAAAGCGTTTCACAAATAAAAGCAGCTTGCGAAAGTATTTATGTTAAACAAAATTTTCCATTGGTTTGAATCACGGGTCGACCCCTATCCCGATACCGCACCGCAAACGCCGGTCGGCAAAAATGTGGTCGCCTTTATCTGGTCGAATCTGAACGGCCTGCGCATCTGGCTGTTGGTGTTGATGATTTTGTCGGCCGGGCTGGGTGTGTTGTCGGCGGTATTGTTTCAATTTATGGGCAAGCTCGTCGATTGGCTCGGCCACTATACCCCCGCCGAATTGTGGGCGGAAAAAGGCACGGGCCTGGTGGCGATGGCGCTGGTATTGCTGCTGAGCATAGGCTGGTCGTTTGCGGCCTCGAATGTGCGGCTGCAAACCCTGCAAGGCGTGTTCCCGATGCGTTTGCGTTGGAATTTCCACCGCCTGATGCTCAACCAGAGCCTCGGTTTTTATCAGGACGAATTTGCCGGACGCGTGTCGGCCAAGGTGATGCAGACGGCCTTGGCGGTGCGCGATACGGTGATGACGTGCGCGGATATGCTGGTGTATGTCGGCGTGTATTTCATTACCTCCGGCGTGATTCTGGTGGCGCTCGACGGCTGGCTGCTGCTGCCGTTTGTGTTGTGGCTGGTGTTTTTCGTATTGATGATGCTGACCATGATTCCGCGTTTGGCGAAAACCGCCCAACGCCAGGCCGATGCCCGCAGCCTGATGACCGGCCGCATCACCGATGCTTATTCCAATATCACCACGGTGAAGCTGTTTTCGCACGGTTCGCGCGAGGCCGCTTATGCCAAAGCCTCGATGCGCGAATTTATGGTGACGGTGCACGCGCAAATGCGTTTGGCGACCGGCCTTGATACCATCAGCTACGCGCTGAATGCGGCCTTGACCTTGGGCACGGCGGCTTTGGGTTTGCTGCTTTGGCATCAGGGCGCGGTCGGTGTCGGCGCGGTGGCGACGGCCACGGCAATGGCCTTGCGCTTGAACAGCATGTCGCAATGGATTATGTGGGAATCGGCGCGTTTGTTTGAAAACCTCGGTACGGTGCAGGACGGCATGAACACGCTGTCGAAACCGCGTACGATTGTGGATGTACCCAATGCGCTGCCGCTGAAAGTGGGCGCAGGCGAAATCCGCTTCGAACATGTTGATTTTTCTTACGAGCCGCAAAAACCGCTGTTGAACGGCTTCAACCTCACCATCAAGCCGGGTGAAAAAGTCGGCCTGATCGGGCGCTCCGGCGCAGGCAAATCGACGATTGTCAATCTGTTGCTGCGCTTTTACGAAGCCAACAGCGGCACCATCAGCATCGACGGGCACGATGTGCGCGATGTCACGCAGGAAAGCCTGCGCAGCCAGATCGGGTTGGTCACGCAAGACACTTCGCTGCTGCACCGCTCGGTACGCGACAATATTCTGTATGGCCGCCCCGATGCCACTGATGAAGACATGTACCGCGCCGCCAAACTGGCAGAAGCTGCGGATTTCATTCCCAATCTTTCCGATGCCAAAGGCCGCCGCGGTTATGATGCCCACGTCGGCGAACGCGGCGTGAAGCTGTCGGGCGGCCAACGCCAGCGCATCGCCATCGCCCGCGTGATGCTGAAAGATGCACCGATTCTGCTGCTCGACGAGGCCACCAGCGCGTTGGATTCGGAAGTGGAAGCGGCGATTCAGGAGAGCCTCGACAAGTTGATGGAAAACAAGACCGTGATTGCGATTGCCCACCGCCTGTCTACCATCGCCGCGATGGATAGGTTGATTGTGCTCGACAAGGGACGAATCGTCGAGCAGGGCAGTCACGTCGAGCTGCTGGAAAAAGGCGGACTTTATGCCAAATTGTGGGCGCACCAGAGTGGTGGTTTTCTGAACAGCACCCTGCATTTGGAGTAAATCTTTCCGTATTGCGTCATAACCCCAGATTGAATTGGTATAGTCGAAGAAATGAGTTTCTGCTACGGCGTTGGCTCGCCGCCTTGTATCAGAATCTAATTTCTCCGATTATATGAGGCCGTCTGAAACGTTCAGACGGCCTTTTCATTGCAAAAAACCTGAAAACGGCCGAAATCATCTGAAAGCAGATGTAATTTTGCCGATAAAACAGCCGGGTTTCTATCACATTGCCATAAAATGGCAAAAATCGGCAAAATCGTAGCATTAATGCTAAATTATTAAGAAGAGTTAATTATATTTAATTAAATTTAAAACTATCAAAAAGGGAAAGGCGATTTATAAACGCCGGGATATCATTAACATCATGCATTAAAATCAAATTAATGATAATCGTTATCATAAAATAGTTGAAATTATTGGGCTTTTCAGGCATTTTTTTGACAATGCAACTTTTAAACAACCTTGAAATTAGCTACAATAACAAAGCATTTCACCGGC
The DNA here is from genome assembly GCA_030538415.1 of Neisseria sp. Lineage (GTDB taxonomy): Bacteria > Pseudomonadota > Gammaproteobacteria > Burkholderiales > Neisseriaceae > Neisseria. Next base: position 6,802 of record JAUNTY010000042.1, on the reverse strand, counting down.
ATTTTGCGTTAACACTTCAGGTACAAAAACTTAGGTACAAAACATGTTGGCTAATTATTTTCCCGTATTGGTCTTTCTCCTCATCGGTCTGATTGCCGGTGTGGCGTTTATCGCACTGGGTACCGTCCTCGGCCCGAAAAGACACTCTGCCGCCAAAGATACGCCGTTTGAATGCGGTTTCGATGCATTCGAAAACGCCCGCATGAAATTCGACGTGCGCTATTATCTGGTGGCCATTTTATTTATTCTGTTCGATTTGGAAGTGGCGTTCATGTTTCCCTGGGCGGTTGTGTTCAAGGATTTGGGCGTGTTCGGTTTCTGGTCGATGTTTGTGTTTATCGTCGTGTTGACGATAGGTTTTGTTTATGAATGGAAGAAAGGCGCTTTGGAATGGGAATAGAAGGCGTTCTGAATAAAGGTTTCGTGACCGCCAGCGCGGATACGGTTTTGAACTATGTACGCACCGGCTCTTTGTGGCCGGTTACGTTCGGTTTGGCCTGCTGCGCGGTGGAAATGATGCATGCCGGTATGGCTCGCTATGACCTTGACCGTTTCGGTATCATTTTCCGTCCGTCGCCACGTCAGTCGGATTTGATGATTGTGGCCGGGACCCTGTGCAATAAAATGGCACCTGCTTTGCGCCGCGTATACGACCAAATGGCCGAGCCGCGCTGGGTGCTGTCGATGGGTTCGTGTGCCAACGGCGGCGGTTATTACCATTATTCGTATTCGGTGGTGCGTGGTTGCGACCGTATTGTGCCGGTAGACGTTTATGTGCCTGGCTGTCCGCCCACAGCCGAAGCCTTGCTTTACGGTTTGATTCAGCTGCAAGGCAAAATCAAGCGCACTTATACCATTGCCCGCAACTAGGAGCGCATCATGGCACATGTAAAAGATTTACACGCCGCTGTAGAGTGTATTTTGGGTGGCAAGGCCGGTAAAGTGATGCTGGCATTCGGTGAAGTGACGGTGGAGTGCAAGCCCGCCGATTACCTAGACGTAATGACCACCCTGCGCGATCACGAAGAATTGCGCTTCGAGCTTTTGGTGGATTTGTGCGGCGTGGACTACAGCGAATACAAAAACGAAGTATGGGAAGGTAAACGGTTTGCTGCGGTGAGCCAGCTGCTTTCTGTGAGCAACAATCAGCGTATCCGCGTACGCGTGTGGGCGGAAGATGATGATTTTCCGGTGGTTGATTCCGTCACCGCTATCTATAACAGCGCCGACTGGTATGAGCGCGAAGCTTTCGATCTTTACGGCATTCTGTTCAACGGCCACCCCGACTTGCGCCGGATTCTCACCGATTACGGCTTTATCGGCCATCCGTTTCGCAAGGATTTTCCGATTTCCGGTCATGTGGAAATGCGTTACGACGAAGCCGAAGGCCGCGTGATTTACCAACCTGTAACCATCGAGCCGCGCGAAATTACGCCGCGTATCGTCCGCGAGGAGCACTACGGTGGCCAATAAATTAAGAAACTACACCATCAACTTCGGTCCGCAGCATCCGGCGGCGCACGGCGTATTGCGCATGGTTTTGGAGCTGGACGGCGAAACCATCGTCCGCGCCGACCCGCATATCGGCCTGTTGCACCGCGGCACCGAAAAGCTGGCCGAAACCCGCACCTATCTGCAGGCGCTGCCATATATGGATCGTTTGGATTACGTATCCATGATGGTCAATGAGCAGGCGTATTGTCTGGCCGTGGAAAAACTGGCGGGTGTTGAAGTGCCCATCCGCGCCCAGTATATCCGTGTGATGTTTGCCGAAGTCACCCGCATTCTCAACCACTTGATGAGCGTCGGTTCGCATGCGCTTGATATCGGTGCGATGACGGCGATTCTGTATGCCTTCCGCGACCGTGAAGAGCTGATGGATTTGTATGAGGCGGTATCCGGCGCGCGCATGCATGCCGCTTATTTCCGTCCGGGTGGCGTGTATCGCGATTTGCCTGATTTCATGCCGAAATATGAAAGCAGCAAGTTCCGCAATGCCAAAGTACTCAAGCAGCTCAACGAAGCGCGTGAGGGCACCATGCTCGACTTTATCGAAGCGTTCTGCGAACGTTTTCCCAAGCGTATCGACGAGTTGGAAACCTTGCTGACTGATAACCGTATTTGGAAGCAGCGTACCGTCGGCATCGGTGTGGTTACGCCTGAGCGCGCCATGCAAAAAGGCTTTACCGGCGTCATGTTGCGAGGTTCGGGTATTGCATGGGACATGCGCAAGACGCAACCTTATGATGCTTATGCCCAGGTGGATTTTGATATTCCGGTGGGTGTTAACGGCGACTGTTACGACCGCTATCTCTGCCGCATGAGCGAAATGCGCCAGTCCACCGAAATCATCAAACAGTGCGCCGCATGGCTGAAAGCCAATCCCGGCCCCGTGATTGTGGAAAACCACAAAATCGCACCGCCCAAGCGCACCGACATGAAAATGGGCATGGAAGATTTGATTCACCATTTCAAATTGTTTACCGAAGGCATGCATGTGCCCGAAGGTGAAACCTATACCGCCGTCGAACACCCGAAAGGCGAATTCGGCATTTATATGATTTCAGACGGCGCCAATAAGCCCTACCGCCTGAAAATCCGTGCGCCCGGCTTTGCCCACCTGCAAGGCATGGATGAGATGGCACGCGGCCACATGCTGGCCGACGTGGTGGCCATCATTGGTACGCAAGACATCGTATTCGGAGAGGTAGACCGATAATGTTATCCGCTCAATCATTACAAAAAATCGACGTCGAGCTGGCGAAATACCCGGCCGACCAACGCCGCTCGGCCATCATGGCCGCCCTGCGCATCGCGCAAGTGGAAAAAGGCTGGCTGGCGCCGGAAACCATCGAATATGTGGCCGAATATGTCGGCATTGCTCCGGCTGCCGCTTATGAAGTGGCCACCTTCTATAACATGTACGACCTGCATCCGGTCGGCAAATACAAGCTCACCGTCTGCACCAATCTGCCCTGCGCCTTGCGCGGCGGCGTCAATGCGGCCGAATACCTGAAGCAAAAGCTGGGTATCGGTTTTGGCGAAACCACTTCAGACGGCCTTTATACCTTGATGGAAGGCGAGTGCATGGGCGCTTGCGGCGATGCGCCGGTGGTGCTGGTCAATAATCACAAGATGTGTAGCTTCATGACGGAAGAGGCCATCGAGGCGAAATTGGCGGAGTTGAACTGATGGCTATTTTTGAATCTGGTGTCATTTTTGACCAAGTAGATACGCATAATCCCGACTGCTGGCATATTGAAGCTTATCAGGCGCGCGGCGGTTATCAGGCTTTGCGCAAAATCCTCAACGAAAAGCTGTCGCAAGACGACGTAATCGCCGAAGTGAAGGCTTCGGGTTTGCGTGGTCGCGGCGGTGCGGGTTTCCCGACCGGCCTGAAATGGAGCTTCATGCCGCGCTCTTTTCCCGGGGCCAAATATGTGGTGTGCAACACTGACGAAGGCGAGCCGGGCACGTTCAAAGACCGCGATATCATTGATTTCAATCCGCATGCGCTGATTGAAGGCATGATTATTGCCGGTTTTGCCATGGGCGCGGAAGCGGGTTACAACTACATCCATGGCGAAATCTTTGAGGGCTACGAGCGCTTTGAAGCCGCTTTGGCGGAAGCACGTGCTGCGGGCTTTTTGGGCAACAACATCATGGGCAGCGATTTCAGCTTCGACCTGTTTGCCGCCCACGGTTACGGCGCTTATATCTGCGGCGAAGAGACCGCGTTGCTGGAATCGCTGGAGGGCAAAAAAGGCCAGCCGCGCTTCAAGCCGCCTTTTCCCGCTTCATACGGTCTTTACGGCAAACCGACCACCATCAACAATACCGAAACCTTTGCTTCGGTGCCGTTCATCATCCGTGACGGCGGCAAGGTTTTTGCCGACCAAGGTATTGAGAACGCAGGCGGTACCAAATTGTTTTCCATCTCCGGCCACGTCGAACGTCCGGGCAACTACGAAGTGCCGCTGGGTACGCCGTTTGCCAAGCTGCTGGAAATGGCCGGCGGCATGAAAGACGGCAAAAAGCTCAAAGCGGTGATTCCGGGCGGTTCGTCTGCACCGGTGCTGCCTGCCGACATCATGATGTCGCTGAACATGGATTACGATTCCATCGCCAAGGCCGGTTCGATGCTGGGCTCGGGCGCGATTATCGTGATGGACGAAGACGTGTGCATGGTGAAAGCGCTGGAACGGTTGTCTTATTTCTATTTTGAAGAATCTTGCGGCCAGTGCACGCCCTGCCGTGAAGGCACCGGCTGGCTCTACCGTATTGTTCACCGTATTGCAGAAGGCAAAGGCCGCCCCGAAGATTTGGAGCTGCTCGATTCTATCGGCAACAATATGGCAGGTCGTACCATTTGTGCACTGGCCGATGCTGCCGTGTTTCCGGTGCGAAGCTTCACCAAACATTTCCGCCATGAATTCGAACACTATATCGAGCATGGCAAACCTGCTAAAGAACACCGTTGGTGCTGATGCCCAAGCGACATGATTCAGGAACATTAGACTATGTTACAAATTGAAATTGACGGTAAACAGTTATCCGTGGAGCAGGGCGTGACGGTGATTGAGGCTGCCCATCAAATCGGCACCTACATTCCGCATTTCTGCTACCACAAAAAGCTGTCCATCGCGGCCAACTGCCGGATGTGCCTGGTGGAAGTGGAAAAAGCCCCCAAACCGCTGCCAGCCTGTGCCACACCGGTAACAGACGGCATGGTGGTGCACACCCATTCGCCCAAGGCCAAGCAGGCGCAGGAAGGCGTGATGGAGTTTTTGCTCATCAACCACCCGCTTGATTGCCCGATTTGCGATCAAGGCGGCGAATGCCAGTTGCAGGATTTGGCTGTCGGTTACGGCAAATCCTCCAGCCGCTATCAGGAAGAAAAACGCTCGGTGGTGGGTAAAGACATGGGGCCGCTGGTCTCTGCTGCCGAAATGAGCCGCTGCATCCACTGCACCCGCTGCGTGCGCTTCACCGAAGAAATCGCCGGTATGCAGGAAATCGCCATGGCCAACCGCGGCGAGTTTTCCGAAATCATGCCGTTTATCGGCAAGGCGGTGGAAACCGAATTGTCGGGCAACGTGATTGACCTCTGTCCGGTGGGCGCGCTCACCAGCAAGCCGTTCCGCTACGATGCCCGTTCGTGGGAATTGAGCCGCCGCAAAACCATTTCGGCACACGATGCTTTGGGCAGCAACCTGATTGTGCAAACCAAAGACCACACCGTGCGCCGCGTGCTGCCGCTGGAAAACGAAAGCATCAATGAATGCTGGATCAGCGACCGTGACCGCTTCGCCTACGAAGGCCTCTATCATGAAAGCCGTCTGAAAACCCCGAAAATCAAACACGGCGGCGAATGGAAAGATGTCGATTGGCAAACTGCACTGGAATATGTGCGCCATACATTAGAGTGCATCGGCAAGGAAGACGGCAAAAATCAAATCGGTGTGTGGGCGAATCCGATGAACACCGTCGAAGAGCTGTATCTGGCGAAAAAACTCGCCGACGGCTTGGGCGTGCCGCATTTCGCCACCCGCCTGCAACAACAGGACAAGCGTCTTTCAGACGGCCTCAAAGGTGCACAATGGCTGGGTCAGTCGATTGAAGCCTTGGGCAACAGCGATGCGGTGTTGGTGATTGGTGCCAATCTGCGCAAAGAGCAGCCGCTGCTGACTGCCCGTCTGCGTGGTGCGGCCAAAGCCGGTGCGGCAGTGAGCATCATTGCCAGCAGTAAAGAGGCTCTGCATATGCCGTTGTTTGCCCAGGAAGTATTGCATCCGAACGACTGGACAAGTTTCCTCAATAATTTGGCCGAAGACACGCAAGCCGCTGTAGCAGCGGGCTTGAAGGAGGCCGATAGAGCCAGCATCGTGCTGGGCGCGGAAGCACAAAACCACCCCGAATACGCCGCCATTTATACCGCCGCGCAAGCCTTGGCGAATGCGACCGGCGCGGTATTGGGCATTCTGCCTCAAGCCGCCAACAGCGTCGGCGCGGATGTGTTGGCCGTTAACAGCGGCGAGAGCATTCCCGAAATGCTGGCCGCTCCGAAAAAAGCGGTGTTGCTGCTGAATGTCGAGCCTGAGATTGATGTGGTGGACGGCGGTAAAGCCGTGGCCGCATTGAAGCAGGCGCAAAGTGTGATGGCGTTTACCCCGTTTGTCAGCGAAACCCTGCTTGACGTATGCGATGTGTTGTTGCCGATTGCGCCGTTTACCGAAACTTCGGGCAGCTTCATCAGCATGGAAGGCCGTCTGCAATCGTTCCACGGTGTGGTAAAAGGCTTGGGCGATTCGCGTCCGTTGTGGAAAGTGTTGCGCGTGTTGGGCAATGTGTTCGGCCTGCAAGGTTTCGAATACGACAGCAGCGAGCAAGTGTTGAAAGATGCCGTGGATGTGGAAACGCTGGCAGGTAAAATGAACAATGCCGCCACTTGGTCGGGTGCAGGCGTTCAGACGGCCTCGGCATTGGTGCGCGTCGGCGGTGTCGGCATTTACCATAGTGATGCCATTGCCCGCCGTTCTGCGCCGCTGCAAGCCACCGGCCATGCCGCCGTGCCTGCCGCCCGCGTGCATCCGAATACCTTGGCTGCCTTGGGTTTGGCCGATGGCGATGCGGCAGCGGCCAAGCAGGGGGGGGAGGCAGTTCGTGTCACCGTGGCTGCCGATGCCGAACTGCCTGAAAATGTCGTGTACCTGCCGCTGCATACTGAAAATGCCGCGTTGGGTGCGTTGATGAACACTATTGAATTGGCGCGGGGTTAATCATGCAAGAATGGTTCCAAGCC
>JAUNTY010000041.1 GCA_030538415.1 Neisseria sp. | reverse complement strand
CTGTACTGTCTGCGGCTCGCCGCCTTGTATCAGAATCTAATTTCTCCGACTATAATTAATAGCGGGGCTGTTTCCTGGCTCGAAAAACAAAGTTTGAACAAGGTATAGTCAATTAAAATAAGAAGAAGACAAGGCGGCGAGCCGCAGACAGTACAGATAGTACGGCAAGGCGAGCCAACGCTGTATTGTTCTTATTTCAATTGACTATATTAAAACGCCGCCCGCCATGCACGCTACAACGGGTCGGCATCACGCCAGCACTTTCACCGCATCCTTGCCCAGTTTGAACTTCGCCTTCAACAATAGGGGCAGATTATCGTCGAAATACCAGCGTCCGTCGGGCAAAGCCAACGCGCCGCCCACACAATGCAGCGTAACCGACAAACCCGACAAGGCATCGGTTTCCACCACCTGCACTTCATGCGCACTCCCCCAGTCGGCCACCGGCAGCTTGCCCGCTTCCCGGCTGATGCGGCTGTTTTGCTCGGCCGCGCCCTGCTGCGTCTGGCAACCGCCGTCACAATGGCCGACTGCCTGCACCGGACAAGGCACGCCTTTGGCATGTGTTTCGGGCAGAATGTTCAGCGATGAAGGACAAAGCCCCTGCTCTTGCGCCCATTGCGCCAGCGCCCGTTTGGCGGATTTCTTGTGCAAAAACAAACCATACGGACGCGCCGCATGACTGCCGTTGCCCAAAGGCACAATCCGCGCCTGCAGCCGTTCGTGCTCGTCACTGGCAAAACGCACGGTCAGGTAGGTTTTGGCGCTTTCAGACGGCCTCAGCCGGTGTTGCGCCTGCATTTGCGCCTTCAACCATACCGCATGCAAAGCGCCCAACGCCGGTAAAAACTGCACCGAAGCCGCCATCTGCGCATACGCCGGTATTTTTTTGCCGTGCAGCAGGCGCGCCGTTTCTGCAAATGCTTTTTCATGCGCAGCCACCTGCAAAGCCTGGCCGTGTTTGTCCAGCCACACCAACACACCGTGTCCATCCGGCAGCGCGTAAAGCTGCCCAGCCAGTTTTTCCGGCAACCAACTCGGCAGCATTTGCGGATTCATCAGCGCACGGCAATGGTTTTCCCACTCCCCGGCTCCTGTGTGCGCGATGCTTTTTTCGAGAAACGCCACCAGCGCCAACACATCATCCATCGCCCGGTGGCGGCTTGCCGTGGCAATACCGAAACGCTCGATGATGCTGTCGAGATTATGTTTGAAAAATTGCGGATACAGGCGGCGCGAAAGCTGCACGGTGCACAAGGCCGGTGCGGCAAAATCCATGCCCGCGCGGCGGAATTCATGCCGCAAAAACGTATAATCAAAACGACTGTTGTGCGCCACCACCAGCGCGCCGCGCAAAAGCGGCAGCAATTCGGGCGCGATATCGGCAAAACGGGGGGCATCCGCCACCATTCCATCGTCAATGCCGGTCAGGCGCGTGATAAACGCCGAAATCGGCTGCTCCGGATTCACCAGCCACCGGTGCCCGGCAACCTGCCCTTTCTCAAAGCGCAACAAAGCCACCTCGGTTACCCGATCCTGATACATATTGCCGCCGGTGGTTTCCAAGTCCACCACCACGACCGGCAGACCCAAACGGGCAAAACAAGCCGCCAACAGCGGCCAGCGAGAGGCTTGCGCCATGATAATTTCCGATTTGATTTCAAACAACAATCCGCCATTCTACTCTTTTCAGCGTTTTCTTGCGACAAAAAGCTTGACACAACCACCGGCACGAAATATAATTCAAATCTTTCTCGCACCCGTAGCTCAGTTGGATAGAGTATCTGGCTACGAACCAGAGGGTCGGGCGTTCGAATCGCTCCGGGTGCGCCATCAAGATTTCCGCGCCCATCGTCTAGCGGTTAGGACATCGCCCTTTCACGGCGGTAACCGGGGTTCGATTCCCCGTGGGCGTGCCAGTTTTTGAAAAAAGCACAGTTTCAAACTGTGCTTTTTTTCTTTGCCTCCATCTGTTTTACGCCCCTTTTTTCAGGGCTTCCTGATGTGTTGACTTGCAGATGTATTTCGCTTCTGAACACACATTTGCCGCATTAAAAATGGCCGCTTGCTGCGTCTTGGCTGTTTTTGCCAAAATTTACGCGCTTCCCGAACCAGCCGACAGTCCGGTCAAATTCCGATAAAAATCATATTGATAACACAATCAACCATTCTACCCACCTCCGTAGCGCCGCTTCTTTGCCGCACAACCTGCTCCGCCGCTCAAGACAAGGAACTTTTTCTCTGCTAACGTAACCAACTGCTGACTGCGCCCGATTTATCAAACAGGCGTACGCAATACAAACAAATCAAACGGAGTCGTTCATGAAAGCAAATTTGAAAGCCATCGTACCCGCCGCAATCCTGATGGCTGCCCTCACCGGCTGCAGCTCGCTCGGCGGTGACAAAGCCCGCGCCGAAACCGCTGCCGAGCCCGCCGCTCCAGCAGCAGCCGCCGAACAGCAAGCGCCCGCCACCATGCAAGTGGATTCTATCGACGGCCGCAAAGAAGTGGCATACAAATGCGGTGACAAAGGCCAAAACCCGCTCACCGTCATGTATGGCTTCAAAGACAACCAAGTGGTGGTCGCACAGGTGAAATACCAGGAAAAACTCTCTCCCGGCCTGTTTCGCGTCATCGGTGACAACGACCAAAACACCTTTACCGCCAACGGCATCACCTGGTCTACCGAAAAAGCCACACCGGCCAATGTAGACAAAGTAAACGGCCATGCCCTCACCCAACAGGCTGTGGAAACCGTCAACGGCCAACAGCAGCTGGTTTCACAAGTGGTCACCCAGTCCTGCAAACTTGACAGAGCCGCCACCGCCAAACTTGCCAAAGCCGCCCAATAAGCTTTGCAGGCATTGCCAATAAAGCCGTCTGATTTTTCAGACGGCTTTATTTATAGTCGGAGAAATTTAGATTCTGATACAAGGCGGCGAGCCGCAGGCAGTACAGATATAGAGGGAAAACTTAATTCCTACTACGGCGTTGCTGCGCCTGGCCGTACTAGCTGTACTGTCTGCGGCTTGCTGCCTTGTATTAGAGTAAGTTTTCCCTCTATAGTACGACAAGGTGAGCCAACGCCGTAGCAAAATCTAATTTATTCGACTATATTATATTGATGCCCAGCATACAGCCAAAGGCCGTCTGAAAACACCATCACGGCTTTCAGACGGCCTTTGCTGCCATACCCTGTAAATTAAAACAATGCTTCCAGACGCAATAAGGCTCCCACGTTATGACTGCGGTTTTCGCGCCGGTTGTTGTAATAATTCAGCTCGGTTTGCGCATACAGCCAGTCGCGGTAAACCGGTTGGCGGTAGCCGACGAAAGGGCCGTAGCCGTTGATGTCGGCTTTTTTGTTTTCAATATACCCACCGGCATACACGCCGTAGTTGAACCATTTGCCCGGCGCCAAATCATGCTGGCGGTAGAGGCTGTTGCCCCAGCTCCATTCTTCCTCATCGCCGTCGTGTTCATATTGCGCATGCAGATGGTTGGCAACAAACGGCCTGCCCTCGGGCGCTTTGCGGATTTCAAAATTGGTGCGCGCATAATGCTCGCTCTTGAGGCCGTAGCGGTAAATCTGCTCGGCAAACGTGCTGTAATCGTTTTGCAGCTGCCAGCGCTTGCCCGCTTTCACGCGGGCGTAAATGTCGCTGCCGGCACGGATACCCAAATCGAAATCGGTATCGAGGCCGGTAAGGCGGGAAACATCCGACCAGCGCAAGGCCAGCGAAGAGTTGCTGTCGCGCACACGCTCGCGGTCATACGTGTGGTCTGGATTATTGGACTGGCGGCCTTCCTCGCCCAAGTGACTGGGATCGCCCAATTCGTTGTCGAGCGAATCGTCACCAAACACCACGCTGACCTTGTTTTCCAGCACCGGCAGTTTCAGACGGCCTCTGATGCGCGGTTTTACCGAAAATTCATCATACTTGTTCCATTCCGTATCCAGCATGATGCGCAATGCGGCGCTGGCGGGCTTATCGGGGTCGGGCGTGCCGAACCAGCCGTCCATGCGCTGCGCAAAGCGGTCAATGCCGCGGCTGGCCGAACGGTGTTGCTGATCCACCCAATTCCCCTCTTCCGCCTCCGCTTCGGCAACAGTTTCTGCATTACCTGCCACCGGCACCCATTCGCTCTCGGCAAAAACCAGCGGCGCGCTGCCCAGCAGCAGGCAGAAAGCGAGATTTCCATGCAGCTGCGTTTTCATCTTCATCGCGTTTCTCCTTCATGATTATTGTTGCCACAACAGCAGTATAACGGTGATTATTTAACATGAAAACCATTTACCGCCGACAATGTAAGCCGATATACACAAACAAAACACGCCGTCTGAATGCTTTCAGACGGCGTGTTGTTTTCATCGGGCTGAGGCCTGTGCAAAAAATAACCGTCGCACCCGCGCAGGCGGGTGCACAGCGCAAAGCGTGGTTTTGCTTGTCTGAGACCTTTGCAAAATACCTTTTGCTGCGTCGCAAAAGCACCCACTCCGTCATTCCGGCGCAGGCCGGAATCCATAGCTCGCCATAAAAACCCATTTGAAATCAAATAACTGAATCTTGGAGAAATGGATTCCGGCCTGCGCCGGAATGACGGATGGAATGGATATTTCCAAGAAAAAAGTATTTTGCAAAGGTCTCAGCCTGCTTATTTTTTCTGATTCCAAAAAAGCCAATATAAATCAAAAGATTATGCATTTTCAGGGCTGACAGATTTGGGCTGAATCTGCGCTTCAGACTGGGCACCCGCCTGCACGGGTGCGACGAATAGGGGAATTTTGCAAAGGTTCCAGTTTAAATGCCGTCTGAAATGATTTTCAGACGGCATCTTTTATGGCTTGCTCAATTGACGGCCAACTCAATCTTCGTAGTTTTCAATACTCGGACAAGAGCAAACCAGATTGCGGTCGCCATAAACATCATCGACGCGGTTGACGCTCGGCCAGAATTTGTTTTCGCGCACATAAGGCAGCGGGAACACGGCTTCTTCGCGGCTGTAAGGGTGATGCCATTCGCCGGTGATGTTGAAGGCGGTGTGCGGGGCGTTGACCAGCGGGTTGTCGTCGGCCGGCCAGTCGCCGTTTTGCACTTTCAACACTTCTTGTTTGATGGCTTTGAGCGCGGCGATAAAGCGGTCGAGTTCGGCTTTGCTTTCCGATTCGGTCGGCTCGATCATCAGCGTACCGGCGACGGGGAACGACACGGTGGGGGCGTGGAAGCCGTAGTCCATCAGGCGTTTGGCGATATCGGTTTCGGTGATGCCGCTTTCGGCTTTCAAGGGGCGCAGGTCGACGATGCATTCGTGCGCCACGCGGCCGTTTTTGCCGGTGTAGAGAATCGGATAGTCTGCGCTGAGCGATTTGGCAACGTAGTTGGCATTGAGCAGCGCCCATTCGGTGGCCTGCTCCATACCGCGTTTGCCCATCAGGGTGATGTACATCCAGGTAATCGGCAGGATGCTGGCGGAGCCGAAAGCCGCCGCCGATACCGCGCCCTGGTCGGCACTCTCGCTGCCGGTGTCGCTGACGGCGTGGCCGGGGGCAAAGGGGGCGAGGTGGGCTTTGAGGCCGATCGGACCCATGCCGGGGCCGCCGCCGCCGTGCGGGATGCAGAAGGTTTTGTGCAGATTCATGTGCAACACATCGGCGCCGACTTCGGCGGGCTGCATGATGCCGATTTGCGCGTTCATATTCGCGCCGTCCATATAGACCTGGCCGCCGTTGTCGTGGATGATGCGGCAGATGTCGCGGATGCCTTCTTCATACACGCCGTGGGTGGAGGGATAGGTAATCATCAGCGCGCCGAGGCTGGCTTGATGCTGCTCGGCTTTGGCCTGCAAGTCGGCAATATCGACGTTGCCGTTTGCGTCGGTATCGACCACCACCACTTTCATGCCGAGCATGGCGGCGGTAGCGGGATTGGTGCCGTGGGCGGATTTCGGAATCAGGCAGACATCTCGTTCAGGCTGGCCGTTGGCGGCGTGATGGCGGCGGATGGCGAGCATGCCGCTGTATTCGCCCTGCGCGCCTGAGTTGGGCTGCATCGAAATTTCGTCGAAGCCGGTAATGGCTTTGAGGTAAGTGCGCAAATCGGCCAGCATTTCCCAATAGCCGCCCACCTGCTCTTTGGGCGCATAGGGATGGATGTGGGCGAATTCCGGCCAGGTAATCGGCAGCATTTCGGCGGTGGCGTTGAGCTTCATGGTGCAGGAGCCGAGTGAAATCATGCTGCGGTTCATCGCCAAATCGCGCTCTTCCAGTTTTTTCAGGTAGCGCAGCATTTCGTGCTCGGTGTGGTAGCGGTTGAACACGGGGTGTTGCAGGATTTCGTCGCTGCGCAGTAAATCGGCTTTCAGACGGCCTTCGATTTCGTTGTGCAGGCTCAAGCTGGGTTTGCCGCTGAACAAGGCATACAAAACGGCCAATTCTTCGCGGGTCGATTCTTCGTGAAAAGCCACGGCGATTTGCGTGTCGCCCACGCGGCGCAGGTTGTAGCCCGCATTCAACGCGGCTTGGTAAATATCGGCCGCTTTGTTGCCGCATTCCACCAACACGGTATCGAAAAATACTTTGTGTACGACTTCGATGCCGTCTGAAACCAATACATCGGCAAAGGCGGAAGCCAGCGCGTGAATGCGGTTAGCGATGCGTTTCACCCCCTCGGGGCCGTGGTACACCGCGTACATACCCGCCAGATTGGCCAACAAGGCTTGCGCGGTGCAGATGTTGGAAGTGGCTTTTTCGCGGCGGATGTGTTGCTCGCGGGTCGATAAAGCCATGCGCAGCGCGGGTTTGCCGGATGCGTCTTTCGATACGCCGATGATGCGGCCGGGGGCGGAGCGCTTGAATTCGTCTTTAAAGGCGAAATAGGCGGCGTGCGGGCCGCCGAAACCCATCGGCACGCCGAAGCGTTGGGTGTTGCCCAGCGCAATGTCCGCACCCAACGAAGCGGGCGATTTCAGCAACACCAGGCACATGACGTCGGCCGCCACCGCCACAATCGCGCCTTTGGCTTTCAGCGCCGCAATCACGCCGCCCAAATCGGCCACATCGCCGTCTTTGCCGACATATTGCAGCAATGCGCCGAAATAGTCGCCCTCGGAGGCCGTCTGAACATCGCCGACCACCAATTCAAAACCGAAATAGTCGGCACGGGTTTGCATCACGTCGAGCGTTTGCGGATAAACCCGTTCATCGACGAAAAAGCGCTCGGATTTCACCTTGCCCACGCGCTTGGCCATCGCCATCGCTTCGGCGGCGGCGGTGGCTTCGTCGAGCAGCGATGCGCCCGCCACCTCAAAGCCGCTCAGATCGATACACACTTGCTGGAAATTCAGCAAAGCCTCCAGGCGCCCTTGTGCGATTTCGGCCTGATACGGCGTGTAAGCGGTGTACCAGCCCGGATTTTCCAGCACATTGCGTAAAATCACATTGGGCAGGCGGGTGGGATAATAGCCGAGGCCGATATAGGATTTGTGGATTTGGTTTTTCGCGGCAATGGCTTTCAATTTCGCCAACGCATCGGCTTCGGTCAGCGCATCGGGCAGATCGAGTTCGGACGGCATACGGATGCTTTGCGGCACGGTGTTATCGACAAACGAAGCCATGTCGTTTTCGCCCAAAGCCGCCAGCAAAGCGGGCTGGTCTTCGAGGCTGATGTGGCGGCCGACAAATTCGGCGGAGTTGAATAAATCGTTGAAGTTCATTTGGTTTTTCCTCTGGTTAAACGCTTTTTCCATGCCGTCTGAAAGGTTTCAGACGGCCTCTCTGTTATTTGGCACAATCTGTCGGGGCAAAATAAACGGTCGGCAGTGCCGCACCTTCGGTATCGTTGATGGCTACCTCGACCGAACGCAAGCCGCCCATCATCCCGCCTTCCGGCAGGCAGACCAGCGGCATCAGCATATTTTTAAAAGCGGTATACATGGTTGACAGCGCATCCGGCGGCAGCTCGGCAAAGCGGCCGTTTAATACGGTATAACTCATCCGCAGAATTTCGCCATCTTCCCGGTAATCATCCATGCGCACATTTTCGCTCACCATGCGCGGCTTGATAATCGGCGCACCGCGCGCAATCGTGGCTTGGGCAGCCTCTGTTTCACAATCCGCGGGGGAAAACTGCCAACCTCTAATCAATTTGCCGCTCTCATCCAGCAGCCGCTGCCGCATTTTCACCGGCTGCAACGGCGCTTTTACCGTGCATACATTCAGATAATACTGTTGGCGGTCGTCATATTCCATCGCTTCGCCTATCTGCTGTTTTTCACGCGCTATTTTATCGGCCAAGGCCGGATCCAAGCCCGCAACGGTGAGTACGCGATAATCCATTTCCAGCGCGTCTTTTTTAAAATCAAAACGGCTGATTTCCACAAATGATGCGTTGCGCAACGGCAATTGCGCCTGCATCAAGGCCGCTTCATCGCGGTAATAAGCGCGGCTTTCCTCATTCAGCGGCGTAGCTTGGGCGGCAGCAGCCAGCAAGCCGATTAAACCGATTAGTTTTTTCACTCAATTCTCCATTTATTTTATTTTCAGACGGCCTTTTTCACCATCTGCTTGCGCACCATCCCTTTGGCCGCAATCGCCAAGGCCAGCACCTGCACCGCCAGCAACACCGCCACCACGCCGTGCCAGCCGCCGAAGCGGTAAGCCAGACCGCAAGCCCATGCGCCCAGCGTGCCGCCGGTGTAGTACGACATATAATACAAGCCCGAAGCAAGCGAGCGGCCTTCTTTCACGTTCACCGCGATATAGCTGATGGTGGCGGCTTGGGTGATGAACACGCCCGACGACATCACCGTCAGCGCGGCCACAATCAGCGGCAGCGGCGACAGCAGCGTGGCCGTCACGCCCGCCATCGACAACACCACCGCCACCATCACCGTACGCGCCGCACCGAAACGGCTGATGAGTTTGGCCGACAAGGGCGTAATCACCATGCCGATCAAATAAACCGCAAACAGGTTGGCAAGCTGGCCGCTATTGAGCGCGTAGGGTTGGTCGGCCAAATGCAGATTGATGTAGGTAAAACAGCCCACCAACGAAAACAATACGCAGCCGCCGAGCGAGCAGGCGGTAAACACATAGCGGTTTTTCAGATGGCCTTTAAGGGTATTCAAGGCCGTCTGAATATTCGGCTTAGGGGTAAAGCATTGCGATTTCGGCAACTGCTTCCACACGAAAAACGCGCTCGCCAAGCTCAAGGCCGCCATCACATAAAACGCGCTGCGCCAGCTCATGATTTCGCTCAAATGGCCGAGCAGGAAGCGCCCCAAAAAGCCGCCGAGCACCGTGCCCGACACATACAGCGACATCAGCCGCGCCATGATTCTGCCGTTAAACTCTTCGCCGACATAAGCAATCAGCACCACGGTAATCCCCGGCACCGCCAGCCCCTGCAAAAAGCGGTAAACCATCATCGCTTCAATGCTCTGCACGCCCGCCAGCAGCGCGGTCGGAATGCAGAGAAACAGCAGCGACCCGACAATAAACACCTTGCGCCCGAAAGCATCGGAGAGCATCCCCATAAACGGCGACATCGCCGCCACGCCCATCACCGTCGCCCCCACCGCCAACCCCGCCTCTACTTCGCTGGCGCGCAAATCCTGCATCAACACCGGCAAAATCGCCTGTATCGAATACACTTGGATAAACGCAAATACGCCGGTGAGCGCGATGGCGAGCATCAGCAGCGGTGTGGGGTTGTCGGGGTTGTGCGGGGTGATCATTTTCTTTGTTTACATTGCGGATTGCATGTCGGTTTATGGCAGGCCGAGGGCTTGGTAAAACACCTTTTACGGCCTCGCAAAAGCATCGGTATCGTCATTCCGGCGCAGGCCGGAATCTATTGTTGCCGCTTCGGAAACGTGGATGCCGACCTGCGTCGGCATGACGGTGCTGTTATCCGACTTGCCTAAGTCCATCCACTTCCGTCATTCCGGCGTAGGCCGGAATCTACTGTTGCCGCTTCGGAAATATGGATGCCGACCTGCGTCGGCATGACGGTGCTGTTGTCCGCCTGCCTTGTCCAAATCCCCCGCGCCCGTCATTCCGACGCAGGCCGGAATCCATGGCCTACTACAGGTATTGCGCAAAGGTCTCAGACCGTCTGAACGATTGGCTATCGACAGTGCCTCTCTTTTACGCTTCTTGTCCGATAATCTGCAGCCATAAATCTTGCCAAGAAGGGTTGGTTTCTTCAATCAAACGGATTTTCCAAGCCCGCCGCCATTCTTTTAATTGCTTCTCTCGCGCAATGGCCGCGCCCATTTCGTCACATTGCTCGAACCATACCAACTGCTTCAAACCGTAGCGTTTGGAGAAGCCGTCAACCAGCCCTTCCCTGTGTTGCCAAATACGCTGAATCAAATCGGCAGTCACGCCGATATACAGCGTACCGTGGCGCTTATTGGTCAAAATATAAACCGCCGGTTGTTTTTCCCGCATGGCTGCTCCTTTATTTTATAGTTTTCCGACTGCCGAATGCTTAGACCCGTCATTCCGATACTGCCCGAACCCATCCACCCCTGTCATTCCGGCGTAGGCCGGAATCTACCGTTACCTCTTCGGAAACGTGGATGCCGACCTGCGTCGGCATGACGGTGCTGTTGTCCGCCCGCCTTGCCTAAATCCATCCACTTCCGTCATTCCGGCGCAGGCCGGAATCTACTGTTGCCGCTTCGGGAATATGGATGCCGACCTACGTCGGCATGACGGCTCGTGCCCCGCCTACTTTATCTAAATCCACTCACGCCCGTCATTCCGGCGTAGGCCGGAATCTACCGTTACCTCTTCGGAAACATGGATGCCGACCTGCGTCGGCATGACGGCGCTGTTGTCCGTCCGCCTTGTCTCAATTTCCCACGCCCGTCATTCCGGCGAAGGCCGGAATCTATTGTTGCAGCTTCGGAAATATGGATGCCGACCTGCATCGGCCTGACGGCTACCGTTCAGCCCATTTCGGTTTGTGCTTCAACACTTCTGCATACACCGGGCAATCTTCGCTGTGCGCGCCCTGCGAATAACCTGTGCTCATCAGAAATTCGTTCACAATCTCGCCGCCGACAAATTTGAACTGTTTTTTAAACAGCTTCACCCATTCCTCTTTGCGCTTCGGGTGGTGGGCATCGAGCCAGTTTTTAAACGAGCCGTATTCTTTTTGCAGTTGCAGGATTTGTTGCGCGTTGTGGATGGCAGCGTTTATCTTTAATTTGTTGCGCACAATCCCGGCATCACCCAGCAGCCGTTCGCGATCGGCTTCGGTGTAGGCGGCGACGGCGGCGATATCGAAACCAGAATAGGCCGTCTGAAACGCGGCTTGTTTTTTCAACATCAGCGTCCAGCTCAATCCCGCTTGGTTGATTTCCAACACCAGCCGCTCAAACAATTCGTTGTCGTCCGCAATCGGAAAACCGTAGGCGCGGTCATGGTAATGCTTATTGGGGTTGTCGGTGTCGCTTGGCAAGGCGTTGGCAAATTCGCAATAAGTCATAGTTTTGTCTTTCTTCCCATCATTTCGGTTGATTGTGTTCATTCCTCAGCAAGGGTAAACAAGGCGGGCACGCGGGTGCACCACTGTATCCCTGCCGTGTCTGATGCCGTCTGAAACATTCGTAAACCGGATACTCTGTATCCGACATTTGCCCGCAAGCCCCCTGCCAAGGCCATCGTTATGCTTGTTCTGCACAAGTGTCGGATACGAGTATCCGACCTACGCCGATAATCGCGCCACATCATGACAAGGCAAACGCCACCGCCGCCAGCGCGTGGATTTCGGCGCTGTCAAACAAAGGCAGCGGGCTGTCTTCGGGCTGCACCAACAGACCGATTTCGGTGCAGCCCAAAACCATGCCCTCTGCGCCTTGCTGCTGCAATCCGGCCATCACGCGCTGATAATATGCCCGCGATTCGGCGCGGATGTCGCCGACACACAGTTCTTCAAAAATAATCCGGTGGATTTCGTTTTGCTCGCTTTCAGACGGCACGACCGTTTCCACACTCGATTTGTTCATGCGCTCGGTATAAAAACCATCGCTCATGGTAAAGCGTGTGCCGAGCAGGCCCACTTTTTGCAAACCTGCCGCTTTGATGGCTGCGGCGGTGGCATCGACCACATGAATCAGCGGAATTTGCACCGCTGCCTGAATCTCTTCGGCCACTTTATGCATGGTATTGGTGGCGAGCAGCAAACCGTCTGCGCCTATGCTTTCGAGTTTCCGCGCACTTTCCGCCAACACTGCGCCCGCACCCGCCCAGTCGCCAGTTCGCTGCATGGCGGCGATGGTTTCAAAATCCACGCTGTGCATCACGATTTCGGCACTGCGGTTGCCACCCAAACGACGGTTGGTTTCGCGGTTGATGGTCTGGTAATACAACACCGTGCTTTCGGGGCTCATGCCGCCGATGATGCCGATGGTTTTCATGGGTTGTTTGGCTTTCTGTGAGCGGTTAATCTTTGCCGTACCGTAGTTGCGGTTTACTGTTTTGAGGCAAACCTGCGGTTTGCTGCCCTCTCCCCCGTATCAAGTACGGGGCAGGCTCTAGCCCTCTCCCGCGGGGAGAGGGGATCAGGTTGCTGAGGAATTTACGGTTTCAGACGGCCTCAAACAGTTTGGTAACGTGGACCCTGCCCACGAAGTCAGGCTTTATAAGCGAGAAGCTAATGGTTGAACCACAGCAATTTTTTCAGACGGCCTGTAACCCAGTCCCCTCTCCGGCTTAGATTGACTAGCGTAGCGTGTCAATCTTGCCCTCTTTGAGCAAAAGGGAGAGGGCTAGAGCCTGCCCCGTACTTGATACGGGGGAGAGGGCTTGCCTGTGGCAACCACCTGTGTTGCAAGCTCAGCAACTATGTCGGTCGGATAAACCCTCAATCACCTTTCCAAACTCAACATAACAAAAGGCCGTCTGAAAACAATCTTTTCAGACGGCCTCTGTGTTTTATCAACCGATTTCGGCAGCGTATTGCTCGGCAGTCAGCAAGCCGTCCAAATCAGCGGCGTTGGCCGGTTTGATACGGAAAAACCAGCCTTCGCCGTAGGGTTCGCTGTTGGCGGTTTCGGGCGCATCGACCAAGGCTTCGTTGACGGCGACGATTTCACCGGCAATCGGTGCATACACGTCGGAAGCGGCTTTCACCGATTCCACCACACCGGCCTGCTCTTCGGCGGCCAGCGTTGCGCCCACTTCGGGCAGCTCGACGAATACGATGTCGCCCAACAGCTCTTGCGCGTGTTCGGTAATGCCCACGGTCACGGTGCCGTCGTCTTCGGCGCGCAGCCATTCGTGGCTGGAAACGTATTTCAGTTCGGCGGGGATATTGCTCATGGTGTGTTCTCCATTATTGGGATAAGGGTGTTTAAGGATAAGGCCGTCTGAAAGAAAGGGGAACGGCTTTATCGGTTAAGTCAGGCCTACCTGAAAGAAGTTGCGTCTGTTCAAGCAGGCTTTGGTTTGTGTTACAGCCGTATACAAATGCTGCATTTCGGCGGATTTGTTGGGTTACGGCCTTGCGGCCTAACCCAACCTACCTCAAAACTGCTTCTGCCCGTTGCGCACAAACGGCAGTTTCAACACGCGCACATCGACTTCTTTGCCGCGCAGCAACACTTTGGCGCTGTCACCTTCAAAGGCTTTGGGTACGCGGGCGATGGCGATGGATTGCTTGAGGCTGGGCGAGAATACGCCGCTGGTGGTGATGCCGCGTCCTGCTTCGGTGACGACTTCCATGCCGTCACGCAATACGCCGCCTTTGGCGAGCAGGAGGCCGACTTGCTTCACGTCCACGCCTTGTTCTTTCAGGGCGACGAGGGCGGTTTTGCCGACGAAATCGCGGTTTTCGTCTTTCAAATCCACCGTCCACGCCATGCCTGCCTGCAAGGGGCTGATGTCGTCGTTCATGTCGTTGCCGTAGAGATTCATGCCCGCTTCCATGCGCAGGGTGTCGCGCGCGCCGAGGCCGCAGGGCTGCACGCCTGCTTGTTGCAGGGCGGCGAAAAAGGCGGGGGCTTCGCTGCCGGGCAGAATCACTTCCACGCCGTCTTCGCCGGTATAGCCGGTGCGGGCGACAAACCAGTCGCCGCCCATGTCCGCGCCTTGGAATACTTTCAGATTGTTGACGGTTTCCGCCCAATCGGGTTTGACGGCAAGCAGTTTTTCAATCGCTTTGGGGCCTTGCACGGCGAGCATGGCGAGGTCGTATCGCGGAGTAATTTCAACGCCAAACGCCTCACCCACTTTGGCAAACTGCGCCAAATCTTTTTCACGGGTGGCGGCGTTGGAGACGATGCGGTAGGCGGTTTCGGCTTCGTTGGCGCGGTAAACAATCAAGTCGTCCATCACGCCGCCCTTGTCGTTGAGCATGGCGGAATAAAGCGCTTTTCCGACAAAGCCGAGCTTGGCAACATCATTGGCGAGCAGTTTTTGCAGCCATGCGCGGGCTTGCTCACCGCGGATGTCGGAAACCAGCATATGCGATACGTCGAACATACCGGCATCGGTGCGCACGGCTTCGTGTTCGGCGATTTGCGAGCCGTAGTGAATCGGCAGACTCCAACCGGCGAAATCAACCAGCTTGGCACCGGCGGCTTCGTGGGCGGAATAGAAAGGTGTGTGTTTGGGTGCGGTCATCTCGGTTTCTCCAGAATCATAGAAAAAGCTGCGTGCATCCACGCAGCCCTATCTGTCCTGTAACCTGAGATTTTCGGCAATCTGTTTCAGACGGCCTTCTCCCCTTCGGTGGGCGCAGCCGCGCCGCTCTCCAGATGTTGTGTTGACAATGTGCAGTCCTTTTACCTGAGCGATTTAAGGGTGTATGCGCCTTCGGTGGTCACTGTCTTGTAGGGGGCTGTAACGCTCTCCTGCACAGGCCGATTATGGCGGCAAATCCGATTTGGGGCAAGCTTTTCTTTACAGCCGCTTAACGCAAAATCTTTCCTCTCAGAGACTACACCGACTTTCACACACCATTCACAACATGCAGTCTTCAAACCGTTTAAACACACATAGATAATTTTAAAAAATTATGTTTTTTAAACTATTGTGCGTTAAGTTAAATTAGAATATATTAACCCTGTCGATTTCAAACAATATGTCCAACGCAACCGGATACCAAAAGATAAAGAAGCAAGGGAAATAGCATGGCACAAGTCACTTTAGATAAAACCGACCTGAAAATCCTGCAGGTATTGCAGGAAAACGGGCGCCTGACCAATGTAGAGCTTTCCGAGCGCGTGGCCTTGTCGCCCTCGCCCTGCCTGCGCCGTCTGAAACAATTGGAAGATGCGGGCATTATCCGCCAGTATGCCGCCTTGTTGTCGCCTGTAGCGGTGCAGCTCGGTTTGCAGGCGTTTATCCGCGTGTCTATCAACAAGGCCAGTGAGGCGCGCGATGATTTTGCATCGGCGGTGCAGACCTGGCCGGAAGTGTTGAGCTGCTTTGCCCTCACCGGCGAAACCGATTACCTGCTGCATACTTTTTTTACCGACATGAATGCGTTTTCCCATTTCGTGCTCGACACCCTGCTTTCCCACCCCGGCGTGCAAGACGCCAAATCCAGCTTTGTATTAAAAGAAATCAAAAACACCACCGCGCTGCCGCTGGCGCATCTGCAGCAGCTTGACTGACTGTTTGCGCGGCTTCGCGCACCGGCAATCGAAAACAGACACAAAGATGGCTTTGTGTCTGTTTTTAGTTTGATGGAGACCGCCGCCGGTTTTCAGCGCTATTTTGTGTCAGGCCAGGCAGGATTTTGCTATCATCGGGCATCACTTTATCCGGAATACCATCATGCCCACACCAAGCGACCAGGAGATTATCGGCCACACGCAACAATGGCTGGAAAAAGCCGTCATCGGGCTGAATCTCTGCCCTTTTGCCAAAGCGCCCTATCAAAAAGGGCGGGTGCGCATCGTGGTCAGCCGCGCCAAGCATCTCGACGGCTTTCTCGAAGACCTTGACCGCGAGTTGCAATATTTGGGCGAAACTCCGGCGGAAGAAACCGAAACCACCCTGCTGGTGCAGCCCGACTTGTTTGGCGATTTTCTCACCTTCAACGACATGCTCGAGCTTGCCGACGCCGCCGTTGCCGACAACGATTTGGAAGGGGTGCTGCAAATTGCCCCTTTCCACCCCGATTTCCAGTTTGAAGGCACGGCGCACGACGACATCGGCAACTACACCAACCGCTCGCCCTACCCCACGCTGCATCTGATTCGCGAAGCCAGCATCGCCAAAGCGGCAGAGGCCTTTCCCGATGCCGAAGCCATTTTCGGCCGCAACATTGCCCTGCTGGAAGAAATGGGGCATGAGGGTTGGGACAAACTCGGCATTCCGCGTTGCCCGTTCCCGCATTCCGGGGCTGAAAAATGATTCTGCGCGGCGTGTTTTGGCTGGCCGGCGCGCTGGCCTTGGCCTTGGGCATCATCGGCATTTTTCTGCCGGTGCTGCCGACCACGCCGTTTGTGATTCTGGCCGCCGCCTGCTGGGCCAAAGCTTCGCCGCGCTTTCACCGCTGGCTGCACCGGCATCATTATTTCGGCCCGATGGTGCAAAACTGGGAAACACGCCGCGCCGTGCCGCGCAAGGCAAAATATCTGGCTTTTTCGATGATGACGTTTTCCTGCTTACTGCTGCTGTGGCGTTTTCCCGAAAAATGGTGGATTGCCGCCATATCTGCCGCTTTCTGCTTCAGCGTGGCCGTATGGATGTGGCGGCTGCCGGATGCCTGACGTCTTTTTATCCGCTCTTTATACTTTGATTTGCCTCCACAGATTCTGCTTTCTTGCCACTTATCAAAAACAATAAATTGATTATAAAAAACATAAATTTATTATTTTCTTTTTTACTCCGATAAATTGTTAACAATTCGCACAGAAAAACTGGCGTCATTCTTTATTTTCCTTTACAATTCGCAAGGCTATGGCTGTTTCACGCCATCCCGCCAATCTGATTTCAAACGCCGCGCCGCCTTTCCGGCCGCAGGTGCCCGAAAGCAGATTTTTCTTGTTCACTGCCCCGGCATGGTTTCAGACGGCCTGAAATGTGCCTCCTCTCAATAAGAAAAAGGAAAGCCGATGCGCCTCCAAACCGCTCTTCTACCGTTGCTGCTCTCGCCGCTGATGGCACATGCAGCCGACTTCGACGGCGCCAGCCTCAGCCTGCTCTGGGGTTTGCCGTTTGCCCTGATTTTGCTGTCTATCGCTATTTTTCCGCTGGTGGCGCCCCATTTCTGGCACCACCATTTCGGCAAGGTGACCGCTTTCTGGACCATTCTGTTTCTGATTCCGCTGGTTGCGGTTTACGGTTTTGGCGCCGCTTCGCAAACCGTCGCTCACGCGCTGGTGGAAGAATACATTCCGTTTATCCTGCTGCTGCTGGCGCTCTACACCATTTCCGGCGGCATTTTGGTTTGGGGCAACCTGCACGGCAGCCCGAAAACCAATACCACCATCCTCGCCATCGGCACCGTATTAGCCTCGCTGATGGGCACCACCGGCGCGGCGATGCTGCTCATCCGCCCGCTGCTGAAAGCCAACGACAACCGCAAACACCGCGTGCATGTGGTGATTTTCTTCATCTTCTTGGTGGCCAACATCGGCGGCGGTCTGACCCCGCTGGGTGATCCGCCGCTCTTCCTCGGCTTTTTGAAAGGCGTGGATTTCATGTGGACGGTTCAGCATATGCTGCCGCCGGTCTTCATCAGCGCCGTGATTCTGCTGACCGTATTCTATTTCCTCGACCGCCATCTCTACAGCAAAGAAGATGAAGTCGAAGCCAAAGACCCGACACCCGACAGCCCGCTGAAAATCTTCGGCAAATGGAATTTCCTGCTGCTGGCCTGTGTGGTGGCTGCGGTATTGATGTCCGGCCTGTGGAAGCCCGAGCATCCCGGCTTTGAAATCCTCGGCAGCACCTACCAGCTGCAAAACCTGGTGCGCGACCTGATTCTGCTGGCGCTGGCGGGCGTGTCGCTTGCGATTACCCCCAAACAGGTGCGTGCCGGAAACGAATTCAACTGGGATCCGATTCTGGAAGTGGGCAAGCTCTTTTTGGGCATCTTCATCACCATCGCGCCGGTGTTGGCGATTCTGAAAGCCGGTGAGGCGGGCGCTTTCCGCGGCCTGATTTCGCTGGTGCACGACGCCGGCGGCAACCCCATCAACACCATGTATTTCTGGATGACCGGCCTTTTGTCTGCTTTCCTCGATAATGCGCCGACCTATCTGGTGTTCTTCAACATGGCAGGCGGCGATGCCCAATCACTGATGACAGGCCCCTTGTTCCACACCTTGCTTGCCGTCTCCATGGGTTCGGTATTTATGGGCGCCTTGAGCTACATCGGTAACGCACCGAACTTCATGGTCAAATCCATTGCCGAGCAGCGCAAGGTGAAAATGCCCAGCTTCTTCGGCTACATGGCTTGGTCGTTCGGCATTCTGGTGCCGCTGTTTATCCTGCACACGCTGATTTTCTTCGTCTTCCAGATTTTCTGATTCCGGAAAATACCAAGGCCGTCTGAAACGTTTCAGACGGCCTTTATCTTTATAATGGAATCACTTGATATAGTGGTTAAACTTGATACAACGAGGCCGAAACCTTGACAAAATCCCCCACTTGTCGCGCCCGCGCAGGCGGGTACACAGTTTTATAGTCGTTTCGTTAGATTGAGTCAAGCCAGCAAGCCGCAGACAGTACAGACAGTACGGCTAGGCGCAGCAACACTGTATCAAACTAACGAAACGACTATATATTTTCAAGGCTGACAAGTTCAAACTAAAGCTGAGCTTCAGACTGGGCATCCACTTGCGCGTGCGCGACGGTTATTTTTTTGTACAGGTCTCAGGCCGTCTGAAAACACCTTTGCTTTCAGACGGCCTCAAATCAATCTGCCCGTCACCACAACCAATCCGGCGGCGGCGGCGTAGCGACGCCCCACTCCGGCGGATAATCCACACCGGTGAAATACAGGCCGTCCGGCATAAACGTAGGCGGCACTTTCAGACGGCTGCGCTCTGCAATCAATGCCCTGAATCCCTCCACACTCAAACGTCCGTTACCGACATACACCAGCGCACCCATGATATTGCGTACCATATGATGCAGAAACGCATTGCCGTGCAAATCCAGCGTCATCAACTGCGGCGTGCCGCCGAGCCGGACATCGTACAGGATTTTCACCGGTGATTTCGCCTGACATTGCGCGGCGCGGAAGCTGGAAAAATCGTGTTCGCCGACGAGGCATGCCGCAGCCTGCCGCATGGCCTGCATATCCAACGGCGTATGAATCCAACCCGCCCTGCCCGCCAGCAGCGGCGAGCGCACGGGTGACACCTGCAGTACATAGCGGTAACGGCGGCCAAACGCATCAAAACGCGCATGAAAGCGCGCGTCTACCTGCTGCGCCTGCCACACCGCCACACCGTCCGGCAGATGCGCGTTTACGCCGCGTATCCATGCCTGCTGCGGGCGCACCGCCGTTGTATCGAAATGCACCACCTGTGCCGTGGCATGCACGCCGGTATCAGTGCGGCCGGCTGCTGTTGTATGGATGGTTTCACCGGCAATGTTGCCGAGTGCCTCTTCCAACGCTGCCTGCACCGTTGTCACACCTTGTGCCTGCTTCTGCCAGCCGTAAAAACGGCTGCCGTCGTAAGCCAGCATCAATGCCCAGCGTTGTTTGCCGCAGCAATCAGACAGATTTTGTTCAGACGGCATCATGACTCACATTTTTCCAATCAAGTGCGGCATTATAGTCAAAGCAGCCGATGCCTGCCATGCCGTCGCGGCGGCCTGTATTCCATTCGCCTTTATTCCGCATTGCTGTCACTTGCGCAAATTCAATAAAACAATCTGAAGACAAAGCAGCCGACGGCATGAGAATCCCCGCGTTTTCAGCCATATATAGTCGTTCCGTTAGTTTGATACAGCGTTGCTGCGCCTTGCCGTACTATAGTGGAAAAACTTACTTTAATACAAGGCAGCAAGCCGCAGATAGTACAAGTAGTACGGGGCGGCGGACTTGCTGCTTCAGTAGCTTAGTCAAGCCCCCTCTTTGAGCAGGGCGCAGCAACGCGGTAGTAGAGTAAGTTTTTTCACTATATCTGTACTGTCTTCGGCTTGCCGCCTTGTATCTTTCTTATTTTATTTCGCTATAAAAAAGCCCGGGCAAGGCCTGCCCGGGCAAATCAAACAGCTAAATGACTACTGTTACCTGAAATCAGGGCTGCTCACGCTGCAGCTCCTCATCAATTCTGAAAACCGATGACATTTTTTGCCATGCCATCTTGTTTCGCACGACAACGGCGTTTCCAGAAACACTCAGCAACGCTTTACTTTTCCAAATCGGCCAACATGGCTTTTGCCTTGGCCAAAATCGCGCCGTCAGACTCTTCCAACAATTCCAGCAGCGTTTCTTTGGCCGCTTCCGGATCACCGATTTCCACATACATCTTGGCCAGCTCATACTTGGCTTCCAAGGGTGCGGTCATGCCGACAGATTCGGAAATAAATCCGGCACCGTCGCGTGCGTCATCGGCAACAGCCAATTCATCCCATTCGATGGTTTCCGTATCGGCAGCGATATCCGCGGTCGTTTCCGTCGCCGTAAAATCTTCGCCGTCCTGCAGCTCGATACCGGTATCCCGGCCGATTTCTTTAAACCATGCTTCATCGGCATCGGTAGTCGGTTCAGGTTCGCTTGCCAATCCGGCTTCCGGCTCGGATTCGATTTCCGCTTCGGCGCTTGTTTCGATGACCAAGGGCTTCGCCGTGGTGCGCTCTGCTGCGGTCGGAGCTTCAAAATCAAACGGCGTGAAATCGCGCTCCGCCAAAGGTTCTGCAGGTGCATCAAACGCTTCTGCTACGGGCTCGGACACGGTTGCGCCTACATGAGCATATTCGCTCTCCGGCTCCGGCTCGTACACGCTGTCGGTTGATTCGATCTCACTCCAATCGGCATCCTTGCGTTGCTCGGTTTCCGCATCGTGCGTTACCGCGCCGCTCAGGATACCGCCTTGTTGCTGGTCGATGGCGCCCAAATCCAGATTGATGCTGTCATCGCTTTTGGTTGGCGCTTCGCTGACTTCGGTGAAGAAAATATCGTCATCAAAGTCATCTTCCATCTCCAGCTCGCCCTCAGCCGGAGCGGCCTTTTTGGCAGCGACGGTCGCGGCGGCGGCAGCGCCCATGGTGGCAGCGGCTTCGGCGCGCGTCAGCGGAGCGGTTTTGCCCGGGCGCACCACCGGTTGTTCGGTACGGATGGGCGCCGCAGGTTTCGGAGCATCATCAAACGGAGAAGCTGCCGCTGCAGCATCATCATCGTCATCCGCATCTTCTTTAAGGACAATGCTTTTTTGTTTTCTACCCAACAGCTTCGACAAAATCCACAGTGCAATCAAGCCCAAGCCGCCTAACAGCAGCCAGCGCCACAAGCCGCTGCCTGTTTCCGAAGATTCGGCCGGTTTCTGCTCCGCCGTTTGCGGTGCAGGCGCAACGACCGGCTCGGAGGTCATGACGGATGCTTCCGACGCTTCCTCTGCAACAGGCGCGGAAGCAGGCGCAACCACGGTTTCAGTTATGGTTTCCGTAACCGTTGCGGCGGGCTCCGATGCAGGTGCCGCCACAGCGGGCTCGGAGGCCGCTTCAGGCGCGGCTGTTTCTCCGGCGTGCGGCACGTCGGCAGAACCTTGCTGAGCCAAACGGCGCAACTCATCGGCAGACGGAATGTTCAACACATTGCCCGGCCAAAGTTTGTCGGCACTTTGTTCGCGGAACAATTCGGGGTTGGCCAATACCAAAGCCTGCACGGTTTGATAGGTGCTCAGGCCGCTCGGGCGTACTCTGCTGGCAATGGCCGTCAGGTTTTCACCCTGGCGCACGGTATATTCGCCGCTGTGTTGCGCAGGCGCTGCCGCACGTGCCGGTGCCCGCGCAGGCTGGCGGGCGGCAGGTGCCGCGCGGCGCTCGGCTGAGCGGGCTGTCCGCTCGGACGGAGCGGTTTCGGCCACCACGGCCGCCACACGGTCACGCGCAGCGGCCTGGCGTTCGGCCGGAGCGGGCTGGGCGCGGTTGCCCGCATAACCCGGCGGGTCGATAATGGCCGTATATTGGCGCGCCTGGGAGCCGACGCCCAATTGGAAAATCAGCACGGGGTCTTGAATGGGGCGGCCGGAGCGGATGCTGACAATGGCATTGTCGCCCGATTTTCTGACACTGCTGCGCAAGTTGCTGTCGGAGAGCGTTGCCTGGCCGCCGCTCAACAAGATTTTGGCTTCCTCACCGGTTACGGTTACCGTGCCGGAAAAAGGCTCGCCCAGATTGGATTGGACATTCAGCCCGCCCAGACCGGCCATGGCCGAAACAGATGCCATCAATGCCACAGATACCGCTATCAGCTTGATTCGACGATTATTTTTCAAAACTTAAGTCCCCTGTTGGTTTGCAGCCGGGCTGCCCATGCAATTTATGTAGCCTGTATGATATATTCGATTGGCTTACTCTGCCAAGCCATCTTGCTAATTTATGTAAAAATAAACGGCAGGTTGCGGCTTTATGGCCACGCTGCGTCTGCATTTTGCAGCCGTCACTTTTGAAAATTCCCGTTAAGCTGCTTCTTCAGACGGCCTCTGAAGGAGATAAAAGGTGCAAAAACAGACTTGTGGCTGTATGATTATTCCTTATTTTGTTTCAACACCTGTTTCCGAACACATGAAAATCCTAAGCGACCTTCTCGCCGTCATCCTGTTTTTCCTTACCTATACCCTGACCAAAAATATCGTGTGGGCCACCGCTGTGGCGCTGGTTATCGGCGTATTGCAGGCTGCGTTTATCTGGCTGAAATACAAAAAGCTCGACACCATGCAATGGGTCGGCCTTGTGCTGATTGTGGTATTCGGCGGCGCCACCATCCTGCTGCGCGACGCCCGCTTCATCATGTGGAAACCCACGCTGCTGTTTTGGATTGGCGCGCTGGCGCTGGCCATCGGTCAGGCCATGAACAAAAGCGGCCTCAAAGCCATGATGGGCAAGGAAGTCACCCTGCCCGATGCCGTTTGGCGCAGACTCACTTTCATTTGGGTGGCTTTTTTGCTGCTGATGGGCTTGGTAAATATCGCCGTTGCCTATACTTTCAGCGAAGCCCAATGGGTCAACTACAAACTTTTCGGCTCCACCGCGCTGATGATTGTTTTCTTTCTCGGCCAGGGTGTCTATCTGAGCCGCCATTTACCGCAGGAGAACTAAGCTCATGGAATATTATATGCTCCTGGCCACCGATGCCGACAATGCACACGAAGCCCGCATGAATGCCCGCCCCGAACATCTGAAACGTCTGGAAGCGTTAAAAGCCGAAGGCCGCTTGCTTGCCGCCGGCCCCAACCCGCTGCCCGACAACCCCGAGCGCTTTTCCGGCAGCCTGATTATCGCCCAATTCGCCTCGCTGGATGAGGCCGAAACCTGGGCCGGGCAAGATCCTTACGTGGATGCCGGTGTGTATGAAGAAATCCTGATCCGCCCTTTCAAGGCCGTATTCAAATGACCGACATGTCGCAAGAACTTGAAAACCGCCTGCAGGCGCTCAATCCGGAAGTATTCGAATTCCGCGACGACAGCCATCTGCATGCCGGCCACGCAGGCAACCGCGGCGGCGGCCATTATGCCGTATTGGTGATCAGCTCCGCTTTTGAAGGCGTCAGCCGCGTCAACCGCCAACGCATGGTCAAAGAGCCGTTGCACGATTTGTTTTCAGACGGCCTTATCCATGCCCTGAGCATCAAAGCGGCTACGCCCGACGAATATTTCAGCTAAACCCTGATTTTTTATGTTTTGAATTTTTAAGAGCACACGATGAAAAAAACCTACCTTACCTCCGCCCTGATGCTGGCCACCCTTTCCGGCAGCCTGCTGGCACAAACCCTGGTCACCGTAAACGGCACCAAAATCGACAGCAAAACCATTGACGACCAGGTCAAAATCCTGCAAAGCCAAAGCAACGGCCAGGTTCAAGACAGCCCGGCGCTGCGCCAAAACCTGACCCAACGCCAGGTCGGCCTAACCCTCGTCGGCCAGGAAGCCAAGCGCCTGAAGCTCGATCAAAGCAACGAATACAAACAGGCGCTGGAACAAGCCCGTGCGTCGGCCAAGCAGCAAGGCGCCGACAAGCAGCCGTTGTTTAAACAGGAATGGGCGGCTTATGAAAGCGAACTGCTCAACCAGGTCTACATGGAACATGTATTGCGCAACAATCCGGTGACCGACAGCGAAGTACGCAGCGCCTACAATAATTTCAGCAATTTTTACAAAGGCAGCCAGGAAGTGCAGATGGGTGAAATCATCACCCGCAGCAAAGCCGATGCCGACAAAGCCATTGCCGACCTGAAAGCCAAAAAAAGCTTCAAAACAGTAGCCACCCAATACACCATTGATCCGCAAGGCAAGCAAAGCGGCGGCATTCCGGCCAACTACGTGCGCCTGAAAGACCTTGAGCAAGGCGCGCCGGCCATTTACGCGGCGGTGAAAGACCTCAAAAAAGGCGCCTACACCCCCACGCCGCTGCAAGACAACAACGGCCTGTTCGGCGTGTTTTACATCAACGACAAACGTGCCGTAAAAGTGCCTTCATTTGAAGAAGCCAAAGCCGCCATCACCCAAGACCTGCAGGCTGCCCGCGTAGACGCCGCCATTCAGGCGCTGTATCAAAAAGCCGACATCAAACCGGCCAAATAAGCTGCTGCATACAAGGAAAAACCATGCAATACAAAACCCTGATTAGCGCTTTGGCGCTGGCCGCCGCCGGCTTTGCCGTGGCCGCGCAAGCACCCGAAATCGAACGCGGCCGCATCGACAGCATGGTCGCGCAGGTATTGAAACAGGCCGATGCCGACCCGAACGCCACCCAGCGCCCCGACGGCGCCGCCATCCGCAAAGATGTCATCACCCAGCTGCAAAGCTTTGAAGTTCTCAAAAACGAAGCCTTCAAACAAGGGTTGGATAAAGACCCTGAAGTGCAAAACCAGCTGAAAAACGTGGAAGCCCAGTTTTACGCATCACAATACGTCGCTTATCTGGAGCGCAACGCCGAAGTCAACGAAGCCGACGTCCGCCGCGCCTACGACCAGCAAACCCGCGTGGTCAGGCTGCAGCAAGTGCAGTTTGACTCGCCCGAAGCCGCCCGCGCGGCGCAGGAGCTGCTGCTCAAAGGGCTGAGCTTTGACGAACTGATGAAGCGCTACCCCAATCCGGAGCAACAGTTTACCGACTATATTTCGCCGCAACAGCTGCCGCCCGAGCTGGGGCAGATTGTCAGCCAAATGACCCGCGGCCAGATTACCCGCGATCCGGTTCAGCTGGGCGACAAATTTTTCCTCTTCAAACTGGCCGCCTCAGAGCGCAATCCCGAAGCACCTCCGTTTGAAGCAGTGCGCAGCCAGCTGACCCAGCAGGCCAAGCAGCAAAAAGTGCAGCAGCAGATCGAGCAGCTGCTGAAAGACAACGGCCTGCAGTAAAAACTGCCGCTCGCCGTCAGGAAGCCCTAGGGCTTCCTGACAATTTGTTTATGAGGGGATTTTTGTTCCTGAAAATGCAGATGCAAGGCAAAAAACGCAGCAAGATTGGACATCTTGCGAGGCTTTTTAACGCAGCAGATGCGTTTTCAGGGGCAAAAAGCACCCGTAAATCGAATTGTCAGGAAGCCCTAGGGCTTCCTGACAATTCAGAATTACTCAGATTTTTTGTGATAAAAGTACAGATGCGAGGCGAAAAGTGCAGCAAGGTTGGACACCTTGCGAGCATTTTCAACGCAGTAGATGTGCTTTTAGCGCGAAAAAGATGATGATAAATGACACCGCTTCGCTGTCAGGAAGCCCAAGGCCGTCTGAAAAGCATTCAGACGGCCTTGTTTCATTATGTTATGATGGTTTTGCCAACATACTGCATACCCAAGGACAGTCCGATGAAAATACTGCTTCAAGCCGCCCTGCTCTCCGCAGCTCTGGTAATACCCGCCGCTGCCACTGCCGCTCCTCAGGCAGCCGCCAACGCAAGCGCGCCAACAGCCAAAGCCAAAGGCGTCTGGATAGACGTGCGTTCGCCGGAAGAATTCAGCCGGGGTCATCTGCAAGGCGCATTGAATATCCCCGGCGACCAGATTGCCCGCCGCATCAGCGCCGTCAGCCCCGATAAAAACGCCCCGGTAAATCTCTACTGCCGCAGCGGCGGCCGCGCCGAAGCAGCTTTGCAGGAATTGAAAAAACAGGGCTATACCAACGTCACCAACCACGGCGGTTATCAAGATTTGATTGATAAAGGCATCCGTTGATAACACTCAGGCCGTCTGAAAGCATACGGCTTTTCAGACGGCCTGAAATGAAAAGCATTTTATTTGAATCCGGTGAGTTTTTTAAGCATTTCTCGGTCATGAGAAACGCGTCGGTGATTAACCGCGTGATTATCCGCCGGCACAACGCCGGTTCACCGCAAAAATACAGCACGATTCAAACGGAGCTTTCCTTCATTTTTGCCCTCAAGGAGAAAATATGTTGCGCCCATTCACTTCCCTCGCGCTGATTGCCGCCCTCGGCCTCTCTGCCTGCAGCCATCCCCGCCCCCATTCCGCCCAACCGCACCCAAAAGCGCAAACCGCCATGCCGACCACCCATACCGTCACCAGCCGCTACGATTTCAACGATACCGTCTCCCGTTTGGAAAACGCCATCCAATCACGCGGCATGAC
This sequence comes from Neisseria sp., assembly GCA_030538415.1. GTDB lineage: Bacteria > Pseudomonadota > Gammaproteobacteria > Burkholderiales > Neisseriaceae > Neisseria. Next base: position 369 of record JAUNTY010000041.1, on the reverse strand, counting down.
CGTGTTTGCCGTCATCGACCACCAGGCCGCCGCCCAAAAAGACGGCCTCGCCATGCAGCCTGCCAAAGTGATTATTTTCGGCACACCCAAAGCAGGCACGCCGCTGATGGTGAAAGACCCCGCCTTCGCGCTGCAACTGCCGCTGAAAGTATTGGTGACCGAAATCAACGGCCAAACCGAAGTGGTGTTCAATGACACCCGCACCCTGATTCAAGGCAGCAAAATCGAATATAGCGAAGTGGAAAACACGCTGGCCAATGCCGAAAAGCTGATTCGCAACGTGGTCACGGAATAAGCCGCGCCTTTGTATCAACAAGGCCGAGACCTTTGCAAAATACCTTCTGCTGCATCGCAAAAGCATCCGCTCCG